>PIVY01000050.1 GCA_003353795.1 bacterium
CGGTGAGCGGGGCGTCCTGGTGCTCACGCCGCAGATCGGCCACGGCGCCCTGCCAGAGCAGGCGGCCCTCGTGGATCAGCACCAGATACTCGCAGATCTCCTCCACCTGCTGCAGCACGTGGCTGGAGTAGAGTACCGTCTTGCCGTCGCCGGCCAGCTGGACCAGCAGGTCGGCCAGGCGGCGCTGGCTGGCCACGTCAAGGCCGTCCATGGGCTCGTCCAGGAACAGGACCGGCGGGTCGTGCAGCAGCGCGGCCGCCACCAGGACCTTGCGGCGCATGCCCTTGGAGAAACCGGCAAGACGGTCGTCGAGGGCGTCGGTGAGGTCGAAATGGGCCAGCAGGCGCTCGGCCCGGCGCAGCCCCACGGCAGGGTCGAGATCGTGGAGCAGCGCAGCCAGTTCGAGGTACTCTCGCGCGGTGAGCCCCTCGTAGACTGCGCCGTGCTCGGGCACGTAGCCGATGCGCCGGCGCACCTCCATGACCTCGCTGCGGATGTCGTGACCGGCCACACGCGCGGTGCCCTCGCTGGGCTCGAGCAGGGTCGTCAGCATGTTCAGGGTGGTGGTCTTGCCGGCGCCGTTGGCCCCGAGCAGTCCCACGACGCGGCCGGCCGGTACCGCCAGATCGAGGTTGTCGACGGCGACGAGATCGTCGAAGCGGCGGCCGAGGCCTTGCAGTTCCAGCATCAGCATGGGGTATCTCCCTTCCCCGCCACCATGTATGATGTTGCCCTGCGGAACGCCAGCGATTTCTTTGTCTGCGAAGCTTCATGTCCGTCCGCCCGTCCGACCGGTCCCGCAAAGGAGCCTCCGTGAGCGACCAGCACACCCCCAACGGTGGCGACACCAGCGCCCGACTGCTCATCAAGGGCGGCCGCGTGCTCGACTACTTCCCCGCCGAACTCGATGGCGCGCCCGATCCCCGGGTCGAGGACGTGGATCTGCGCATCTCGCAATGCCGGGTGGTCGAGCGTGGTCCGGGGCTCGAGGCCCAGGACGGCGAGCAGGTCATCGAACTGGGTGGCGCCACGGTGCTGCCGGGAAACATCAACGGCCACATGCACCTCTACATGTCGCTGACCGCCGGCGCGCCCCTGCCCCCGCGGCGCCCCGACGACTACAAGGAACACCTCAGCGAGGTCTGGTGGAATCTGGACCGCTGCCTCGACAAGGACTCGATCTACCTCTCGGCCGCCGCCGGCGCCTGGGATGCCGTCCGCTGCGGCACCACGCTCATCTTCGACAACCACTCCAGTCCCAGCTTCGTGCGCGGCTCCCTCACCGAGGTCGAGCGCGCCCTGGGACAGGTCGGAGTGCGCGCCGATCTCTGTTACGAGGTGTCCGACCGCGGCGGCAAGGGCGTGCGCGACGCCGCCCTCGAGGAGACCGAGCGCTATCTCGCCCGGCGCAAGGAGAAGCGTGACGGCTGCGTGGCACAATTCCGCAGCACCGTCGGCGCCCACGCCAGCTTCACGCTCGAGGACCGCACCCTCAAGCAACTGGCCGCCATCTGCGACCGCTACGACGTCGCCACCCACATCCACGTGGGCGAGAGCCCCGAGGATCGCGAGATCTGCCGCCAGCGAGGCTGGTCCGACCCCGTCGACCGGCTCATGGACGCCGGCCTCATCCGCCCCGGCACCCTGATCGCCCACGCCGTCGACCTCACCGAGGGCGAGCTGGCCCGCGTCGATCAGGCGGGAGCCTGGCTGGTGCATTGCGGCCGCTCCAACATGAACAGCAGCGTGGGTCGCGCCGGCCTGCGCGGCTGGGGCGATCACGTGGCCCTGGGCACCAACGCCCTGGACGACAACATGTGGGGCGAGCTGCGCACCACCTACTTCCGCGGCCGCGAATCGGAGCCGCAGGATCTCGACCTGGACGGCGCCGCCCGCTTCTGGTTCGGCGGCTACCGGCTGGCTCGCAATCACTTCGGCGAGCCCTTCGGCAGCCTGCGCGCGGGCGCCCCTGCCGACTTCATCGTCCTGGACAACTTCCAGAAGACACCGCTGACCACCGGCACCTGGCTCAGCCACCTGCTCTACGATTTCCATCCGTGGGACATCGGCTCGGTCTGGGTGGGCGGTCGCAAGGTCTACACCAATGGAGACGGTCCTCCGGTGGCGCCCAAGCTGCTGCAGGACACGGCCACGCGCCTCTGGCAGGCGGTGGGCTGGATCTAGATCGGATCGATATGCGCGTCGTGGGGGGCATGACATGGCGATGCGGACGGCTGGGTTTGCTCGCAGCCGCGTTCGTGCTGCTCGCCGGTCCGGTCACCGCCGACGAGGCCGTGCTGACACCGCCGCAGCAGGCGATTCTCGACAGCCTCCAGACACTCAACAACACGAGCGGCGTCGACGCCGTGGCCGCGCTGGTGTCCGAGCATCTGCCGGGCGCCCGGGCCGACGACGACTCCGCCTTCGTCATGCGGCTGGTCGGCGCCCGCGGCGCGGCGAACACCTTCCACCGCCGTCCCATCCAGGCCACCGGCGATCTGCTGGAGGCCATCGACCTGGCCACCACCCTGGGCGACAGCGTGTCGGTGGCGCGGCTGTTGCTATGGCTCGCGCGAGCGTACGAGGTGCAGGGGCGCCACGACGAGTCCACCGATTGCTACCGGCGGCTCACCACCCTGGGCCGGGAATCCGACACGGCGTTCTACGAGGCCCGCGGTCTCGTCGGTCTGGCCTGGGACCTGTGCCTGGGCGGCGACTACGCCACGGCCGAATCCCTCTACGCCCGCGCCGGCACACTGGCGATCACCGCCGGTGACAGCTTCACCGTGCTGTGGAGCCGCAATGGCCAGGGTATCTGCTACTGGAATCTGGGGCAGCTCGCCCGGGCCGATACGGCGTTCGCCACTGCCCGGCGCGAGGGGCGACGCACCGGGATCTCCATGGTCGAGGCCGCGGCTGTGAACAACCACGCTGGCTTGCTCGAAATTCTCGGGCGTCCCGGCGAAGCGCTCGAGGGTTACCGGCAGTCCCGTCAGCTGAACCTGGCTTCCGCGGATGTCCGGGAGGCGTTCCCGGCCGGCATGAACATCGCGCGCTGCCAGCAGCAGCTGGGTCAACTGGACGCGTCCGTGTCCACGATCGAGAGCCTCATCGCCGAGTGCACCGAAGCCGGTTACCGGGATCTGCTGCCGGGCTCGCTGGAGCACCTGGCCCAGGTACGGCTGGACCAGGGACGCCCCGCGCTGGCCGCCCGCCACGCTCGGGCCGGTCTGGCCATGACGGACGTCCTGCGCCCGCGGTCCGAGTTGCTGCTGAATCTGGCTCTCGCCGGCGCCCTGGCCTCGCAGGACAGTTTCGCCGCCGCCCTGGTCGTGGCCGAACGCGCCACCGAGAGTTCGTTCGCCCGGGGAGACCTCCACATGCGAGCCGAGGCGGCCGTCACCCGCGGAGCGATCCTCACCGCCAGCGGTGAGCACGCCAGGGCCGCCGACGTCTTCGCCGAAGCGGCTCTCGATGTCGAGGCGGCCGGTCTGGTCTACCAGCAACTGTCGCTCAAGAGCCGGGTCGGCGAGGCCCTGCTGCTGGCCGGGCGTTCCGAGGCGGCCCGCCCCTGGCTCATGGACGCGCTCCTGGTCTGGGAGAACACCCGCACCCTGCCCGACGACCCCATCTGGCGCGAGCGTCGCAGCGGCTCGGCCCAGCGGATGTTCGAGGCCCTGGCCCAGCTCACGCTCGTCTACCCCGAAGACGATTTGCCCCACGAGCGCATGCGACGATGCTTCGATCTGTTGCAGCACTACAAGGCGCGAACGCTGCTCGAGCGGACCCTCGGTCCAGGGCGGGAACTTGCGGACCCGCGTCCGGTGACCCTGCGCGAGTTGCAACGCGACGCGCTGCGCGACGGCGAGGTCTTCCTCGACTGCTACGTGGGCGAACGCCATGGCCTGGTGTTCGCGGTAACCCGTGACACGATGCTGTTGCAACCGCTGCGGGGCCGCGACGCCGTGGTCGCCGCCGTGGACGTTCTCCAGGGTCAGATGGACCATCCCGACCGCCCCTTCTCCATCACCGCGCTCGCCAGCCTCGCCTCCGGCCTGACCACGCGACTGGAATCCGTGCCAACCGCCGACGGTCTGCCGGACCTGCTGACCGGCGCGTCGGCACTGGTCTGGTCACCGGACGATGCCCTGCACCGCGTGCCGTTGGCCCTCTTCTTCGACGAGATCGGTGTGGCGCCCGTGCGCACTCCGTCCGCCACGTTCCTGGCCAATCTGCGGCGGGGTGGCGGGAGTCAGAATCAGGATCCGCTGCGCACACTTGCCCTGGCCGGAGCCAGCGACGGAGCGGGCGGCACACTGGATGGCGCCGCCCGGGAAGTGCGGTGGCTCGCCCGGCGCTATGCGGGCGTGGACGCCGTGATCGACACCGCGCGCGGGCTGCCCCTCGGCGGTCACGATCTCGCCGACTACGACCTCCTGCATGTGGCCGCGCACACCGAGGTCGACGCGCAGCGGCCCTGGAGCTCCGCCCTGATCCTCGGCCCCGTGGACGAGCCTCGCCGCATGCTCGCCGGCGCCGTGGCCGAGCAGAATCTGAAGGCGCGCCTGGCGGTGCTCACCAGCTGCAACAGCGCCTCGAGCGCCGTGCTCTCGGGCGAGGGCATGCTGGGCCTGGCGTCGGGTTTTCTGTCCGCGGGAATTCCGGCGGTGGTGGCCACGCTCTGGCCGGTGGACGACCGCCACGCCGAGCAGTTCAGCCGTCGGTTCTACGACGAACTGTCCGGCGGCCACACCGCCGCCGAAGCCCTGCAACGCACGCGCGCCTGGCTGCGCAGCCGACCGGAGACCGAGCACCCCTATCACTGGGCCGGGTACGTGCTGGTGGGTGAAGGTACCCGATCCCTGCCGCTCGTACGGCAACGGACCGGGTTCACCATCTGGATCGCCATGGCCGGCGCCGTGGTGGCCGCGGTGATCGGGGCCGTGGCGCGGCGCCGGCGTCAGCGGATCAGCGTGAAGGCGCGGGTCTGAGTCTCTCCCAGGGTCTCCAGACGTGCGAAGTAGACGCCCGACGGCGCGGCCGGATCGTTCCAGGTGATGGCGTAGTAGAACGCAGGCATGGTCTGGTCCAGCAACTGATCGACTCGCCGGCCGCGCACGTCGTAAACCGTGAGTTTCACGTGCGCTTCCTGGGGTAGATCGAACTCGATGACCGCCACGGCGCCGACGGCCGGATTGGGCACCGCGCCGGCGAAGGCGAACGCTTCGGGCACATCGACGGGCGGCACGCCGGGGCCGTTGGGGTCGTAGAGCCCCAGGATGCCCTGCCCGGTTGCTCCGGGATCGAGCCAGGCCGCCAGCTGGGTTTCAGGCGTCTCGCCGCCGAGCCAGGACACCGACAGCCGACCGTACCAGTCGCTGTCTTCATTGCCACATGCTGCATAGCCGCCGTGCAACTGGCCGATGATGCGATGCTGAGGATTGAACAGCGGGCAGCCGCTGGAGCCCGGCTCGGTGGTGCCCGCATCCCAGTCGACCACGCGCCAGTGGGTGCCGTCGGCCACTTCGGCGTTGCTCAGGTACTCGGTCACCTCCAGCGGGTCGTCTTCGAAGCTGATGCTCTTCTCGTCGGTGCTGGGGTGATGAATGGTAACGGCGCTGGAGATCGACGTGGACGTGCCGCGATCCCAGCCCGCGAAGGTCACGTGCCAGCTGGTATCGGGAGCGGCGGTGAACTCGAGCAGGGTCATGTCGCTGGGCGCCCAGGACGCGAGCCAGGTCGTGCCGGCCTGGGTATCGGCGAGACTGCCGCCGCTGAGATCGCCGCAATTCTCACTCTCGTAGTTCCAGTACACCACCACGGTCTCGTCGTTATTCGGATTGACGGCGCAATGGTTGGCCGTCAGGAAGAGGGGCCGGCCGTTCTCGGAGGTGTTGTTGATCATGGCGCCGGTGCATTTCCAGGTCGCGCCGATCTGGTAGACCCCCACGCTGCGGATCTCCGCGCGCCACGGATCGCCCTCGGGACAGACGACGTCGATGTTACAGCTGCCCGCCTTCTCGTCCACCGGCTCGCCGAACCCACGGTAGCCTCGGCCCACGCGGGCAAGCTCCAGCTCGAACTGGTCGCGTCCGCCGGCAGGGAGTTCCAGCACCAGGAGCGCGGTATCGCCCAGCACGACCGGAGTCCAGAGCTGACCGCTCTCGCGATTGTCGGCGGCGGTGTAAGCGCGCTGGAGGCCGGCCACGCCGGTGATGGTCAGGCGGCCGCCCCAGGGCAGCGCGAATCGCGAGAAGCCGAAACAGAGGCTCAAAGCGCCCGGCGCCCGGATCTCCAGTTGCCAGCGATGGCCGCCACCGGACAGCCTGTCCCAGCCCTCGCCGTCGTCGGCCGTGAGCGTGAGATCGTGGGGCCAGGCGAAGCGCTCGGGGCCGCCCTGCTCGGCCAGCCTCAGGGCGTCTTCGTCCAGGAGCGCGGCCTTGTCGGGACCGGGCAGATCGAGGGTACGAGGGGCGGCTGTCGCCATGGTGGCGAGCAGCACGCAGGAACAGATCACGAGCACGATGCGCGGCATGGGGAACCTCGGCGGAACGGGTTGTCGAGCAGGGGTATGCTGAGCATACGGCATGACCGGGCCCGGACGCCAGTGCCGGATGCCCGACGAGTTCAGGCGTGGTTGCGCAGGGCCAGTTCCTCGGGCGCCGGCTGCAGGTACTCCTGCTCCAGAAGATAGGCCACGTCATGCACCTTGAGGTGGTGGTTCAACAGCGTCAACGGCACGATGAGCGGCACCAGCCGCAGCCGGTAGTTCTCGATGACCCGCAGGATGTCGGCCTTCTCCGCCTCGCCGATGGTCGTCTTGAGGTAGCCCAGCAGGTGCTGCAGCACGTTGACGTTCTTGCGCACGGTGGCCCGCACCACTAGCGCGTCCATGTAGCTACGCACATACCGCTCGCGAAACTCCGCCGGCGTGTAGTCCTTGACCTGCGCCACCAGCTGCCCGAGTTCCTTGTAGTGCTTCGGACTATGGGCCATGAGCAGGTACTTCTGGCGCGCGTGGAAGGCCACGACCTCACCCCGCCGGTACCGCCTCGCGAACAGAGCTTGGACCCGGTGATAGGCGAAGACCCGCACGACGAAATTCTCGCGCAGGCCGGGATCGTTGAGACGGCCTTCCTCTTCCACCGGCAACAACGGCAGGCGACGCATCAGCTCGGCCGCGAACAGACCCGCGCCCACCTTTCGCGGCATGTTGCCCTTGCCGCCCTTGACCGGCACGCGCTCCATGCCGCAACTGGGCGAGCCCTTCTTGAGCACGTAACCGGACAGTCCCAGCGGCACCAGTTCCTTGACCTTGCGGCGCGACCAGCGGTTCATGCGCTCGGTCCAGTCTTCCTGCGTCTTGTTGCCGATCATCGACGGCGCCGCGGGATCACCCTCCAGGTGGACAGGTTCTCGCGGAATGCCCATCCCCACCTCTGCCTCCGGGCACACGGGCACGAACTCCAGGTACGCGCCGAGGATGTCGGTGAGGTAGCGGTCGTGCTTGTGGCCCGCGTCCCAGCGCACCTTCTCGCCGAGCAGGCAGGTGCTCACGCCCACGAGGATCTTGCCGTCGTCGTTCATGCCCTGGTCTCCTCGTCTGCAAAGCGCTGCGCGATGACCGCGCGGCGGTGGGTAAAGATGCCCGCGAGTTGCCGCCGGACCGCCAGAGCGTGAGCCAGATCGCCGAGCGGACCCAGCGGCATGGCGTATCGCACCACGTCGCCCAGTTCGGTACCGCCGTCGGCCGTGGCGCGGAACGTGTGAGTATGATGCCAGAAAGAGTATGGTCCTAGGAGTAGCTCGTCCACGAAACGGTGTGGCGGCTGGTAGTTGGTAACGAGCGTGCGCCACCGCATGGGCAGACCGCCCACGCGCACCACGTAGTCGATGATCGCCCCCTCCTTCATGACGATGGGCGAGGGCGTGAGCACCTGGAATCCCATGCTCGTCGGCGTGATCTCCCCCAGATTCTCCGGTCGGGCGAAGAACGGGAATACCTCGTCCAGCGACGCGGTGACGACCTGGGTCTGCTCGAGCACGTGCACCTTCACGAGCCGACCTCCCGCACGAGGCGCGCCATGGCGTCGACGTAGCGGTCGACGCGGAACTTCCGCTTGCAACCATTGAGGTTCATGTAGCGGATCTTGCCGAACACCGGCCGCTCGGTCCAGGCGCGGTCGTGCAGACCACCGACGGACCAGGCGCAGCCCACGTAGCCGTTGGGGTCGCGGCCGTCGAGGCTGTAGCGGTCGTTGAGGGTGATGGCGACGTCGAGGGCCTCGCCGGGATCGCGGGTCCACTCGAGGATCTTCTTGGCCCAGTACATGCGCAGGTAGCCATGCATCTTGCCGCGCACGACGAGTTCGGTCTGGGCCGCGTTCCAGAGCGGGTCGCCGGTCGCGGCAGCCTCGAACTGTTCGAGCTCGTAGAGCTGGTCGCGCTCGTCGTGGAGGTGTTCCTCCAGGGTGCGGCGGCCCCACTCCGGCAGACCCTCGTAGCGGTCGAAATCGTCGTTGTAGTGGCAGTAGTTTTCGCTCAGTTCACGGCGAACGATGAGTTCTTCGAGGAAGGCGTCACGGTGGTCGCCGCGATCGGTCCGGGCAACCGCCAGGGCCGCGCGCTGGGCTGCGAGCTGACCGAAGTGCAGGTAGGGCGAAAGGTCCGACTGACCGTTCAGCGTGGGATCGTTGCGAGCCTTGTCGTAGCCGTCGAGCCGGCCGGTCACGAAGGCGTCGAGCGCGGCATGGGCAGCCGCCTCGCCGGGCTCGCACCAGGTGATCGGCGCACCGTGATCAACGGCCTCCAGGCTGCGGGCGGCCGCGGCCCAGTCGGGCGACGGTGCGGCGGCGGTCCAGGGCACCGGGTGCGCCACGGGCGCGGGCAGTTCGGTGAGGAACTCGGGTAGCAGGCGCTGGATCTTCGGCCGGATCGTGCGCGCCGCGTACTCCTGCTTGTCGCTCGCTCGCCACACGGGCACCACGTTGTGGGCATCGACCAGATGCATCGGCACGGTCAGCCGTTCGGCCACCGCCTGATCCCACCGGCGACCGATGCGCAGGGCATGGAAGTCGGTGACCACCGCACCGGCGCCGGACCGCACGACGAGGTCGGGAATCTCGCGAGCAGGATCGCCGGTCACCAGCAGGAATGGAATGGACATGGCCTCGAGGTCGCGGGCCACCTGCTGCAGGCCGGCCAGCATGAAGGCGTACTGGCGGCGGGCCGCTCCGAGGTACTCCGGGACCAGATCGAAGGCCACGGCCAGGGATCGTCCGTGCACCAGGGCCAGGTCCTGGGCGTACAGCAGCGCCCAGTTGTCGCGGACGCGTTGGTCGCGGCGCATCCAGTAGATCACGGGCCCGTCGCCGACGGGTCCCGGGCGCTGGGCCCGCACCCGGTCGGGATGTACACGGCTGGCCGCGCCGGCTGGCGTCTGTTTCGACACGAATCGTCCTCGTTCCTGGGTGGCGGCCACACGATAGACGGCTCAGGCCCGCCTGACCACCTCGCGCGCCAGCGCCGAGACGAGATCGCCGATCACCACCAGCAACGCGCCGCAGGCCATGGCCAGCACCATCTCGTCGTAGTGGTTGCGGGCCCGAGCGTCCTGGATCCAGAATCCCAGCGACACCATGCCGAGCATGCCGAGCACCGTGGCCTCGCGCACGCAGGTCTCCCAGCGGTAGAAGAGGTAGAGCAGGAATCGATTCAGCGAGAGCGGAACCACGCCGCCCAGAACGATCTGCCCGCGGCTGGCGCCGGCGCCGCGCAGGGCTGCCAGGGTCGGCCCTTCCAGGTTCTCGATCATGTCGGCCGACAGCTTGCCCAGGATGCCGGCATTGTGCAGGGCCAGCGCCAGGACCAGCGGCCAGGCCGTGGGTCCGAACAGGGCCAGCAGCAGGAACGCCCACACGTACTCCGGGATGGACCGCAGCAGGGTGAGCACGACGCGGGCCAGCACCACCACCGCCGTCCACGGCCAGCGGCGGACGCGGGGCTCGGCGCGCGGTCCGGCCAGGAAGGGATCGGGGCGCGACACGTTGCGAGCAGCCCAGACCGCGAACAGCGACGCCAGCAGGCCCGCCAGGAGAATGGCGACCACGCTGATGGCCAGGGTCGCGGCCGTGGCCTGGCCGAGATGATCGCGCCAGATGTCGCCGGCCCACACCGAGGCCTCGCTCCAGTCGAACGGTCGGCCTTGTAGCGGATAGGGCGCCACTTCTGCCAGGAAACGCTGGAGATTCGCAGCCCGACGCGCGGTCCAGATCGGGTCCCGCAGGAAGCCGCCGCCGAGCCAGCTGGCCACCACCAGGCCCGCTGCCAGCCAGGCGCTCACGCGAAGGAAGCGGCTGCGGGGCCGCGCGCCGTACAACCGGTCGATGGTCGCCGACCGCGCGCTCATGTGACCAGCCTCCGGCGGACCTGGCCGCTCCACCAGTCGACGGCCACGACCAGGATCACGAGCACGTACAGGTAGGTCCACACCTCGCCGTAGTAGAGGTTCTCGAAGCTGGCGGCGATGTGGTAGCCGAGGGTCGGGAAGCCGAAGAATCCCAGCACCGCCGCTGACCGCAGGGCGCACTCGAAGCGATAGAGGGTGTAGGCGGTCATGTCGGGCAGGGCTCCGGGCAGGAGCCCGAAGCAGAACACCGCGGCGGGCGTGGCGCCGGCCTCTCGCAAGGCGCCGGCCGCGGGGCGTGGCGCCTCGTCGATCATCTCGGCGAAGACCTTGGCCAGGGTGCCGGCGTAAGGCAGGGCGATGGCCACCAGCGCGGCCAGGGGCGTGATCCCGAAGGCCGCCAGGAAGAGCACGGCCCAGAGCAGTTCGTGAACCGAGCGCAGCAGTGCGGAGACGAGTCGGCAGACGCTGCTGATCGCCGGGCCCGCGGTGGATCGCAGGCGCGCGCCGGCGGACACGGAACCGCGCCGCCCACGAGCACGAGCCGACGCCCACCAGGCCGTGCTGCCGCCGAACCCAAGGAGCAGGCCCAGCACCACCGAGGGCAGCATGGCGGCGGCCGCGAAGATCACCGTGCGCATGGCCGCGTGCAGGGCGCTCACCAGAAGCGGCGGCGCTCCCGGCGGAATGTCGACACCTTCGTGGGACAGTGCAGGCGTCAGGGCGCGGCCGAAGAAGTCGGCGGCGAGCTGCCAGCCGTCACGACCGGGCCAGAGACCGCGCAGATCCAGGTCGAGGGTCACGGCCGACCACACGCCCGCGGTGAGCAGCAGCAGCAGCACCACCAGCCTCGCTCCCACCGGTCCGGGCCCGCGGACCATGGCGGCGCGGTCAGGTGCCGTCATCGGACACCTCCTGCGCGGGCAGTCGATAGAGCTCATCGAAGCGGTCGCGGTCGAGATCGTTGGGGGCGCCGTCGAACACGATCCGGCCGTCGCGCAGGCCCACCAGGCGCGGAAAGAACTCGCGGGCCAGGTCCAGGTTGTGCAGGCTCATCAGGAGGGTCAGTCCACGCTCGCGGCAGATGTCGCGCAGCAATTCCACGGTATCCCGGGCCCGCGCCGGATCGACGCTGGCCACGGGCTCGTCGGCCAGGATCACCCGGGGATCCTGGTAGAGCGCCCGGGCGATGGCGACCCGTTGCTGCTGCCCGCCGGACAGGCGGTCGACCCGGTGGAAGAGCTTTTCGGCGATGCCCACGCGGTCGAGCAGAGCGTGAGCCCGCCCGAGGTCGGCGCGGCGCGGTCGCCACTGGGAACGCACCGCGGACCAGAATCCTTGCCGCCCGAATCCGCCCGACAGCACGTTTTGACTCACCCGCAGATTGGGCACCAGACGCAGATCCTGGTGGACCACGCCGATGGAGGCGCGCAACGAGCGCAGATCGGATGGAGCGAGTCCGGCCACGTCGCGCTCGCCCGCGGTCACCATTCCGGTCACCGCCCGCGCGCTGCCGTTGAGCAGGCGCAGCAGGGTGGTCTTGCCGGCACCGCTGGGTCCCACCAGGGCCACCAGTTCCCCCACGCCGACGTGCAGCGACACCGATCTGAGGGCCGCCGTGTCGCCGAAACGCACGCTCACGTCCGCGAGGGTGAAGGCGCCGCCGGTCATGTCAGCGCAGCATTCCCAGTTCGCGCGCCACGTCGGCGATGCCGGCGAACTCCGCGTTCCTGGCAGGAATGAGCTTCTCGCGCGGCAACGCGCTCAGGAGCGACCGATCCTCGATTCCCACCAGTGCGGCCTGCAGCCTGTCGATGAAGCCGTCGCCGAAGAGGACCTCGAGATCGGGGTGGGCGGTGAAATTATAGTCGGCGTAGAACGGAGTCTTCCAGATGATCTTGACCACTTCCGGATCGATGGCCCCGCTCGCCACCCGCTTCTCGTAGACCTTGTAGTTCACCACGCCGGTCTGATAGCGGCCCGACTTCACCAGTTCCAGCGTCTTGTCGTGGCTTCCGGAAAAGCCAAACGGCTGACTGAAGAACTCGTTCGGACCCTTGCCGCTGGCATGCCGGAGGAAATACTCTGGCATGAGGCGACCACTGGTGCTGCTCTCCGAGCCGAATGTGAACGTGAGATCGGCGATGGCCATGGGGAACTTATCGGCACGCTCGAGGCCGGTGCTCGCGTGGGCGACGAAGTAGGAAAAATAGTCCGGGTCCGCCTTTCCCTGTGCGATGGCGCGGGCGCCGGGCACCGCGGCGCGGGCCTGGACGCCGGTGAGGCCGCCGAACCAGGCCAGGTGCACGTCGCCGTTGCGGAACATCTCCACGGACGCCTGGTAGTCGCGGGCCGGCACGTACTCCACGGCCACGCCGAGGGTCTTGCTCAGCGACTCGGCGAGCGGTCGGAATTTCTCGGCGAGCTCGGTCGTGTTCTGGTCGGGAATGGCAGTGAACTTGAGGACACCGTCGGGCTGGCCATCGCCGCAACCACTGCTCGCGACGATGGAGAACACCAGGGCCAGGCTCATCAAGGCGTATCGCATACGGACAAACTCCCATGATTGGTTGGTGACACGTATCATGGAAAGGATACGACAAGAACGCAAATGCGTCAGACAGACACCGGTCGGCGCACACCCAGGAACCGATCCAGAAGGACCACCATGGCTTGCTGGTCGATGGGCTTGGCGAGGTAGTCGTCCATGCCGGCGTCCAGGCAGCGCTGCCGGTCGCCCTTCATGGCATGGGCCGTGAGCGCGATGATGGGCACCCGCGGCTGCAGCACCTGGGCCTGTCCCGCCCGGATCCGCCGGACGGCCTCGTAGCCATCCATCACCGGCATCTGGACATCCATGAACACCAGGCTGTAGCGGCGGTTCGCCAGGGCCTCGATGGCCTCGGCGCCGTTGCCGACGACGTCCACGTCGTAGCCCAGCTTGGTCAGCAGGATGCTCGCGACCTTCTGATTGACCGGGTTGTCCTCGGCCAGGAGGATCGGCAAGGACACGGTGTCCGGTTCGGGATCCAGCGCGCGCGGCGTCGGTCCGGGAATCCGGTCGGCGGCGTCCACCAAAGGCGCCTCGGGCAGGTCCTGGGGGGCTTGCCCGCCATCGGCCAGGGCCATGAGAGCCTCTCGCAGCTTGCGGGTCCGCAAGGGGCGGGTGATCCAGCCGGCGTATCCCGCCTCTCGGAGCACGTCGCCGTCCAGCGCCTCGCCGAGGCAGAAGACCGCCAGGCACGGCGGCGCCGCCGATCCCAGGGCCGACCGCAGCTTGCGCGGAACCCGGCGGGTCGCCGGATCCTGATTCCAGGTGCCCGAGATCACCGCGAGACAGTCGGGTAGATTCGCCAGGGTCATGATGGCGGTCTGGGCGGGGTCGCCGCCGATCTCCGGCGCCACCGGCTCGCACCCCAGATAGCGCAAGGTCTCGGCGGCGGCGCGACGCGCTTCGGGGTCGGGCATGACCACGACCACCCGGCCGGACAACGTGGCCGGTTCCTCCACCGGTTCCTGGCTGTGTCCGAACCCGAGCTGGAACCAGAAGGTGGTTCCTGTGCCGTGTTCGCTGGACACGCCGATCTCGCCCTCCATGAGATCGACGAGCTGCTTGGAGATGGCCAGTCCCAGACCGGTGCCGCCGTATTGACGGGTCGTGGAGGCGTCGACCTGGGAGAACGACTCGAACAGGCAATCCATGCGATCGGTGGGAATGCCCACACCCGTATCCTCGATCTCGAAGCGCAGACCGATGGTGCGATCGGTGCGCGCGCCCTCGGCCAGCGCCACCCGCACCACCACTCGACCGGCATCGGTGAACTTGATGGCGTTGTTGACCAGGTTGACCAGGATCTGCCGGACCCGGACCGGATCGCTTCGCAACCCCGACGGCACGTCGTGGTTCACGCGCAGCAGGAACTCGAGGCCCTTGTCGCGGGCGCGGGGACCGAGCATCTCGCCCACTTCCTCCACCAGATTGCGGAGGTCGAAGTCGATGCACTCGAGTTCCAGCTTGCCGGCCTCGATCTTGGAGAAGTCGAGGATGTCGTTGATGATGCCCAGGAGATTGCGAGCGCTGGCGTAGACCACCTCGAGATGCTCGCGGTGTTCCTGGATCAGCTCGCCCTCCAGGAGCACCGAGGTCATGCCCAGCACCCCGTTCATGGGGGTGCGGATCTCGTGGCTCATGTTGGCCAGGAACTCGCTCTTGGCCCGGGTGGCCTCTTCGGCTTCTTCCTTGGCCACACGCAGGGCCTCCTCCACGCGCCGGCGTTCGCCGATCTCCTGCTGGAGGAAGTGGTTGGCCCGCGTCAGGTCGGCGGTCCGCCGCGCCACGCGTTTCTCCAGGTCCTGGGTGCGCACCTTCATGAGTCGGGTGCGGTAGCGAATGATGCCGTTGATGGCGCTCAGCCCCAGGAGGGCCAGCAGGGTCAAGAACCAGGGGGTCTTCCAGAACGGCGGCCGCACGTCGATGGCCAGCTGTGCGCCTTCCTCATTCCAGACACCGTCGCTGTTCGATCCGCGCACCCGGAACACGTACCGGCCCGGAGGTAGGTTGGTGTAGGTGGCGTGGGTCCGCTCGCCGGCTTCGGTCCAGACGGTGTCGAAGCCCTCCAGCAGGTACTGGTAGCGGTTCTTGTCCGGCGCGGCGTAGTGCAACGCCGTGAAAGACAGGGAGACCACGTGGTCGCGATGGTCGAGGTTCACCTGTTCGGTGCGCTCGACGGGCACCGTGAGCATCTCCCGGCCGCGATCCGGCACGCCCACCTGGAGCGAGCGGTTGTTGATCCGGAAGTCGGTGATCACCACGGGCGGGATGTAGGGGTTGGCCTGGATGCGCTCGGGGTAGAACACGTTGAAGCCGTTGATACCGCCGAAGTACATGCGACCGCTGCGGCCGAAGATACCGGCCCCCATGTTGAACTCGTTGCTCTGGCAGCCGTCCTTCGCCTGGTAGTGGGCGAAGTCGAGGGTCTCCGGATCCAGGGCCACGAGTCCGAAGTTGCTGCTGGCCCAGATGCGCCCCTGGGCGTCCTCGGCCAGGGCGTAGATCGTGTTGTTGGGCAGGCCGTCCTTCTCGGTCAGACGGGTCACAAGGCCGGTGAGCGGATCGAGGCGGTTGAGGCCGGCGCCGGTGCCGACCCAGACGCGGCCCTGGCTGTCGCGCAGCAGCGAGACCACGGTGTCGCTGGTGATCGAGCGCTTGTTGGCGCTGCTGTGGCGGAACTGGTCGCGGGCGCCGGTGGCCGGGTCGATCCGCAACACGCCGTTGCCCCAGGTGCCCAGCCAGATCGCGCCGCTTGGCTCGATCTCGATACTCTTGACCGCCACGCCGCCGACGTCGCCGACGCTACCTGGCTCGTTGAAATAGGCGGTAAAGACGTCTGTTTCGGGATCCCAGCTCTGAACGCCGTGCAGGGTGCCGATCCAGACCGTGCCGTCCGGCGCCTCCTCCACGTCGTACACCCGCAGGCTCGGCGCCCCGTGGAGGCCCGTGGAATCGAGCGCCACATGGCGGAAGATGCCCGTCTGCGGATCGCGGATATCGAGTCCGCCGAGGGAATTGCCGAGCCAGAGCCGCCCCTGGAGGTCTTCTTTGACCGCGATCATGCGGTTGCTGCTGGGCCGACGCGGATCATCCGGGTCGGCCGCGAGCATCTCGAACTGCCCGGTCTCGGGGTCGAAGCTGTTGAGGCCGTTCTCGGTGCAGATCCACAGCTTGCCGCCACGATCCTCGCACAGAGACCAGACGGTGTTGTGGCTGAGGGAGTTCGGCTCGTCCACGCGGTGGTGGAAGTGGTAGAACTGCTCGGCGTTGGTGTCGAGCAGGCTCGCGCCCAGGTCGTGGCCTACCCAGACCACGCCCGCCGCGTCCACCAGCAGTGCCTGGACCCGGACGGTGGGAATGTAGTCGGGCGTGGCGAGGTCCATGCCGAAGCGGAAGCTCTCGCGCGTGCCGGTGTCGTAGCGGATGAGTCCCGCGTCCTCGCCGCCGACCCACAGCACGCCGTCGGCATCCACGGCCAGGGAACCGACGCCACGCGGGCCGAGCGGAACATCCTCGAGATGGTGTTCGAAAGAGTCCCCGCCGGGCAGGTAGCGGTCGAGCCCGCCGTCAGTGCCGATCCAGAGATTTCCCGCGGGCGTCTGCAGCAGCGCCTGCACGATGTCCCCGCTCAGACTCGTAAGATTGCCGGGCTGATGGCGCCAGCGGCAGAGCTGCTCACTGTCGCGGTCGAAGCACACGAGACCGGCCGTCGTGCCGACCCAGAGCTTGCCGTCCCGATCCAGCAGCAGCGCCGTGACCTCGTCCGCCGGCAGCGCGTCCGGCGCCTGGCGCCAGGATCGGAGCTCCCCGCTGGTCGGATCGTAGCGCAGCAATCCATGCACGCGAGTTCCCAGCCAGACCACTCCGGTCTCGTCGACGGCCAGGTCGAGGATCTCGTAGTTGGCGCCGGTCGACTCGCCACTTCGCGGCGGGCCGGTGCAGAGGAAGTCGAGAGCGCCGCTGGCCCGGTCGAAGTGGGCGAAGCCCGAGGCCTCGGAGCCCACCCAGAGGTTGCCGTCGGCGTCCTCGGCGAAGCAGGTGATGTAGGCGTCGGAAAGGGTCAGCGGATCGTCGGCGTCGGTTTTCCAGACCCTGAACTCGTGACCGTCGTAGCGGTTCAAACCGTCCTGGGTGCCCAGCCACGCGAAGCCGTCGCGGTCCTGCAGCATGCAGTTGACCGAACTCTGGGAAAGCCCGTCTTCGATGGTCAGATGCCGGAAGATATGCCGCTGCTGCAACGCGTCCTGATCGGCTCGCGCCGGGATCGCGGTCAGCATGGTCGACAGCAGTATGCAACCGAGCGTCAGGACCTGAAGATTCCTCATCCTCGCCTCGCTTGACCATGAACGTATCGCTGCCCACACGGAGCGACGGGTGGGGTCCGCGCACCGCGGGCACGAGGCTTACATCGGCTGTTTTGACAGGAGCTTTCGTGCTTTTTGAGGATCGGCTGCGTTGTTCGCGCCAAAACCTCGCAGACCGCCGGGAATCCCGACGTCGGCGGCGCGGCGAGAGCATCGCGGAGCTGTTTCTAGAGCGTCCAGACCGATCCGTCGGGGCCGTCCTTCACCGCCACGCCCAGATCCGCGAGCACGTCGCGCAGTCGATCGGCCTCGGCCCAGTCCTTGGACTCGCGAGCGGCGGTCCGCTCGGCGAGCAGGTCCTCGACCTTGGCCACGTCCAGGCCGATCCGCGCAGCCTTCAACTCGCAGCGCGCGGCGAGGTAGGCCGCCGGGTCCTCGCCGAAGCAGCCGAGCACGCCGGCTGCGGTGGCCATGTCCCGCACGAAGCGGGCGGCGGTGCGGCGCCGGACGTCCTTGGCAACGCCCTTGCCCGAGGCGAGCAGTCCGTTGACCTCGCTGAGAGGCTTGCTCAGCACGCCGAGGGCCGCGGGCGTGTTGATGTCGTTGCGCAGGGCCTCGACGAAGGCGTCGAGCATGCCGCCGACCGCCTCGGTGACCTCGCCCTCGGGGTCGGTGTCGCCGGCCAGGGCGCGGGCGCCCTCGAGGGTGGCGTACACGTACGCCACGCGATCGTCGCCTTCTTCGAGGCCCGGGAACCGCACACTCGACCGGAGCGTGGCGGCGTCGGTCTCGTGCCCGCAGGCCTTGCAACGCAAGGCGTTCTGCTGCGCGGTGCCCATCACGGCGCGGCAGGCCGGGCACAGCACCTCCACCTCGAAGTTGAGGCCGTGGCGGTAGTGCACGGTCATCAGGAAGTAGCGCACGGCCTCGCCGGTGTAGAGGTCGAGGATGTCGCGGATGGTCCAGAAGTTGCCGAGGCTCTTGGCCATCTTCTCGCCACCGATGTTGATGAAGCCGTTGTGGACCCAGTACTTCGCAAAGGTGTCGATACCGTGGGCGCCCTGGCTCTGGGCGATCTCGTTCTCGTGGTGCGGAAAGATGAGATCGCGGCCGCCGCCGTGGATGTCGAAGGTCTGGCCCAGGTGCGTGGAACTCATGGCCGAGCACTCGATGTGCCAGCCGGGGCGGCCGTTACCCCACGGGCTTTCCCACGAGGGTTCGCCGGACTTGGCCGCCTTCCAGAGGGCGAAATCCAGGGGCGACTCCTTGCGCTCGTCGACCTCGATGCGGCTGCCGGCCGACTCGATCATCTCCTCGACGCTGCGGCCCGAGAGCTCGCCGTAGGGTCCAAACTGGCGCACCCGGTAGTAAACGTCACCGCCGGCCGCGTAGGCGAGGCCCTTGTCCACCAGTGCCTGCACCAGGTTTACGATCTCGGTCATGTGGTCGGAGACCTTGGGCTGCACGTCGGGCTCGATCATGCCCAGCGAGTCGAGGTCGCGCTGGTACTCGGCGGTGTACTGCTCGGAGACCTCGGTGGCCGGCCGGTCCTCCTCCAGCGAGCGGGCGATGATCTTGTCGTCGATGTCGGTGATGTTGCGCACGTACTTCACCGCGTAGCCCTGCTGCCGCAGGAAGCGGGTCATCACGTCGGGCGCCAGCGCCGCGCGGGCATGGCCGATGTGGCTCATGTCGTAGACCGTGGGTCCGCAGCAGTAGATCCCCACCTTGCCGGGCTCGAGCGTGCGCAGGGGCACCTTCTTGCCACCGAGGGTGTCGGTGAGGTGGATCTCGGGTAGACTGTGCGCATTCTCGGTCATGACGGCGTCCTCGTGGGCGAGATGGTTCAGCAGGCGTTCCGATCCGCCAATCTAGGAGAATCCCCGATGCGTTACAAGCTGTTCGGCAGGAGCGGGCTGCGCGTTTCCGAGCTGTGTCTCGGTTGCATGACCTTCGGCGAGGACTGGGGATCGGGAGTGGACCGCGACGAGAGCCGCCGCGTCTTCGAGGCCTTCGCCAACGCCGGCGGCAACTTCCTGGACACCGCAAACCTCTATACCAAGGGCACCAGCGAACGCTATCTCGGCTCGTTCATCGCCTCGGATCGCGACCGATTCGTGGTGGCCACCAAGTATACCCTGAGCACCCAGTCGGACGATCCCAACGCCGCCGGCATGCACCGCAAGAACCTCGTGCAGGGCCTGGAGGCCAGCCTCCGCCGCCTCGACACCGAGTACGTGGACATCTTCTACGTCCACGCCTGGGACGGTCTGACCCGGATCGACGAGGTCATGCGGGCCCTGGACGACCAGGTCCGCCTGGGCAAGGTCCTGCACGTGGCGGTGAGCGACTGGCCCGCCTGGGCCGTGGCCCGCGCCACCACGCTGGCCGAGGAGCGCGGGTGGACGCCGTTCAGCGGTCTGCAGCTCAAGTACAGCCTGCTCGAGCGCACGCCGGAGCGCGATCTGCTGCCCATGGCCGCGCACACCGACCTGGCCGTGACCACCTGGGGCAGCCTCGGCGGCGGTCAGCTCACGGGCAAGTATCTGGAGTCCGGCACCGGCGAGCGCCTGAACGCCGACCTCGTCGACACCCGGCGCACCGGCGTGGACGAGCAGGTGGACGACCGCACCGAGCGTATCACCCGGGAGTTGCTGACGGTGGCCGGGGAAATCGGCTGCGAGCCGGGCCAGGCCGCGCTGGCCTGGGTGCGTCGAGCGGCGGGACCGGCGATGATCCCCATCGTGGGCGCCCGCACCGCGGATCAGCTCACGGCCAACTTGCGCTGTCTCGAGGTGGAGCTCTCCGACGACCAGCTGTCGCGCCTCGATGTGGCCAGCCGTGTGGATCTGGGCTTTCCCCACGAGTTCCTGCGCAAGGACCCCATCCGCGCGTACGTCCACGGGAATTTTGCCGACCGGGTCGACCGCCGCTAGCGGGATCGGTCGTTCTCGAAGGTTTCGAGCAGTCGCCGCGCCGCCGATACGGCTGGCACCTCGCCGCGCTCCACGGCCGCCTCCAGTTCGGGCAGCAGCTCGGCGATACGCGGGTGGCGCAGGAACATCTCCTCCAGCTGATCGCGCACCAGCTGTCGCAGCCAGTGGCGCTCCTGGGCGCGCCGGCGCTGCTCGAGGACGCCGTCGCGGCGGGCAAGCTCCATGAACCGCTCCACCACCTGCCAGAGCTCGGTCACGCCGGCGCCGGTCAGCGCCGAGCAGACGTGAGCGCCGGTCTGCCAGCCGCGGGTGGCCGGCCGCAGGTAGTGAAGCGCCCGCTGGTACTCGGCGCGGGCCAGCTCGGCGGGCTGCACGTTGTCGCCGTCGGCCTTGTTGACGGCGATGGCGTCGGCCAGCTCGATGACGCCCTTCTTGATGCCCTGCAGTTCGTCGCCGCCGCCTGCGATGAGGACCAGCAGGAAGAAGTCCACCATCTCGCGAACCAGCGTCTCGCTCTGGCCCACGCCCACGGTCTCGACGATGACCACGTCGTAGCCGGCGGCCTCGAACAGCAGGATGGCTTCGCGCGTCTTGCGGGTGACGCCGCCGAGGGTGCCGCTCGACGGCGACGGCCGCACGAAGGCGTCGGGGTTGGCGCCGAGCTTCTCCATGCGCGTCTTGTCGCCGAGCACGCTGCCGCCGGTGACGGTGCTGCTGGGATCGACCGCGGTGACGGCGACCTTGTGGCCGTTCTCGGCGAGCGCTGTGCCGAGAGTCTCGATGAGGGTGCTCTTGCCGGCGCCCGGGACGCCGGTGATACCCACGCGCGTGGCCTTGCCGCGGTACGGCAGCAGGGCCTGCACCACTTCCTGGGCCTGGTCGAAGTGGGCCGGCGCGTTGCTCTCGACCAGGGTGATGGCGCGGGCAAGGAGGGTACGGTCGCCGCTGAGAACGCCGTCGACGTATTCCTGGGTGGAGAGGGTGCGACGGCGGGCAGCGCTGGTGCCGGCGTTCGGCTTGCCGTCGGCGCCACGCACGCCGGGGCGCGTGCTCACGGCAGGGCGCTCGACCTCGACGTTGTCGCGGATGTCGGCGAGTTCGCCGGGCTGGTTCTTGCGGTCATCCATGTTGAGCCTCCTGCCAGTCATGGTAGCGTCGGCGCGCACCCGATGCGAACTCGTCAATCCACAGGCAACAGCCCCAGATCAGCCTTCAAGACCAAGATCCGCGTCACCGCCACCTCCACCGCCTCCCGCGCCCACGCCTCGCGCTCGACCAGATCCACCAGCGCATCCCGCAGATCGATGGCCTTCTCGGGATAGGTCACCAGCAGCAGATCGTTCCCCGCCCACAGCGCCTGCTCCCCCAGCTCGGCCCAGGCGTCGGCGGGATAGTCGCGCCAGTCGATCTCCAGGTCCGGGCGCAACCAGCGGCGGAGCGCCAGGCTCCAGAGGTCGTCGGTCATCACCACGTGGGTCGGCGTGAAATGGGCGCGGGCCACCAGTCGATCCTCGAGCACGGCCGGGCGCTTCGTCAGAGCGGTGCAGATGACGCTGGACATCATCACGCCGGCCACCGCGTCGCGAGCTGCAAAGAAGCGTCGCTCACCGTGGGCGATCTGGTCGAGATCGGCACCGGAGATCTGCAGTTCGCGGTCGGTGTTTCCGGATACATCGTAGCCGGGATAGTGCTTGCTGATGCAGACCACGCCGGCCTGTCGGCAACCGGCGACGAAGGCCAGGGCCGGCTCGAGGATCTCCTCGTCGGACGTGCCGAAGGCGCGCCGACGATGCCCCATCCAGCTCTCGCGACCATCCCAGGTCTCGGCGCTGTCGAGGACCGGCGCCAGGTTCAGGTTCACGCCCAGATCCGCCAGGGCAGCGCCGATGCGAGCTCCTTCGGCGTAGACATCCTGGGGTGTCCAGTTTGCCAAGTCCACCGCGCCCGGAGTACCCGACTCCCAGCCCGGCGCCGCGTCGAGTCGACTCACGTTGCCGCCCTCCTGGTCGAGGCACACCAGGTAGCCCAATGGCGCTTGCGCCTGCAACGCGGACAGGTCTCGCTTCAGCGCCAACGTGTCAGCGATCATGTTGCTGAAAAGGAGCACGCCGCCGAACTGCTGCTCCAGGAGCGTCGGATTGTCCGCCCGGTAGACCACGATCATCTGACCGACCCGCGCGCGCGTGTCGAGAGTCGCGAGCACCGAATCGATCAGCGCGGCCCGCGGCTGGGCCGCGGCACCAGCGACCACGGCGACCATGAATCCGACCGAGATGATGAGGAAACGCACCCACGGACCTCCCTGTACCAGCGACCACGAGCCATATTCCGACGCAGTTCGCCCGCGGTCAACACGTCAACCGCGGGCGGACTGATCGAACATCTAGTCGCCGTCGGGACTACCGCACGAGTGTGAGCTTTCCGAGCCGGCGGTCACCAGCCACCTGCACCTCGTAGAAGTACACGCCGGAGGCCAGCGCCCGGCCGCGATCGTCATCGCCGCGCCAGGACATTTCGTGACGGCCGGCCGCCAGCGATCCTTCGTGGAGCGTTCGCACCACGGCGCCGCGCAGATCGTACAAGCGCACCCGCGCGCTCGTGGCGCGAGGCAGATCGAGGCGGATGCTGGTGCGCGGATTGAACGGATTGGGGTAGACAGACACGGCCAGCGCCCCAGGCAACTCGCCCACATCCAGTGGCACGCCCGACTGCCCGAACCACGCCAGGATGTCGCGCAGCAGGACCGCCGCCGTGGGCGCGCCCGTGCCGTCGCCACCGCCGCCTGCGGTCTCCAGATCCCAGGACAGTGCGATGACCTGCGATCCGGTATCGGGATCCTGGCGGAGCGTGGCGGCAGTGTACTGATAGATGCCGCCGTTGCCGTCAGGATTGAGATAGTCCGCCAGCGCGACGGCGGTGGCCGGCTCGAGGATATCGAACCGCCGGACGTCGGGGCAGTTGCCGGACAGGAGCCAGCTGCGTCCGGCGGGGAACACGCCGCCCGCGGCCAGCCCCACCGCGCGTGGGGAGGTCTGGCCGTCCAGGAGTTCGGTCTGGTCGCCGGGTCCCACCAGGACGCCGGCGCGCTGCTCCACGAACGTCGCACCGTCGTCGTCATCGGCCAGATCGCCGGCCCAGCCGTCGCCGGACAGCAGCAGGTCGCCGCCGGTGTCGAGCCAGGCGCCGAGAAGATCGAGGTTGGCGGCCGGAGAACTGTCGACGGCCATGGCAGCCTGCTTGGCATCGCCCGAGGTGTAGAAGATCCGCTGGTAGCCCGTGAGCATCTCCGGCGTGGCTGCCTGCCCGAGACCGCTGTCGAGGCCGTTGATCTTGGAGCGGGTGGTGAACACGTCGTAGTCCACGCCGGCCTCGAGACCCGCGGCCTCGGCGAGGCGGCGTGCCCACCAGGCGGTGCGCGTGGGGTCGGCGTCGTTCCAGAGCAAGGACGGCGGCTGCTGCCCTGCGGCGTCGGCCACTGATGGGAGAAATCGCACGACGCCAGCCGGGTCGTAGGCTTCGGCTGCGCCGGGCGCGGCGAAGGTCGAGAATCCCGAGGTGTCGGCGGGCATGAGGCTGGTGCGGGCGGCGCCGTCGATCAGGTCCGTGGCCGCGATGAAGACATGCAGTTCGTCGCCCGGGAACAGGAGCCCCTCGTCGGGCAAGTCGACGAACCAGCGGTGCGGTATGGGATCGCCGTCAGGTTCGCGGCAGCTGTCGGCCAGGACAACGCCGTTGATCACGTCGCCCTCTCGCGAGAAGTCCGCCGGCAACTGGCGCACGCCGTCGAAGAGCGGGTTGGCGCGCAGCCGGACTTGCATGGTGGGCGGGCCGGCCAGCACCGCGTCGGGGTCCAGCGGTTGGGCGATGAATGCCACGGAGTCGCCGCCCGCGACGACGGGATCGAAGCGGCAGCTGTTGCTGGCGAGGTTCGCGAGGTCGAGGTGGCCTTGCTGGGGAAACTGGTCGGAGGGCAGATCGTAATCGAGGGCCGCGACGGATGGGCCCTCGAAGTCGAACATCTTCACGGCCACGTTGTCGAAGTACGGAGCGGGCGAGGCGCCGTAGACCCAGCCCCACGTGGGGTACTCCCAGACGCCCAATGAGACCTGGAACCAGCGCGCGTCGGGCACGAGTTGCTCGTGGAGCATGAACTCCAGGCGATGGAAGTCGGGACCGCCGTAGTACAGGAAGTCGTGGTTCAGCCACTCGGCGTTCTCCAGTTCGGCGGGATCGTCCGCGGACGTGCTGCGCACGTGCCACTCGATGAACATCATCGACACGCCCCCGACGAGACTGTTGTCCCGCCAGGCATCGAAGGCTAGGGACGCGCCGGCGAAACCCGTGGGCGCCTCGATGGCGGGCGAGATCACGTGGTTGTCGATCTGGAAGTCGGGACCGGCCAGGCCCCCCGTCCAGTTCACCACGTATCCCCCGGGACCGTACGGATACATCTCGTAGGTCGAGCCGCCGGTGCCGGGCACCACCACTCCGTCATCGATGAAGCACACCATCCAGGTATCGTTGTCCCGGCAGGGATCGGTGTGGCCCGGGGCATGGATGAGCTGGACGAAATCGCCCACGCTGGCGGCCGGAACATGGTGCCAGCGGTCGCTCACCTGATCCTCGAAATCCTCGTGGTCGACCACCATGCCGTCCATCGTGACGGTGACGTCGTCGACCTGGCAGGCGCCGTTGGTGTTCCAGAGTCCGTCCTCGTCGGACCACGCGCCGTCGGAATTGAATCGAATCCTGAGCTGGATCTCTTCGCCGGCTTCGCCGACGTACTGACCGGGTTCGTAGATGACGACCTCGTCGACGGTAACAGTGCGCACGCCGTCGGTTTGGCTCAGCAAGATCCAGGTTCCTCCCGCATTCCACTCGACGTAGGTGTAGTCGTAGCCCGGCTCGGAGTCGTTCTGCAGGGTGAACTGCAGGCGCACGCCTGTCGCCACGCCTGGATCGTCGATCCGGTGGGTGAAGACCAGCCGCTGATCCCAGCTGTTGCCGTATCCCGGATCGCCGTCGAAGTCCGTGCCGCACCACATGGAGTACTGGCCGCTCACGGCCTGGAACGGGCTCACGTGCCAGAACTCGTCCGAATTCACGGTCCAGTCCTCGCTGGTCCAGCCGTGCCAGTTGGGCTGGCCGTCGGGATCCTCGAATCGACCGTCCCAGCGGTCCGGGCCGCCGAGCAGATAGACCGTGTCGCGAGCCGCTCTCGATTCGGCAGGCAGCCCGCGGACGAATGGGTCGTGTCGAGCGAAGCGAACGGGGTCCTCGGAAGCGCTGGCCAGGCAGGCAATCAGCATGGCGGCGAGGATGGCGAGCAAAGACATTCGGTAGGTGTGGCAGGCGTTCATCGGATCTCCCCCCGGGGCAACGAGACGTCTCCGAGCCGGCGATGACGACCCGGGCCAAACGAACGAGCGCATTCGTTAGTCGACAAAGGGCCGGCGATTCCCGTCGCCGGCCCTGATCGTTTCCTGTCGGACGGATTTACTTCACGAGGGTCAGCTTGCCCAGTTGCCGCTCCCCGGCCACCCTCACCTCGTAGAAGTACACCCCGGACGAGATCCGCGCCCCACGGTCGTCCTCCCCCGCCCAGCTCAGGTCGTGCTGCCCGGCCTCCAGGGCGCCCTCGTGCACCGTTCGCACCAGCGCCCCGCGCAGGTCGTAGACCCTCACCGACGCGTCGCCCCCTCGCGGCAGGCTCAAGGCGATGGTGCAGCGCGGATTGAACGGATTGGGGTGAACGCTCACGGCGAGACCGCCCACCGCATCCGGCGCCGCGATGGGCGAGTAGACGATGTTGCCGAAGGAGTTCAGGATGTCGCCAAGGATGAGGCTGCGGGCACGTGCGGGCGCCCACGCCGGAGGCACCCAGTCCGGCGCGTTCTGGATCTTGGCGAAACCGTACGGCATGGTGACCACCTTTGATCCCGATCCGGCATTCTCGAAGACGGTCACCGCGCCGTAATCGTAGATGCCGTCGTTGCCGTTCGGGTCGGTGAACTCGGCCACGCGGGCAGCGCCGGACGCGGGTACGACCGCGTCGAAGTCGGCCAGCCTCGGACAGCCGCCGTAGCTGATCCAGCGATCGACCGTCGCCACCACGCCGTTGCCCGGAATGTTCGCGACCTCCGGCGATGGCTGGCTGCCGATCAAATCGCTCAGCGAGCGGCCGACGAGGTCCAGGCCCAGATACTGGTTCACGAAGGCGGAACCGGTGGCGCCCTGATCCAGCACCGTGGACAGCAGGTTATCGCCCACCATGAAGGCGCTCTTGTCGTTGCGGTCGAACCAGCCGCTCAGAACCTGGAGGTCGAGGGACGGATCGTCGTCGTATTCACCGGACGACAGGGTGAACGCCGTCTGGTCGACACAGGTATAGAGCAGGACATCGTAGTGGGTGAGCTGCGCCGAGGTGGCGCGACCGCCGAGGCCGTTGCCCACGCCGCTGCCGGGGCCCTGGGTGCGGTAGAGGTCGTAGTGGTCGCCCTCGTTGTAACCGTTGTCGGCGAGGGACCAGCGCCAGCGTAGATACTCGTCGCGGTCACCGCCGTCATCCCAGAACAGGACGGTGGGCTGATCGCCCGCAACGGTGGAGAACATGGTCGGCAGCGCCCGCATGATGAACTCGGGCGGAAAGACCGTGTGCACGGCCTGATTGCCGGTGAAGCGGTCGAAGCCGGTGGTATCGGCAGGCAGGCGGGTGAGACCCTGCTCACCGGCTCGCTCATCGATGGCCTCGAAGAAATAGTGCACCTCGTCGCCGGGATAGATGAATCCGGTGTCCGGCAGATCGAAAGCGTAGACACCGTTGTCCTCGTCGGACAGCCAGCCGGTGACCGTGCCCTTGATCTTCTGATCGGGCGTGAAGGAGAAGCCGGGAGGCAGGGTGCGCACGCTGTCGAAGAGAGGGTTGGCCTTCACCGAGACGATCATGCGCGGCATGCCGACCAGGGCGCCGCCGCTGCGCGCGGTGACCTGCACGACCAGGGAGTCGCCGGGGTCGTTGCGCAGGTGGCTCACGGCGCTGATGTTGCGCGCCATGTCGAAGCGGCACCAGTTGAGCACCAGGTCCTCGTAGTCGAGGTCGCTGAGCTCCGGGAAGGTGTCCTGGGCCAGATCGACGGCACGGGTGCTGAGGAAGGGACCACGGAAGTCGTACGCCTTGATGGCCACGTTGTCGAAGTACGGCGCGGGATGCCCGTCGGCGCCGTTGAGATCCCACAGGTATCCCCACTCGGCCACTTCGAGACAGAGCTGCATCCAGCGCGCTCCGTCGACCATGAGATCGGCCACGAATCCGCCGCCGCGCTCATAGACGCTGCGTCCCAGGTAGAAGACGCCGCGATCCCGCCAGGTGGCCTGCGCGAGGTCCGTGGGATCCTCGTCGGCCGTGGAACGGACCCTCCAGCCATGAAAGATACCGGCGTCGTTGGCGCTGAAATCGTGAGTCGTGTCGTAGACGTCGAAGGCCACGTCGAGACCGTCGAGGTCGGCCGACAGGTCGACGGGCGGAGAAACCACGCCGTTGCGGATGTGGTGGTCGGGCCCGAGCAGTCCGCCGCTGTTGTTGACCAGGTAGCCGTTGGGGCCGTAGCACCAGGTGATACAGGTCGTGCCGCCGGTGCCGGGCACGACGATGCCGTCGTCGACGAAGGCCACCTGTTGCGAGAGATTGGTCGCGCACGCGTCGATGTCGTAGAGATTCGTGTAGAGGGCGGCGTAATCGCCGACGCCCACGGGATCCGCCGTGAAGTCGATGCTCGTCCAGCCGCCCCAGCCCGACTCGAAATTGCCGTCGGTGCGGTCGGGGCCGCCGAGCAGGTAGACGGTGTCGCG
>PIVY01000358.1 GCA_003353795.1 bacterium
GAGCGCGCCGCCGAACTTCAGCACCTTTTCGTCCAGAAAGCTCGTGGTGCCGGGATAGGGATCCAGGGCCCGTATCTGATTGTGGACCGTGATGGCGTCGCGATCCCACCGCACGGGCGAAAGGCTCTTGCCCAGCTTCGGGGCGTAGACCGCGCCGGTGTCGACCTGCTCGGTCGCCGTCACCGCGCCGGATTCGAGATCCGGTAGGATGCCGCACAGGAGCTCGGCGCCACGGTGCCCGAGTCGCTCGAGCAATCCGCCGCCGGTCTCCCGAGGGTCGATGGGCGTGGGGTCCACCGCGAGAATCGGTCCGGTGTCGATGCCGGCGTCCATGCGCATGATCGCGACCCCGGACCACTGGTCGCCGTGCAGGATGGCGTGCTGAACGGGCGAAACCCCGCGCCAGCGAGGCAGCAGGCTGAAGTGGACGTTGAGGCAGCCATGGCGAGGCAACGACAGCAGCGGCTCGCGCAGGATATGGCCGAACGCCACAACCACGACAGCGTCGGGAGCGGCGGCGGCCACGGCCTCGGTGGTGCGCTGTCGTTCGGCGCGGCCACGGTCCTGGGTCAACACGGGGATGCCGTGCGCCACCGCTGCGGCCTTGACCGCCGTGGGCGCCAGCTGACGGCCCCGACCGGCACGGCGGTCGGGTTGCGAGACCACCAGAGCTATCTCGTGGCCCTCGCCAATGAGCGCCTCGAGGCAGGGCACGGAAAACTCGGGAGATCCCATGAATACGATCTTCATGCCGCCACCTCTGCGGATCGGCGTCGCAATCGCAGCAGTCGCCAGCCAAGAAGCCAGCGGCGCCAGCGCGGCAACCGATCGATGTAGAGAATCCCGTCCAGGTGATCCAGTTCATGCTGGATCACCCGGGCGAGAATACCGTCATTGCGTAGCCGACGATCGGCTCCCGCGACGTCCCGATATGCAACCTCGACACCGCTCGGCCGCGTGAGGTGCACATAGAGATTGGGAAACGAAAGACATCCCTCCTCGAAGTTGGTCGGCGCGCCGAACGTCTCTTCGAGTCGGGGATTGATCAGGACCTCGGGCGGCTCGCCGGATCTCGGATCCTCAACCACGATCACCCTCCGCGGATCGCCGATCTGAGGAGCCGCCAGACCCACCCCGTCGTGAGCATCCATGGTCGCGAGCATGGTTGCGACCAGATCGGACACGTCCTCGCCGGCGGCTACCTCGCGGCACCGCCGTCGTAAGACGGCGTCGCCGAACAGGCGCACCGTCGCGACGGGTTCCGGCGCGGCCGGCATGGTCAGTCCTTCTTGATCACGGTTCCGACGGCGTTCTTGGCGATCTCGACTTTCACGCCATCGGCGATGAATGCCACGATCTTGTCGTCGTGCACGTCCTTCACGGTGGCGATGAGGCCGCCGTTGGTGACGATCTTGTCGCCGTTCTTGAGTGCCACGATCATGGCTTGCCGCTGCTTCTGCTGCTTCTGCTGGGGGCGGATGATCATGAACCAGAAGATCAGGAAGATGAGGGCCATCATCCCGAACATCATCACCGGGCTACCGCCCTGGCCCCCCTCGGAAGG
>PIVY01000237.1 GCA_003353795.1 bacterium
CCCGACGACGCCTGCGCCAGGCAAACGAAGCCACCATGGAGCGTGACATCCTGGGAGAGTCCGTCCAACTCGTGATTGGCGACCAGGCGCGGTTGGGTCGGGTCGGTGATGTCGAGGATCTCGAGGCCGCCTGAGCCCATGGCCAGGTAGGCCAGACCGTCCTGGTGGGTGACAGCCAGGGCCTGGCCCAACTCGGGCAGTCCGCCGTCCAGGCTCGGCGCCGTGGGCTGGCTCACGTCCACCGTCAGCAGACCGCCGGTCGAGGCCGCCACCAGGACGTAGTCGCCGAGCATGCTCAGCCCAAGGGCCTCGGCATCGAGGTCGAGGGAGCCCAGTTGCACCGGCGTGCCCGGGTCGCCGATGTCGATGACGTGCAGTCCGGCGATGCCGGCGGCGACGTAGGCCAGATCGCCCTTGAGGGCCACGTCCCACGCCACCCCCGCCAGCGGCAGGTTCGCCAGGAACACCGGCGCGTCGGGATCGGCGATGGTGATCAGGGAAAGGCCGCCGCTGCCCGCAGCGACGGCAGCGAGGTCGCCCTGCACGGCCACGGCCGTGGCAAGGCCGGGCACGCCGGTCGAGCCGCGCAGCACCGGGCTGCCCGGCTGGGCGATGTCCAGAACCTGCAGTCCGAGACTGGAATTGGCGACGTAGGCCAGATCGCCGACGACGGCGACATCGGCCGTCTCGCCGGGAAGGCTCAAGCTGGCGATCTGTGCCGGGGACGCGGGATCGGCGAGATCGACGACGCGCAGGCCCGCGGCCATCATGGTGACGTAGGCATGGTCCCCGCCCACGGCGAGGCGGCGCGCCCAGCCGCCGAGCACGAGCGAGCCCAGGGAAGGGGCGAGGGTTTGGCTGGCGACGTCGACGACGCTGAAACCGACGCCTCCGAGGCCCAGGTAGGCGAGGTCACCCGCCACGGCCACGCCGCGCGCACCGGCGAACCGGCCGAAGACGGTCACCCGCTGCGGCGCGCTTGGGTTCGTGAGGTCCACCGTGCTGAGCATGGAGGTGGTGTTGACGACGTAGGCGAACTGCCCCGTGGCGACCACGGCTTCCATGTTGCCCTCACCGATCATCGGTACGAAACCGATCTCCTGCGGATTGGCCGCGTCGGTGGCGTCGATGACGAAGAGCCCTGCATCGAAGGCGGTGATCAGGACGTGGCCGCCGTGGAGCGTCACGGCCTCCACGGCGGTGGTCTCGTCGAGCGCACCCAGTTCCACCGGCGCCGTGGGATCGCCCAGGTCGACGATGCGCAGGCCCGCGGTGCGCGCGGCGAGATAGGCGCGGTCGCCATCCATCGCGATATCGCGGATGTCGTCGGCCACGACGATGTCGCCGAGGACGGTCGGCGTGCCCGGGGCGGTGACGTCGATCACGAGCAGCGTTCCGTCGGCCAGGCCCAGGCACGCGCGGTCGCCCGCGATGGCCACACCCGAACTCGGGGCGCTGGTGGCGAGCGTACCCAACTGTTGCGGCGCCGAGGGATCGCCGACGTCCACGAGGCGCATGAGATTGTCCCCCGTACTCACGAGCAGAAGATCACCGCTCAGCGCCAGGCGGACCGCCGCCGACGCGGCATCCGTGGCCACCAGGGTGGGCGCCGCGGGGTCGGACACGTCGATCACGTGCACGCCCGCATGCCCTGCAGCCACGAAGACGTGCTGTCCGAGGAGCACCGTATCGCCGGTGAACCCTTCCAGCGTCATTCTGGCGACGGTGTGCTGGTAGTCGAGGTAGTCGAGGCATTCCACCTCGGCGGCGGCGAGGCCGGGCAGCATCAGGAGTATCAGGATCAGGGTGGCGACGGGACGAAGGCAGGCAATGGGCGAGCTTGGGGCGAACATGGCGTAGCTCCCGGATTCGGGGCTGGAGGCGGCACAACGAGGAGCGATTGTATCACATATAAACCTCCCGGAGTCGGGATTGAATCGCCGTGACCGAGGCCCGCGCGATGTCGGATTCCACCGACGGTCTTCGAGCCTAGCTGTATTGAATGCCAAGAGTCTGTACGGTACAATTACGATCGGATTCCCGCAGACTCGACGCCGCCCCCGCGCAAGGACATCGCCCATGGCCCCCAAACGATCGGCTCGCCTCCTGATCGTCGACGACGACAGCGCCTTTCGCCACAGTCTCCGCCTCTGCCTCGAGTCGCTCTTCCATATCGAGATCGCGGGATCCTTCAGGGAAGCTCGAAAGGTACTCGGCCGCGTCCAGCCCGACGTCGTCTTGCTCGATATCGATCTCGGCGATGACCCCGACGGCGACGGATTCGCCCTCCTGGAATACATGCAGCAAGACCCGCTCAGCCCACCGGCCATCATGCTCACCGGTGACGCCTCGGTGAACTCCGTCGTGCGCGCGTGCAAGCTGGGAGCCTTCCACTACCTTCCCAAGCCTCCCGACACCGGCGAGCTGGTCAACCTCGTCAATCAGGCGCTGGTGCGGGATGCCCAGCGCCGTGAACTGAGCGTGCTGCGCGAAGAGAGCGCCACCGGTCGCGGCGAGTACCGTGCTGTCGATCCGATCTCACGGCAGGTTCTCGCCGATATCGAGAGGGTCGCCCCGACTCAGGCCTCGGTCCGGATCGAGGGTCCCACCGGCGTGGGCAAAGAGATGGTCGCCAGGCAGATCCACGAACGCAGCGAACAACGCCGCGGACCGTTCGTGCCGGTCAACTGCGCCGCCATTCCGGGCGAACTCATCGAGTCCGAACTGTTCGGCCACGTGAAGGGCTCCTTCACCGGGGCGACGGTGAACCGCAAGGGCAAGATCGCACAGGCCCAGGGCGGCACGCTGTTCCTCGACGAGATCGGCGAGGCGCCGACGCCGGTGCAAATGAAGCTCCTGCGCGTACTGGAGAACCGGATCTACAGTCCGGTGGGGGCGGAAAGTGAACTGGAAACCGACGCCCGCGTGATCTGCGCCACGAGCCGCGACCTCGAACATGAGATCGCCGCCGATCGATTCCGCCGGGATCTCTTCTATCGGCTCGACGGGTTCGCCATCTTCGTGCCTACCCTCGCCGAACGACCGGGCGACATCTTGCCCCTGGCGGGAGATTTCCTGATCAAGGCCAGCGCGGATTGCCGCAAACCCATGTCCGGATTCACGCCGGAAGCCGAGAACCTGCTTCTGGAGCAGAGCTGGGAAGGCAACGTTCGCGAGCTCCGCAATTCGGTCGAGCGTGCGGTGATCCGGGCTCGCGGCGACCTCATCACGCCGGCCGACTTGACCGCGGCGAGCCGCTCGTGGTGCAAGCCGGGCCTCACCTACGACGACGCCCGCGCCCAGGTCCTCGCCGACCTCAAGCGGCGGTACTTCACGACGCGACTCATCGAGGCCGGCGGCAACGTGGCGGCCGCCGCGCGGCTCGCCGACATCCCTTCGGCGAGCCTGCATCGACACCTACGGGATCTGAAGATTGACCCGAACGATTTCCGCACCGACGCGGGCGCCGCCGAGGGACCATGATGAACCGGTCGAGAGCGTTGTTGCTGATCGCCTTGCTGGTCGCCGCGATGGTCCAGGCCGAGGTCGTCACCGAACTCGACAACCTGGGCACCGATCTGCGCTTCGGTGTCTCCGGTCGTTTCCTGGACAAGCTGAAGCATCCGCCTCGCGACGGTCGGATCGTACTGCCGGTCGATGTCGATGGTGACGGTCACGACGAGATCGCCCTCTGGACCGGCATCGGTGTCGTGGCCGAGCAGATGGGCGACACTCGTCTCAAGGCCATGTGGCAGGTCAATGTCCCGGTGGAGTTGGCCTGGACCCTCACTGAGGGTCAGGGCCGCTACCCGCGGTTCTGCGATCTCGGACTCGCCGCCGACATCAATAACGACGGCCAGGAAGAGATCTTTCTGACCATCAGCGATCCCGACCGCACGCGCTGGTATCTCTACGTCATCGATCCGGCCCTCGAGGAGATCGTCCTCGAGGTGGCGCTGCCCCTGGGCCCCGACCGGCGCGAGAACGGCAACTGGGACGGTCGCTGGACCGCCTCGGGGATCCTGCCTCCCGGCCAGGCGAGCCCCAACGCCTGCCTGGTGCTCACGACCATGGTTCAGTACGACGCCAAGCCACGCGGATTCTCGGCTGTCGACGTGGTCACCGGAGAGATCGTCTGGCGCTTCGCCATGGGCGGCAATCCGGCCCCGGAACGGACCTGGGTGGGCGACCTGGAGAACGACGGAATCTGGGAGATCGTTTCCCCTGCCAGCGGCCCCGACAATCTCGGCGGCGAGGCCATCTCCGGCATGAGCGACGATCAGAGCTGGCTCGTCGTCGTCGGAGCCGACGGCGTCCTTCGCCGGCGAACTCCTCTCGGCGGCGTCGTATCGGGCGCCATGATCCACGTGACCGATCTGGACGGCGACGGCATCCAGGAGATCTTGGCCGCCACGACCAACGTCAGCCAGGGCCAGAAGCAGACCCTGCGGATCTTCACGCCGGAGTTCGAACTCACGGCACGGATCGTGACGCCCGGGGGCTGCCGCGGCATGAGCTCAACCCCCCACGCCGACGGCACGGCCAGTATCTTCATGGCCTCGGAGTCGGGGATTCTCGCGCGGTATCGCTACCGCGCGGGCAAACTCGACCCGCCCATCGAGGCCGTCGCCTCGGGCGAGGTGGGGCTCGGCCAGCATGGCGACCTCTTGCCCCGCCCGGGCAACGAAATCCTCGTGAGCCTCGACAAATCCCGGCGGACCGCCATCCTCGACGAGGATCTCAAACCCTTGTTGATGACCGAGCCGCGCGAGAGCTACAGAGGCGACAACGTGACCATCTGGTCGCCCGAACCGGGCACCTATTTCATGATCGCCGTGAATCAGAGCGCGTACATCGCACAGGTGCAGAAGAACCCGGTCCGTTTCCCATGGCTGGAGGTCGCCTTGTCGGGCGCCACCATGGCGATATTCGTCGGCGCCATCGCCTGGCATCGCCGCCGAACGACGAAGCCGCCGGCATCGCGCGACGCTCTGGCCCGCCTGCACTTCGATCTCGAAGTCTCCGGCCACGGCGCCATGACCGTCACCCGGAGCCTGCGGGAACTGCAGACCATGCTCAGCACTCTCCGCGGCGAGTTCGAGGTCGGCTCCGGACTTCGTCCGCACGCTCGACGCACTTTCGAGGACTTTGCCGAAACCGATCTGATCACCATCCGCGACATCCTCGACCGCGCCGACGCTTCGAACTTCGAGGCGGCGGTGGTCCGGGAGACGCGCCAGGCGCTGGAGCAACTTGTCGACCAACTCGAACGGCTCGTGGCGAAAGGGCTACCGAGTACGGATGTCGAGCAGCAGTTCCCCGCATACAAGCGCGATGCCGAGGCGCTCGAACGCGGCCTCCAGGCGCTTCGCCGATCCATCGAATCGCAGTTCTCCTGCGATCTGCCGAGTGTGCTGGAACGGGTACTCTGGGCGCGGGAGTTCGAATTGCAAAGCGACAAGATCGCCGTCCAAGCTCCGGTCACGGCTGATGACAACTGGTCGGTCCTCATCGATTCGAAGGACCTCCGTTTCGTCCTGGACAACCTCGTTGGAAACGCTATCCGGGCCATGGCGGCGGCACCGCGCCGCGACCTCACCGTGAGCCTGGTTCGCGAGGGCGGCAATGTCATTTGCCGGGTGTCCGACACGGGGACGGGGATTCCGGAGGAGGCGCGAACCCGGGTGATTCGCACGCGATTTACCACCCGGGAGGGCGGCGGTTCCGGGCTGTTCCGTTCGAGCCAGTTGCTGAACCGCTGGGGAGGCGTGATCGAACTGGAGAAGACCGAAGTGGGCCGAGGGAGCACCTTCGCCGTGCGGCTGGCCGGCGCCGGATCGCGGTTGCGGCTGGTGGAGCCGCCGGGAGAAGCGGCGGGGTAGCCCTACCCAAACCGCCCCGTAATATAATCCTCCGTCTCCCTCAATCGCGGATTCGTGAAGATCTCCGCCGTCGGCCCATACTCGATCAACCGCCCCAGATACATGAACGCGGTGTAATCACTCACCCGCGACGCCTGCTGCATGTTGTGCGTCACGATGAGGATCGAGTACTCCCCGCGCAGCTCATTGATCAGTTCCTCGATCTTCGACGTCGCGATGGGATCCAGCGCCGAACACGGCTCGTCCATCAACAGCACCTCGGGCTCCGCCGCGATCGCCCGGGCGATGCACAGCCGCTGCTGCTGTCCGCCCGACATGCCCAGGGCGCTCTCCCCCAGGCGGTCCTTCACTTCGTCCCACAGCGCCGATCCGCGGAGCGATCGTTCACACACCTCGCGCAACACGTTGCGATTCCCCTCGCCATCGATGCGTAGCGGGTAGACCA
>PIVY01000051.1 GCA_003353795.1 bacterium
CGCGACAGCGAGAAGTAGGCCTCGCCCCTGGCCTCGCATGCTTGCACGGGGGCGGAAAACACGTCGCGCCATCCGTCCGGCAGCCATTTCGGCACGCCCTTCATGGTGGCGGCATTGCGGGTGACGAGGTCGCCCTGCTGACCGTCGCCCCGGGTGAGTGCGGCCGTGAGTCGGCCTTCGCGATACCGTACGGCCACGGCCACGCCGTCCATCTTGGGCTCGACGGTGTAATTGACCTCGGCGCCCTCTCCCAGCTCGCGGCGCACACGCTCGTCGAAGGCGGAGATCTCCTCGAGATCGTAGCTGTTCTGCAGGCTCAGCATGGGCCGTGAGTGCGGCGCCGCCACGAATCGCTCGTCATGGTCGGCGCCCACCTGCTCGCTGGGACTCTCGGCGCCGGCCAGCTCGGGATACGCGGTTTCCAGGTCGGCCAGCTCGCGCTCGAGGGCGTCGTACTCGTGGTCGGCGATCTCCGGCGTGGCGCGGTCGTAGTAGAGCTTGCGGTGGCGCGCGATGTCGGCGCGCAGTTCCGCCACGCGCCGGCGAGCCTGATCCTGATTCATGATTACCTCCGGCCGCTGGAAGCGCCCAGATCAGATGCTGCCGAGCCGATCTCAAAAACTACCAAACAGGGCTCAAAAACTACCAAGCAGGGCCACGTGGAGCTTGGCTGATTCGAAGTCGACGGTGCCCGGAAATCCCACGGCGAGGTCGAGTTGCCCTGAAGCGGCGGCGGTCATGAGCCCCAGGCCGAACCCGATCTGATTCCCTTTCCGCTTGACCAGGGGAGCGTCCGTGTCGCCGCCCTGGTACGCCGAGAACTCAAAGTATCCCACATCCACGAAGGTGTAAACGCGGGAGCGACGTGCTCGGCCCAGGCGCAGTTCCACGCCGCCGTAGGCCACGGTCTCACCGTGGAACTCGTTCTCACGGTAGCCACGCAGGGTGCGGGCGCCGCCGTAGTAGTACTGCTCCGATAGTGGGACGGGACGCACGTCGGCGTCATTCTGACGGAACGCCGCCCGCCCGGCCAGGCTCACCGTGGGTCGCACCCAGAGCTCACCGCCCAGGTCGCCCTCGTAGAGGCGCTGGCTGTCCTGGGTCCCGAGTTCGCTGCCTCCGCTGACCTCGCCGTCCTCAACGGTGCGGAACGTGGTGCTGCGGTTGGCGGTCTCGATGGCGAAGATGCCCGACCAGCCGCTTCGCGAGCGATCGCCGCGGGCGTGCAGCACCGCCGCCCGTCCGCGCAGGCGTTTGGTGCGCTCGGTCTGCCCCGTGGGATAGGTGGTCCGATCCCACCCGACGCCGATCTCCACGCCCCACAGGCTGACCACCGGCAGACGCCAGCGGTTCTCCAGCGTGAATCGCGTGTACTGGTCCTTGCGGACCTCGTTGTCCAGGGCGATGTCCGTATCCAGCGGCGTGCCAAAGATGAGTGGCTCGAGATAGGCGAACCCGAATCGCGCCCGGTCGTCACCGTCATCGCTCCAGCTGGCATCCAGACTGCGGCCGGTTCCGGCCAGGTTGGGGAAGGAAAGATCCACCTGACCGCTGAGGCGCGTGCCGCCCTCCGGCTCCTGGCTCAGCCCCAGCACCACGTTCACCCGGTTGGCCCGCTGCAACGGTTCGACCCGCCAGACCACGCCCACGGTGTCGCGTGCAGTTGTCAGGTGCACCAGGGGTTCGTCCACCCGCTCGTACAGATCCCGCACCAGCAAGCGGTCCATGCCCCGGCGGAGGTCCGACTCGCGGAATGGCCGGCCCGGTTTCAACCCGGCGGTGCGAATGAGGAAGCTCTCGCCGCGACCGTCCAGCAAATTGGTGGTCTGGGGACCGACCACCGCAACGGGGCCCGGCACCAGCACCGCGGTGATGGTCACCGAGGCCGCCGCCGAGTCGATGGTCACCTCACGGGTGAGCCAGAGCGGGAACGGATGGCCACGCTCGGCGCACCCTGCGACCACCCCGGCCGCAGCGTCCAGGTATGCCGAGGGCCGGAATGGATCGCCGGCGCGCGGCAGCCAGGCCTCCAGCAGACGGTCGCGTCCGTTGAACGCTTCGCCTTCCACGGCGAGCTCGGCGATGGTGTGCCGCTGCCCGGGATCCACGATCACCAGGGCTGCCTGTTCCGCACCGCCCGGATCCTTCAACGTCACCGTCACGCCCAGGTAGCCGCGGTCCAGCCAGCGATCGCGCAGACCCGAAAGAAGACTGCGATGGCCGCGCACCGGTATCTGCGCCGGGTCCGTGCCCGCCGTGTCCGGCGCCACGGTCGCCCGCGTGCTCTCTGCGCGGCGCAGCCATGCCACCAGCGCCGTGGAGTCGGCCGCTGCCGGCTCGGCGAGCAAGGCCGCCGGTTGCAGGGCCATCCAGGTGCGGTCGTCGTCGAACCAGTTGCGCAACGCGGGATCCAGGGCCGCGCCCTCCACCGGTTCCAGGCGCGGCGGCCACGGCCGGCTCGCCTGGGCGTGCACCGACCCGCCGCCGAGCCCGGCCAGGGCCGCGATCACCAGGACCGCGCCCCACCAGAATCTCGTCGTGGCGTTCCTAGAAACGCGCCGTACTCTCGAGTCGCAGATCATGCTGCCACTGCCGTCCTCCGGGTTTCCTCGCAAAGTAGGCGAGGGCGAAAGTCAGATATCGGCTGGGCTCCCAGCCCAGTCGGCTGGTGGCCTCCACGTTGGTACCAGGTGAGGGATAGAAGAAGGGTCGCCGCACGCCGGTCGGTTCGGTGCTCTTGACGTCGGACACCCGGACCTCTCCCTGGAGGCTCCAGGTCTCGGCCAGCTGCCAGCGCACCGAGGGTCTCAGGGCGATCTCGGTTTGGTGAACGTCGGAGACCGCGTCGTCGCGAGTGAGGTACTCCACGGCCAGCGCCGCGCGACTACCCGCCACCGGGCGCCAGGAGGTTTCCAGCTCGATCCGTTTGATCAGGGAGTCGTATCCCAGCTGGGTCGGATTCAGTTCGGCGTCCGTGTCGCGACTGTCGTCGTCGTGATTGCCGCGGGCGCGCAGGCTCACCGTGGGACTCGGATTCCAGGTGGCGGTGATGGTGTGATTGCGCTGCAGGCGGTCGGCACGACCCTGGGCGAACTGGCGATCCATGGCCTCCAGATAGTCGAATCGCCAGCGAAGATCCCAGGTCTGGACATGGCGCAGCAAGGTCACGTCCTGGCTCAAGACGACGCGGCCGAGCACCGTATGCTCCGGATCGAAGATGGCCGATGGCTTCAGGAGCAGGAGACTGCGTACATCGTCGGTGGTGCTGCGGGCCTCCACGCCGGCGCGCGTCTGGCTCACCCACGCGCCCCAGATGCGATCTCTGCCCAGGAATCCGAAATCCTGGCGCCAGGCCACGTCGGAGGCCACCGCGGTGGTGGCCACCAGGCTGTCGGTGCCGGCCAGGATCAACTCGTAGTCGCCGCGCCCCTCGCCCACGAAGTTTCCGTTCTCGTCATACCGGCCCTGGTTCTCGCCCACGTAGACCACCTGACGCGCCAGAACCTCGGCGCGGCTGTTGTCCACCGAGTAGCCCAGGCTCCAGTCGCTGCCGATGTCGGTCCAGGTTCCGCTCAGGTCGGCATGAGCCAGGCGGGTGGTCTCGTCCTCGCCGTCGGGGCGGAGGACCTCGCGCAGGGTGGCGTCGGCCACCACCCGCATTCCCAGAAACCGCGGACTGGCGAGGTTGCCCTGCCAGGTTCGGGTATCGCGCTCCAGATCCCAGTTGGCTTCGCGCAGCGAGTCCACGAGGCCGCGGGTGAACGCCAGGTCCCAGCGCCAGTCGCGGCCGGGTCGAGCGCCCAGCCCGGCGGTGAGTTCCTCGCGGCTGTACCCGCGACCGCCCGAGCCGGTACGCGCATCGTCGCGCCACGAGACGTCGAGCCAGCGCACCCGGGGCACCAGCGGCCCCACAAGCCAGCTCAGCTGGTGATCCTGGTCCTGACGCAGCACGTCCAGCGGGTCCTCGTCGTCGACGCTGGTGGCCTGGCGCCAGGCATGCCGACCGCGACCGCCCGCCAGTTCCCAGGTCCCGCGGGCGCCGTAGCGATCGGCCGTGAGGCTGGGACCGTGGGACAGGCTCGCCAGTTCGCCCATGATCGCCAGGCTGGCGCCGGGTCCGCCGACCCGCCAGGACACGTCGCCGTCGAGTTCCGCATCGGCCTCCTCGAGGAACCCCTCGCGCCGCGCCCGGTCTCCGAGGCCCCAGCCCTCGTAGTCGTAAACGGTCTTCTGGAGCAGGAACGGCGCGAAGCGATCGTCGCGCTGCTCCCAGGCAGCCACCGCACGCAGTTCACCACCGAGCAGTCCGAGCGCGCCAGAGTCGCCGCGCAGGTGCACGGCCTGGCCGTCGGTCTGGTCGTCGTCGATGTCGCTGAGGGTGTTGCCGTCGAGTTTCGAAAGGTGCCACTCGGCGTGGAGAACGGCGCCGACGGTGTCGCCGACATCCGCGCTCAGGCTGAACAGGCTGTGCGAATCCGGTAGCGGCAGCAAACGACCCACCCCGTAGGTGCCGAGACCATCGCCCACCCACGTGTAGACCCGTACGCCGGTTTCGGTGAGGTTGGTCAGTTCGTAGTCGGCCTGGCCGGACCCGGCGAAATAGAACTGCACGTCCCAGTCGCCGCCGTCCTCGGCATACACGAAGTAGGTGTCGTCGCCGGTGTCGACCTTGTCGTAGGTACCGGTGCCCGGATCCACCTCGGTGGCGCCGGACGCCACGGCGGCCAGCGGATCGTTGCCGGCGGCCGCGAGGACGGCCTCGTCCTCGGGCGACAGCTCGCCGGCACGCAGCCGCGTGGCGTCGTCACGCTCGCGGGTCATCCGAACGCCCACGTTTCCCGGGGCGCCCAGGAGCCCGAACACGAGGCCGCCGCCGGCGCCGACCACGCCACGGCTATAGGGTCCTTCACCCTCCTCGAATTCCACGACGATGATGGTATCGGCGGTGATCAGGCGGCGGAAGGTGAAGGTGACCGTGCCGCGAACGTAGTCGATGACGTAGTCGCGGTTCGCGCCGCGGGTCAGCGTCTCGCCGTCCAGGGTCACCAGTTCGGTGCCGGCCACGACGAACAGGTTCTGGCTGGCCTCGCCGGTGCCAAGGAAGTACGGCCCCTGATTGGACTCCTGCCCGCGAAACTCCACGGTACGGTAGAGGCCGCGAGGCGAGCCGAACAGCGCCTCCACCCGCCCCTGGCCGGGCCGCGCTTCCATGGAGAAGCCCTGGAGCTTGCGCCGGTAGTTGCCGAAAAGGGTGCCGCCGCGTAGGGCCATGAAGTCGCCGAGGACCGCTTTCCAGCGCCGCGCCTCCAGTTCCACGAGCACCTTGTCGATGTCCTTGAGTTCCTCGGTGTTGCCCTCCGGCACCACCGGCAGGTTGTCGTCGCTGAGGGCCGCGCGCACGTAGATGTCGCTGGTCAACTGCCCCGAGACGTTGATTCGCAGGTTCTGGTCGACGGTGAGTTCGCGCCGGTTGCCGGACGAGACGAAGATGGCCTTGCTGCCGCGGACGTCGAGGTCGCCGCCCTGGTCCAGGGTCCAGGCCTCCTCCACCTCGGGCAGGACCACCTCGCCGCTCTCGGTGCGGCCGGGCGGCGGCGCCATGACCCGCAGTCCGATGCGTGACCGGATGCCTCCGGGCCGGAACCAGTACTCGGCCACGGCGGTCACCGAACCGGTGGCCGTCCAGGTGCGAAGGGGCACCACCTGTCCGCTGCGAGCGCGCAGCCGGTAGTCGCGACCGGCACGCCAGACCTCGCCGGCCACCGTGAGCCGGAAGCTGCCGGGATCCAGATCGCCGTGAGCCAGGGTGAGCGAGCGACTGTCGGCGCCCAGCAGGAAGAACTCGCGCTCCAGGAGACGACCGTCGTCGACGGAGGCGGTATCGGCGGGGGCCAATTCAGCGGCGTGAAGAACGAGCGGCACCAGCAGGAGCGCCAGGGCCGCGGCTCCGGTCACACCCCGGACGAGGCCACCCGGACCGCTCACCAGTCACCTCCTCCGCTGCCGTCGAGACTCAATCGTAAGCGATGCGATAGACCAGGACGGCTTGCCGCAACCGATCGGTGACTACCAGCTTGTTGTCCGGTCCCACGGCGACGCCCATGGGGCCCAGCGGTGCGCCCTTGAGGTCCATCTGCGGCCCGATTTCCATCACCAGTTCGCCGCGCTGGTCGACCACGTGGACCACGCCCGAAGCCGGGTCGGCCACGAAGAGATTGCCCCAGCGATCGCAGGCGATGCCCTGCGGCGCGACGTAGGGATTGTCCAGATCGAACTGGCCGCCGAGTGTGGTCCGCCAGAATCCCAGGCGATTGAACTCCTGCAGGCGGCGGTTCTCCCGGTCCGAAACCACGAAGCCACCGTCGGGTAGGAAGCACACGCCGCTGGGTTCGGAGAACTGTTCACGATGCGGACCGGGATTCCCGACCCGGCTCTGCAGGGCCAGGAACGAGTCCAGCACGAGGACCTGCTCCTCGCCCCCGTCGGTTACTACCACGCGACCATCCAGATCCACGTCGAACGCGGTCGGCACGGTATTGAAGGCAGGATCGAGTGCGGCGAAATCCACGATGCGGTCCTGGTAGACGCCACCCAGATCGAAGCGGAAGATGCTACGCGACGCGATGTCCAGCACCAGGACCTTGAAGCCGTCGACCTTGGCGTCCACCGGGCGGTACGAAGTGCCCGGCGGCGTGTCGAATTCGTACCAGATCTGGGTGCGGGGGTCGAGGCCGTACACCTTGCCGCGCCCCTCGTCGCAGACCACCATCGTGCCGCCCTCGCCCCAGGCCACGCCTGCCAACCCCTCGAAGGGGAAGTAGCTGGCCGAGCGGATGTTCTCGAACAGATAGAGCAGCGAGACATCCACGGGACGGGTGCCGGGCGCCGAGGCGGCGCGCGAACTCTCCGCCGCGCCGGGTGCGTCGTAACCCGCCTTCGGGGCACAGGCAGCGATCAGCACCACCAGTGCCAGGGCCGCCAGCGACGCTACGGCGCGCGTCTTCATGTCAGAAACTCCAGCTGGCCACGGCACGGGCCTCCGGACGCGGCAACGGCCGGGAGACCTCGAGCGCCACGTCCACGCCCATGATCCGCGCACCCATGGCGGGATCGTCGCTCGGCTGGCCTCCGTGGCGCACGGCATCGAAGATGGAGACCGCGCGGTTGAGGATGGCGAACAGGATCATGAGGTCACGCCGGTCGTAGGCCGAGTTCGCGTCCGCCCGCAGTTTCTGGTAGCTCTCGCGATAATTCGTGTTGCGCCACTGCCAGTATTCGTCATCCGCCAGTGGCGCCGGCGGTGGCTCGTCGAAGGCGCGGGCCTCGCGAAGCTGGGACTCGTACCACGCATCGCTGTAATCGTAGCGACCGACGGCCTGCCAGAAATTCTCGGCGTGGTCGCCGCGGGTCCCGGCGTAGATGCCCGCCCAGTTACGCGCGTCCTGCTGGAGATCGTCCGCGTAGTTGTCGAATCCGATGTATGCGCCCCAGATCACGACCTCCACGCCCATCATGATCAGACCCTTGCTCTTGTCGCCGTTGTAAAGCTGGCCAAGCCCGGGAATCAGCAGGGAGAGGCCGCCGGCCTTCAGCTTCTCGCCGGTGTTGCCCGGATTCTCGTCCTCAGCCATGGGAGCGGAGTCGAACTCGCTGTTGTTGCCGCCGACCTCCTGCATGCTCGGCGTCACGCCTGTCGGCATGGCCTCGACCGGGCCGGTATCCAGCCAACGGTGCCAGTCGGTGGGCGCGAGCCACTGGCCAGGGTCGCCGGCGAAGGCCGGCAATGAGATTGCCAGGGCCGACGCTGCCACGATCAGGATGCACGCTCGCTTCACGGTCCCCACCTCTCTCAGAAGGAAACGGTAGCGCCCATGACGCCCCGGGTGTAGCCCACCGGCTCGACGAAGAAGTTGACCTGATGGCTGCCGACCTGCAACTGCGACGGCTCGCCGCCACCGCTGGTGTCGCCCCCGAAGAGCAGGCCTTCGAGATACGCCACCTGCAACACGCTGAAGACCCGGAAAGCGATGTTCAGGTAGATGAAACGATCGCTCTTGGCGTAGGCGTCGTTGGCCGCCTTGCGCATATCGCGATAGGTCTCGCGATTCTTGCTGGTGCGGGGGTCCTTGAGGTTCGCGATGTTGATGGTCGGGTCGTTCAGGAAATCGCGCGGGTCCTCGAAGTCGTCCCAGCCGAACACGAACTGATCCCACTTGCCCAGGTTCTCGTAGTATTCGCGGCGGTCGTCTTCCTTGGACACCCAGAGAGGCAGGCCGGTGTCGGGGTCGTTGTAGATGTGGAACCCGAAGTACTCGGTTCCCACGCCGACCACGTCGGAATAGTCGAAGTTGGCGTCGGGCCGGCTGAGATAGCCGGAGTCGTAGGCGGCGTCGAGCTTGCCCTCGAACCAGTGCTCGTCGGCGTAGGCGTAGTACTGGTCGGACAGATCGTCGCCCTCGTTGGAGTAGTAGATGCCGCCGTACCAGGCCGCTGCATCCAGAGCGATCTGAATGAATCCGCGATTGTAGCCCAGAAGCAATTCGCCGGAACCCGGAACGACCAGGGACATGAGCATGGGAATGGCGGGCGAGCGCTCGCTCTTGGTCGAGATCTCGCCGCTGGTGCCCCCCACGTCGCCATCGGTGGCCGCACGATAGACCGGCATCTCGCCGGTGAGCCTGGCGACCTCGAGGTCGGCCTGGCGCAGGAGCCAGCCGGAATCGCCGGCGGCCGCCGGCACGACCATGGACACGGTCAGCAGACCGCAGAGAAGCAGGATCACGAGATGGTCGCTGCGCATGGGTCGTCCTTTCGCCGCGGTGCCTAGCGCGCCACGGCCACGGTTTTGACCTCGTTCGCCACCTGACCCGCTACCTTCTCGCTGGTGAGGCGGGCGACGTAGAGTCCGGAAGCCACATCGAGTTCGACAGTGAATTCATTGACGCGATCGGCCTCCGTGGGGATTTGCTGGCGAAGCACCAGTTCACCCTGGAGGTTGAAGATCGCCAGCTCGGCCGCCCGCTCTGTGGCGCTCCAGTAGCGCACGGTCAGGTTACGGTCGGTCAGGGGATTCGGATAGAACACGGCCTCTGCGTGAGCCGGATCGTCGGCGGGACTATCGCCCGCCACGAGACTCGGCGTACCGACCCAGCCGGTCCGGTTCGGCCCGCCGCCGGGTCCGATCCAGGTGGCCGTCGCCGGTTCGCCGCCAGGCAACACCCGCTCGTCGTAAAGGGTGACGCGGCCGTGGGTCAGGCGCCGGTCCAGGGGCGGCCCCACCGTGCCGCCGGCATCGACGAGGCCGAGGGTGAACCGGTCGCTGGCCGTGGCGATGGCCGCCAGGCCCGAGGCGCCGCCGCCACCGAAGCGGAACGGTGTTCCGGCCACCGGCAGCGCGGCGGAATTCAGGACGAAGAGATGGCCGCGATCGGTGGCGAAGGCCAGTTCGTTGCCCGGCCCGTCTGCCAGGTCGGCCACCACCAGGGGGCCGGCCACGAGGGTGGAATCGGGCAGAGGGAAGAGGTTGACGAGGTCGTTGGGATAGCCCGTGAGGTTGACGCCGTTGTCCTGCCAGGCGAACAGCCGCTCAGCGGTGGCGGCCGTCAGGTCGAGGCGACCGTCGCCATCCAGGTCGGCCACGGCCGGTTCGCAGACCACGCCGGCGCCGGGGTCGGGCCAGTCGGTGTCAGCCCAGGCGCCATCGGGCGCCAGCAACCAGCAGCCCTGCAACCCGTCGGGCCCGAAGATCACCAGGCGCTGATCCGAATCCGCGGGCATCAGAGCCAGCGGCGCCGGGCCGTCGAGGACGCCGGTCCAGCGGGTGGGGTCGGGCAGGAACCCGCTCGCGCCCACGCCCTGCCACTGCCAGCCGCCGTCGGCCACGAAGAGGATCCTGGCGTCGCTGCCGTCGGTCGCCACGCGCATCGGCGAGACGAGTTCGTCGCTGCCGGGGCCGAACACGTTCGTGGGAGCACCCACGGCGAGGCCATTCTCGTCGATGAGATGAGCTAGACCGGTGGCGTCCACCACGCAGAACAAGCCCGGACCACTGCCGGACAGGGGCACGGGCTGCGGTCCAGCCACCAGGCTGTCGGCAACCGTGACGGCGAAGACGACCTGGATGCCCGTGGCGCCCGCCTCGAGCGCCTGGAGTGTGCCGTCCGCCGTGGCCACCAGCAACACGTCGGTTCCATCGGTCAGGGTCACCGCGGCCGGCGGTCCCACGGGCCGGTCGTTCAGCGCCAGGACCGCGCCCTCGGGTAGACCGCCCACGGCTCCGTATGCAGAAGCCCCGGCCAGGTCCCAGGCGAAGAGCAGGGGCGCCGTGCCAGCCGGCGGAGCGTCGGCCCCCACCACCAGCATGCGCGTCCCGTCGCTCAGCGGCGTGAGGCTCGCCGGATCCATGGCTCGCGGTTCGGGCAGGTCTTCGTCTCCTGCCTGCGGCAACGAGATCGGCCAGCCCGAAAGCAGCGGCTCCACGGCCGCCTGCAATTCCATGACCGCGCCGTGGGCCGAACCGTTGTCGTCGATGTCCCAGAGATGAACGCCGGTCCAGGACCGGTCGTGCGCCCGGGTGTGCGGCACGCCCGCGCCCTCGACGAACACCTCGTCGTAGCCGATGTCGTTCCAAGGGGCGAAGACGTCGGTGTAGCTGCCGTACCAGCCCAGCACGTAGGCGTCGAGCACGCCGATGTCCTGGATGCCGTCGGCCTCGACGACCTTGAGACCGTCGCCGTAGGCGTTGATGGTGTTGAACTCGAGTCCGGCCTCGATGCGGTCCATGTTGGCGTGCCACACCAGGACGCCGCCCTCGGGCATGAAGTAGTCGTAGTAGCCGGTGTTGAGCCCCTCGATGCCGCGGCGGCTGCCACCGAGGTACAGGATCACGCCGGTGGCATCGGTCTGCAGGTAGAGACCGCCGTAGTCGTCGGAGGGGTCGTTGGGATCACCGGGATCGTAGGGGTCGTAGGGCGTGTCGTCGACCGTCAGCGGCACCCACCTGTTCTCGACCAGGAAGAACTCGCCCGGCGAGCCTCCGCCCACCAGCACCTGGGGGTCCTCCGTCCGGAAGTTGTTCCCTGGAACGTCGATATTGTATATGGAGTACATTTCGCGGCGCACTCCGACGGCGGGCAACAGGTACTGCTGGCCGTCGCCGCCATCGATCACATCGGTTTCCACCCAGCCGAGGAACCACTTGCACCACGCCGAGAGCGACGGCGGCAAGACGCCGGTGACCGGCTCACCCACGATCTGCCCCGATTCCGGATCGTAGTAGCCGAGGTTGGCGGCCAGGTTGGTGCCCGAGTCCATCAGGTCCCAGATTCCCACGCTGGTGTAGCCGGTGGTGGCGTCGTAAACGTCAGGCAGACCCAGCGCATGGCCGAACTCGTGGTAGAGGGCCGCCGCGATGCTGCCCAGGTAGGTATCCTGGGTGGTGGTCTCGGGGATCACGGAGCACTCGCTGAGCTGTCCGCCCGAGGCCAGATTCTGCGGCTCGCCCAGCGTGACGAAGAACGTGGGAATGTCGTTGGGCGAGTCCTGGAAGATGTCGCTCTGCCAGTCGCTGCCGCTGTGGGCGAAGATGATGTAGGTGAGCGGATCGTCGTCGTCGAAGTCGCTCAGGTCCACCGAGCCGTCGGCCTGGGTGCCGGCGTCGGCCTCGGCGATCATGTCGCGCACCAGGCGTTCGAGGCTCTCGATGGTCCAGAAATCGGTGGCGCCGGGACCGTAATCGGCCACGTCGCTCAGCTTGTAGGCATCGCGGTCGCCGTCCGGCAGGACCCGGGATTCGATCTGCAGCCGGCCACCCGACTGGAACGTGTAGTACTCGGACAGACCGCGGAGATGCGACTCGAAAAATGCCCGGTCGTGGGGTTCGGGATCGATCTGCAGCACCGGATGGGAATCGCGCGGTTCATAGAAGAAGTCACCGTCCGGCGCCATGGTCACCAGACCTGGGTCGCGATTCTCCTCGAACGCGATCCGGATCAGCAAGACTCGCAACGTATCCACGCCGGCCTTGGCCGCCGCGTCGCTGGGATTGGCCAGTCGCGCCGGCCCCAGCCCTCGCTCCTGCAGCCATTGCCGGGATTTGGACGAGACGTGCTTTCCGCCCAGCATGTCGTGCACCTGGTGCCAGCGCTCGTGGTAGATCCGCTGCCGATCCAGTTCGCGATCGATGATGCGCTGGCCGTCGGGCAACGCGCGGATCTGATCCCAGGACATCTTCTCAACCGGCATCCGACCGCCCTCTACGGGCGCGGCCACGGCCATGGCTGTTCCCAGCGAGACCACGACCGCGCCCAGCAGCAGGATGGGCAGCCAGAGGAAAATTCGCGTTCGACGATCGATGCTCCGCACGAAGGCTCCTTCCGCAGCCCCCCGATCTTTGAATCGGGGGGCGCGCAGTCGGTCGCGGGCGGCAGGGGACCGGCCCAGGATGAACGATGACCTGCGGGAACCGAGGTACTACCCTCGGTAGCCCGGCATCAGCACCGGCAAACCGGCATTACCACCGGTAACCCAGCGTGAAGCGGCTCACCTTGTCGAGGCCCTTGGCCTGAGGCACCTGAGCGAAGTCGAAGATGATTGCCTGGCCGACCCAGTTCTTCAGGTCGACACCGAATCCGAAGGTCCAGTCCTCGATATCGCCGTAGCTGGCGCTCTTGTAACCAGCACGGAGGAACAGCGAGCGGTCGTAATTCCACTCGGCGCCGATTCCCCACTCCTCCTGGTTGGTCTCGAAGCCGTACACGTAGTCTTCCTTGTCGTCGTCCCACTTGTACAGGGGCAACTGGTAGTCGCCCACCAGCAGCAATCCCATGTACTCGCTGGACAGCAGACCGTAGGCCAGACCCACGGTGAACTTGCGCGGCATGGGATCGGACTGGTCGGCATCCACGTGCTTGATGTCCGGGCCGAGGTTGGCCACGGCCGCCGCCAGGTTCAGGCGGGCCGACGGCACCTTCCAGAGCACACCCAGGTCGACGCCGAAGCTGTCGCCCGAACCGCCGGAACCGTCCTGCAGGACGTTGTCGTCGGCCAGCTTGTCGCGAAAGTATTTCACGCCGAAACCGAGGCCGACGTTCTGCGACAGCTTGAGGGCGTAGTTGCCCTGGATGACGAACTCGTAGGACCGGAAGGTCCCGATGGCATTGCCTTCCTCGTCCGTGGCGGTCTGCTCACCCATGTTGAGATAGGTGAACGTGACGCCGAAAGCGCCGTTGTTGCCCACGGCCGAGGCGTAGCCCGCCCAGCTCAGGTTGATGTCGTCGGCAAGTCCCGCGGCGAGCTTGGAGTACATGAGCTGAAAGTCGCTGGTCTCCTGCCGGTCGGCCATGAAGGCCAGGCCGCCCGCGTTGAACCAGGTCGCCGCCGCGTCCTGTGCCAGCGCCGCACCGGACTCGCCCAGAGCGTTGTAGCGAGCGCCGATGGGAAACGACAGCACGATAGCGCCCGCGCCCGAACCAGCCAGGGCCGGCAGTGCGCTCCCGAAGATGCAAGTCAACCCCAGCAGGGTGACGGTCAGTAACCGCTTCATCGATCCGATACCTCCGTTGGCGATCTCGAGAACGATCCCTTCCTGATGAAGGGACCACCCTACCGCATGATGACGAGTTGGCCCGTCTGTTGAAAACCGTGGCTGTCGCCGTCCATCTGACCGCGCAGCACGTAAAGATAAACTCCGTTGGCGATCTCGTCGCCTTCACCGTCCCGACCGTCCCAGTTCAGGATCGCCGGGCCGTCGGCGGGGAAATCGCCCTGGACGGTGCGAACTCTTCGTCCCGAAACAGTGTAGATGTCCCACTGCAGATCCATGGGCGCCGAGAGATCCACCACCAGCCGGCACGGGCCCGGCGTCGGATTGGGAAAGACCGTGGCGTCGCGCATGGCCGCAACGCTCGTCGCTTCGAGTTCGAATCGCAAGGTGTCGCGGCCCACGTTGCCGAACATGTCGGTGGCCGAGATAACCACCGCGTGCGATCCGAGTTCCAGATCCGCCGGCAGCGCCGTGTTCAGAGCCGCCGTCTGGAAGCTGCCCGGTTCGAAGACCACGTCGCCGGACACGTTGTTGAAGATACCGCTGCTGTCGAACTCCAGCAGCACGCTGTTGGCCGGATTGCTGGCCAGGATGTTCACGCCGCTGGGGTCCGACAGATTCGCATTGAGCTGATCCCCCGGGCGCACCCGCGTCCTCCCGCCCGGAAACGCGAGGACGATGTTGGGACCGACCACGTCGTCGGTGGCCGCGGCCACTTGCACCACGGGCGGCTGCTCGAAGGCGACCCGTTCCTCGTCACCGTCGTTGACGATGCAGCGGAATCGACCGCGATCGCCGAGGCGCAGGCTGATCGGGGCCTGGAACGGGATCGGGGTATCGCCGGTCATGAGCGCACCGTTGCCGCGGAAGACGTCGTTGCCGATCCGACGCCAGGTCTCGCTGCCGAAGTACGTCTCGTCGACGCTGCTCTCCTGCACGCGCAACCGGTACTCGGCATCCGGCCCGGGGTCGATGCCGGCCGCGTCCATGGCGACCTGCATCTCGTGCAGGCGCCCGGTGAGCAGGGAATCGGCGGTCCCGGCCACGAACTCGATGTCGTTGACCGGGTTGGGAAGATGGGTGGCCGGATCGCCGATCACGTTGTAGCGACGACCGTTCTTGGCGGCGTAGTTGCTGGAGAAGGCCTCGGCCTTGGCCAGGATCAAGCTCTCCCCCACGGTACTCGAGCGGGCCACCAGCCGCCCCGGGTACATGGAACTGCAGAAGGCCTCGGAAAGAGTCTCGTTGAGGTTGATCAAGCTGACCCACGAAGCGGTCACCGTGGCGATGGCGCCGCCCTGAGTCGCAGTCACGAACTCCTCGCCCATGCACTGGATGTTGGGCTCGTCGAACACGCCGACGTCACAACTGAAGGCCATGAAGAAGAAGCGCCTGTCGCCGTTGGTGAGGCCACCGATGTCATCGATGCGGAACACCTGTTCGTCGGCGAGAACTTCCGCCGATCCGTGTCCCACGTAATAGAAGAGGCTGGCGCCGGCATCCAGTTCGGTGAGCAGATGACGCCGGGCGTCCGGCTTGTAACTGCCCACATAGGGGTAATCGACCAGGTAGACCTTGTTGATGTCCAGGGACTCCGGCAGGTAGCCGTTCGCCAGGATCTCGGCCTGGCGGGTATGATCCGGCTCGGGCGACTGATCGCCGGGGCCCTGGTAGAGGTCGTCGGCGCAGAAGACCATCTCGTTGCGCCAGACGCCCTCGGGCTGGTCCTCCACGAAGGTGCGCAGTTGCTCGACCAGTTGTAGGGCCGAGGTCGGGCTGGTGGCCGGCAGGCGGCCGATGGCTAGATCGGGAATGTCGTAATCGAGATTGTTCGGCGGCGTATCCAGGGCCGTCATGGCCTCGTCGGCCACATAGGGCCAGCGCACCGACAGCGGGTACTGCTCGATCACCCAGGGAAACTCCGTGACCAGACTGGTCGGCACCCAGTCGACCAGTTCGGTCTGGGGGTCGTGCCCCAGGAAGTTGCGGTAGTCGCGACTGGCGTCGCCGAGGAGACAGATCCAGAGCAGGTCGCGGCCGTGCTCGAGGTAGTGCCAGCGCACGAACTGCCGAATGGCGCGCCAATCCTTCTGGCCGCCGCTGAAGTTGGCGAAGATGTCGTCGAGCAGCACGGCCTCCGCGTGGGGCGAGTCCACTTCCGGCAGTTCTCGCGACCGCAGGTCGGCCAGCGCCGCGGCGGCGGCCTCGAACTCCTGCGGGTAGATCACCAGGTAATGGGCCGCCGGGACGGTCTGCCGCAGGGGCACCGGCTCGACGCGCTCACCGTCGAGGACGCGCAGCAGATCGCCGTCGTCGAAGAGGATCAGATGCCGCGTGTCGCCGGGGTCTCGCACCATGCCCACGGTGAGCGTGCGCGGATCGCTGCCGGCCACCGTGCCGGTCAAGGCGTGGGCGGAGTCGGGACGGGTGACGTCCCAGAGGGTCCAGTCGCCGGTGGTCGGCAACGTGAATCGGACGTCGCTGGCGGTGCCGGGCACGGTGACCTCGTCACCCCAGAACACGCACGCCAACGCGCCGCTGAATTCCCGCTTGTCGAGACTGGCGGTGTAGACCACGTCGAAGCTGTCGAACGCCAGCAGGCTCTGAGTGGCCGAAACGTTGTCGTAGATAAAATTGATGCGGTTCTGCCCGGTGACCACAGTGCTGGTGGAACCGGAGATACGAATCCGTTCCGTGTCTCGCTGATCCCGGTAGATCCAGCTGAACGGCACCGCGTTGTCGCTGTCGGAATTGAGGAAGGAGCGCGTTTCGTACGGATCGATGAAGCCCCAGTTCCTGTGCCACTGCGCCACCACGTCGAAGTTCCAGTCGGCGGACTCTCCCGCGACCACGCCCTCAACATTGAACGGCTGGGTGAAGCTGGTCCGAATGAACGAATCCCAGGCCCAGTTGTCCCGCACGTAGCCCCCGATGTAGGCGACGTTCTCTTCGCCGTGGTAGCGCGCCCGGTGGCGCTCGACCAGGTTTCCGCCCGTGGGGTCGGCGGCGCTCGAGGCCACGCGTCGCGGCGAGCCCGGAAGCGGTGAGGCCGTGCCGAACTCCTCCCAGGTCAGCCAGTAGACGCCGTGAGCCTGCTGCGCATGGTTGTAGAACTCCACTTGCGTGGCGGCAGAGTCGAGGCGATCGAGCCAGATGTCCGTGCCGAAGCCGTAGAATAGCACGCGGTCCTCGGTGTCGAACTCCCCGTCGCCGCCGTCGTCGACCACGACGGCCAGTTCGGTGAGGCCGACACGATCGGCCTGGTCGTCGTCGCTGACCTCGGGATCGTCGTCGAGCGTCAGCCCGCCGCCCTTGAATACGCGGAGCGTCGTCGGATCGATGTCCGTGAGCGCCAGTCCCATGGGTTCGAGATCGCCGCCCGTCAACTGGTAGACGCCGTGATCGTCCAGCTCGAGGCGGATCCAGTGGCTGGTCAGCGAGAAGAGGTCCGGCAGCGGCACGGCCTTCTCGCTCACCGGAGGCGACGCCAGGAAGTGTGCGCTCAGTTCACGGAACCGCTCGCCGTTGACCACCGTGGCCGGCATGGGCTCGCGTTCGGCGCGCCGACGAGAAGCAGCGTCTTCCTGGCTTCTCGGGCCGGCGGCATGGTCGATTTCCACCACCACACCTGCCAGGATGCCGCCACCGGCACCGGCGTTGATGTTGACTGGAGCCAGCGGCACGCTCCGGAAGACGGCGGGTGCCCCGACGGTGGCCACCGGGACGCCGGGATCGCTCGGCTGACGATGCCACTGGAGAGCCGCCACGCGCCAGGTGGGCCGGCGACGTTCCGCCACGGCCACCTGGAAGGACGCGATGGGATCGAAAGAAACGATCTCGTCACTGCCCGCGACCCGATCTTCGGTCACCAGCCCCCGCCAATCCACGCGCTCTGCAGACGACCAGTCTCCCGGCGCCTGTTCCACGGGAAAGGTCACCTGGACCACTGTACGCCGGACGTCGGCCGAAAGCACGGTGATCTGAGGCGCGCCGATGACGGCATCTGCGGGACCCGAGAGCAGTTCGGCGGAAGCCGGGCCTGCGGTCAGGGACAACAGAACGAGCAGGCCGCCGACGCCCAGAATGCCACTGTTGGAGCGCACCGGACGAGGCGAATTGCATGCGCGGCCACGCACGCGTACCAGACGATTACTCATCCCCCGCACCCTCCTCCAGGCTGATGGCTTCCTCGATCAGCATGATGGGTATGTCGTCCTCCACGCGATACCGCAATCGGCAGGCATCGCAGACCAGGCTCGTGTGGTCCGGTTCGGGGTTGACGACCCCCTTGCAGCGGGGGCATGCCAGGATTTCTAGCAACTTCGGGTCCAGCATCACGGCCTCCACGATCGCGAATCCAGAAGTCTCAAGCCAAGCTCACACGCGTGAGCCCCGGACCGGACGGAACTGTAACCGAGGACGGGGAAGGACAACAGAAAAAACCGTCGCACCTGAAGGCGGACCAGCGGAAGGGGGGGGAACACTCGCAGTGGTTGGCATGGGGAATGATACAGGGATCATCACCGGATGTCAACGGCGCTCGGTCCACTCGCCCATGGCGAGGTACTTCTGTAACCGTTTCTCACGCAGGGTACCGGAGTCGAGCCCATCCAGTCCGGCCAGCGCATCGAGGAGTTGTCCCTTGATGGCCCGCGCAGCGCCGTCGTGATCGCGGTGAGCACCCCCCACCGGTTCGGCGATGACACCGTCGATGATCCCCAGATTCAGGGCATCGGCCGCCGTCAGGCGCATGGCCTTGGCAGCCTCGGCCGACTGGCCCCCGTCCCGCCAGAGGATGGCGGCGCATCCTTCAGGGCTGATCACGCTGTAGATTGCGTTCTCCAGCATGAAGATGCGATCTGTCACGCCAAGGGCCAGCGCACCGCCCGACCCGCCCTCGCCGGTCACGACGGCCACGGTAGGGACGCCGAGACCAGCCATTTCGCGGAGATTTCGGGCGATGGCCTCGGCCTGGCCCCGTTCTTCGGCGCCCAGTCCGGGGTACGCGCCGGGAGTATCGATGAAGGTCACCACGGGTCGGCCGAAGCGCTCGGCCATCTCCATGAGTCGGAGTGATTTGCGATAACCCTCCGGATGCGCCATGCCGAAGTTTCGCCGCAGATTGCTGCGGGTGTCGCGCCCCTTCTGATGCCCGACGAACATGAGCGGTCGGCCCTCCAGCCATGCGAAGCCACCCTCGATGGCAGGATCGTCGCGGAACTGGCGATCACCATGCAGGGGATGGAAATCGGCAAAGATCCGCTCCACCAGGTCCAGGGTCGTGGGACGCCGTCCATGGCGGGCCAGTTGCACGCGCTGCCAGGGCTCCAGCTTGGCGAAGATATCGGTCGAGAGCTTGGCCGACTTCTCGCGCAGATGCTGGACCTCCTCCGCCACGTCCACACCACCCGACGACGCCGAGGCCTCGAGGGTGCGAATGCGTTCCTCGAGTTCCACGATGGGTCGCTCGAAATCGAGCCAGGGTCCCTTGGTGATCTCGGCCATGTTCTCTCGTTCTCCGGGTTCGCCGGTTTCCTACGGTCGTCGGTTCCGGGGCCCGAAATTACCACATCTCCAGGACCGCCGCCCACCCGGAACTCTCGCGGTCAGTTCCAGTTCCCGCGACCGCCACGCTGGGGCGCCGCCGGTAGGCGCACATCCAGGTGCATCCCGCGCAATCCAGGAATCTGCCGCAACTCGCGCAAGCTGTCCAGGGTCAATGACAGCCGTCGCCCGCACTGCAGGAGCCAGGGACGACCGTCGCGCCGGGTGTCGATCATCACCGGCACCGGCACGGCCAGGTTCTCGTTGTCGGCCGGGCCCACCGCCAGCAAGCCCTCGGGTTGCGGACCGTCGGCGCCCGCGGCCGCCTCCAGGGCCTCCTCCTCACCGGCCAGGGTCGGCATAAGCTGCTCCTGCTCGAATCGGTCGAAAACCCTGCCCAGAGTCTCGAGGCCCGCCGCCCCCATGGTCGCCAGGTCCACCTCGAGCAGGACCTCGCGGCTCCAGCGCCCGAGCACCTCGTCGACGCGGGTGATGCGGTCGGCGATCAGTTCGCGGGTGCCGTCGCCCTTGACCTGGACGCGGCCGCCCACCATGAGGATGGCGTCGCTGGCCACCAGGTCGGCCACGTCGCCGTAGAGGCGCGAGTACACCACCATCTCGAGCATGCCCGCCTGATCCTCGAAGTGAGCCCGGGCGTAGAGGCGCTTGTGCTTGTCGCGCGCGTTGCGGAAGCTGGTGACGACGCCGGCCAGATCCACCCATGCGCCCTCTCCGCGCGCGGCCGCCTGCTGCGTGGTCGAGACCTTCAGCGAGGCCATGAGTTCGCGGTACTCGTGGAAGGGATGGCCGGAGAGGAAGAAGCCCAGTGCCTTGCGCTCCAGGGACAGTTCCACCAGCGGGTCGTAAGGCTCGGTCTCCTGCAGGGTCGGCTTGAGGGCGACGGCCTGTTCACCACCGCCGAACAGACTGGCCTGACCACCCTCACGATCCCGCGCCGCTTTCTGACCGTAGGCGAGAGCCCGGTCGAGATTGGCGGTGAGGGTGGCGCGGTCTCCCGGCAGGCAATCGAGGGCTCCGGCGTGGATGAGACTCTCGAGGACCTTGCGGTTGACCTTCTGCAGGTCCCCGTTCTCACAGAGGTCGAAGAGATCGACGAACGGGCGTCCCAGTTCGGTGGTGGACGCGAGGATGGCGTCGATGGCGCTGGTCCCCACCCCCTTCACCGCCCCCATGCCGAAGAGGATGTCGTCCTCCTGGGTGACGCCGAACTCGGCGCGGGGCTGGTTGATGCTCGGCGGCATGATGCGCAGACCCAGCATCTTGCACTCGTCGATGAGCTGGATGATGCGGTCGGACTTGCGCATCTCGCTGGTCATGGTGGCGGCCATGAACTCGGCCGGGTGATGCGCCTTGAGCCAGGCGGTCTGGATGGACAGGAGCGCGTAGGCCGCCGAGTGGCTCTTGTTGAAGCCATACTGCGCGAAGAACTCCATCTCCTCGTAGACCTCGCCCGCAACGCGAGCGTCGTAGCCGCGCTCCTCGGAACCAGCGAGGAACTTGACCTTCATCTCGGCCATCATGTCGGCGTTCTTCTTGCCCATGGCCTTGCGCAGCTTGTCGGCCATGCCCAGCGTGAAGCCGCCGAGTTTCGCCGCGATCTGCATGACCTGCTCCTGGTACAGGATCACGCCGTAGGTGTCGCGCAGGATGGGTTCGAGATCGGGGTGCTTGTACTCGATCCGCTTGCGACCGTGCTTACGTTCGACGAAGACCTCGTCCATGCCGGCGCCCAGCGGACCGGGCCGATAGAGCGCGTTGATGGCCGTGATGTCGTTGTAGCAGGTGGGCTTCATCTTGCGCACCAGTTCCTGCATGCCGCTGGACTCGAGCTGGAACACGCCGACCGTGCGCCCCTCCTGCAGGAGCTTGGAGGTCACGGGGTCGTCGGTGGGAATGTCGCGGGCGGTGGGCGCTTCGCCGTGCGACTCGCGTATCAGCCCCAGCGCCTTGTCGATGACCGTGAGCGTGCGCAGACCGAGGAAGTCCATCTTGAGGAGGCCCATCTCCTCGCTCATGCGCATATCGAACTGGGTGGTGATGTCGCCCTTGGTACTCTTGTAGAGAGGCAGATGATCCACCAGCGGCGACGGCGTGATCAGGACGCCCGCGGCGTGGATGCCCGGGTTGCGGTTGAGCCCCTCGAGCACGCGGGCGTTGCGCAGGAGCTTGGCGTGGGTCTCCGATTCCTCGGCCACTTCCTTGAGCCCGGGCGCCTCGGCGATGGCCCTGTCAAGGGTGATGCCGATCTCCTCGGGCACCAGCTTGGAGATGCGGTCGGACTCCTGGAAGCCAAGGTCGAGGACGCGCGCCACGTCCTTGAGCACCGCCCGGGCCGCCATCGTGCCGAAGGTGATGATCTGCGAGACGTTGTCGCGACCGTACTTGTCCTCCACGTAGCGGATGATGTCCGGTCGCCGCTCGAAGCAGAAGTCCACGTCGATGTCCGGCATGGAGATCCGCTCGGGATTGAGGAAGCGCTCGAACAGGAGCTGGTGCTCGATGGGATCGATGTCGGTGATGCCCATGCAGTAGCACACCAGCGAACCGGCCGCCGAACCGCGCCCCGGACCCACGGCGATGTTCATGTCGCGGGCCGCGTCGATGAAGTCGGCCACGATGAGGAAGTAGCCGGCGTAGCCGGTCTTGCGGATGACGCCGAGTTCGTACTCCAGGCGCTCGGTGAGGCGGTCGTCGATGGTCGGGTAGCGCTCGCGCAGACCCACGTTGGCCAGGTGAGTGACGTAGTCCTCGGGCGTGTCGAATCCGTCGGGCAACGGAAAGGCCGGCAGCAGCAGCTTGCCCAGCTCCAGATCGAAGTCGACCATGTCGGCGATGTGCAGCGTATTGCGCACGGCGGTGGGCCAGTCGGCGAACAGCTCGAGCATCTCCTCGGTGGTCTTGAAGTAGACCTCGGACGTGGCCGAGCGCCAGCGGGTCGGATCATCCAGGGATTTGCCCGTCTGGATCGCCAGCAGGATGTCGTGGGCCTCGTGATGGTCCTTGTCGAGGAAATGGCAGTCGTTGGTGGCCACCATCTCGAGGCCGGTCTCCCTCGCCACGTCCGGCATGAGTTCACGGACTCGCTGCTCCTCGGGTAGACCGTGGTTCTGGACCTCGAGGAAATAGCGGTCCGGACCGAAGATCTCCTTGTACTCGCTGGCCGCCCGCACGGCCGCCTTGACGTCTCCGCGCATCAACGCCGAGTTGGGTTCGCCGCCGAGACACGCGCTCAGGGCGATGACCCCCTCGGCGTGGTCGGCCAGCATCTTCTTGTCGATGCGCGGCTTGTAGTAGAAACCCTCGAGATAGGCGGCGCTGGCCAGCTTGACCATGTTGCGCCAGCCGGTCTCGTTCTGCACCAGCAATACGGTGTGGTTGTTCTTGGCCGCGTCCTTGCCCGAGCGGTCGGTCATGTCGCGCGTGACGTAGGCTTCCATGCCCAGGATGGGCTTGATCCCCGCCTTCTTGCAGGCCATGTAGAATTCCACCGAACCGAACATGTTGCCGTGGTCGGTGAGGGCCAGCGCCGGCTGACCGCACGCGGCCGCCTTGGCCACCATGGCCTTGGTCTTCATGGCGCCGTCGAGCAGGCTGTAGTCGGAATGGTTATGAAGGTGTACGAACTGCTGCTCGGGCATGGACCGTTCTTTCCAGGATTCGTCGGCCAGATGTCAGGGTGGACACGCCCGCGCGGGGCGCGGTCCAGGCAACTTAGCAGGACGGACTGTTCTCGTAAACAAGGTCCCGCTCGATCGCCGCTCCAGGCGGCGCAACCGACGTCGCTGCAGGCAGTTCACGCCGGCACCGGAGAGCGGGCATCATGGCCCTGGCCCGGCACGCAGGTACACCGGCAGATCGGCCCGGCACCGGTGTCCGGCCCGATCGGCGACGTCGACGACAAGGACGTGGCGGCCGGGCGGCAGGGCGTCCGGCAGTTCCACCAGGATCCGGTCTCGCGGCGGATCCGGCTCCACGACCAGCGTGCCACCGCTCAGTTTGACGCTCAAGGAATCCCAGTCGATGCCGCTGCCGTGATCCCCCACCGGGATCCGGATGACCGGCCAGCGAGGCATGGCGATACCGTGGCGGCGGCGTTCCGGCAGCCTCGTCAGCAACGTGTCCACCGTCACCGTGGCGATGACCGGGGCGGCGACGTCCCGCAGAACGGCGTGCACGCCGGGTCGATCCAGGTCGAAGGCCAGGCTTTCACGCAAGTCGGTCTCGTATTCCCATTCGTCGTCGCCCAGGCGGTAGACCGCGACCGTTGGATCGCCTGCGGCCGGGAGGTCGGCCACCGCCAGGTGTGGCCAGGTCACGGCGACGGGGTCCAGCAAGGTCGGACCCGACGGGCGAAAATGTACGGCAGCGGTCAGCGGCTCGAGTCCCGCCAGTTGCAGCCAGCGCAACGGCACCGGTGTCATCGGCTCGCCGCGGCGCCAGTGGATCGGCGGCTCGGAGTCGGCGCAAACGCCCTCGGTGGGCGCCGGACCAGCCGGCTCGACCAGCCACGGCTCCGGGTAGACGAATCCGACGGCAGGCCAGCCGGGATCCGCCAGATCCCCCAGCTGCGGCACCACGTCCACCTCCCAGCGGACTTCGCTCCGGTTGCCCGCCCGGTCCTCGGCCACCAGTCGCAGACGATGGCGTCCGGGCGGAAGATCGGCCTGACTGAATCCGTCGAAGGACGAGCGTCCATCCAGGGTCACGCGGTGGTCGCGCCACAGCCAGCGCTCCTGCCCCAGCGGGGTGCGCAGGTACTCCAGACGTTGTTGCCGGTTGCGTCCCCAGCGCAGCTGATCGTTCCGGGACGCGAAGACCTCGTGATCGTCCACGTAGAGCCGGACTCTCCAGGCGCCCAGCCGGTACCGCAGACGGTCGCTGCGTTCGACGATGCGCGCGGCGAATCGAACCTGGCCACTGGGCAACTGCAGATCCGGAAGCCTGCCGGACAGCGGGGTCTCGCCGTCGCCCCAGCGCAGGGTGGGGGCACCCTCGCCGCCAAACGCGGTCACCGCACGCACGGCCAGGATCTCCGGTGCGATGGTATCGTCCACGGCGAATCCGTGAGCCTGGGGATCGAGCGGCGAACCGTCCGCGGCACGTACCTCGAAGTGCAGATGAGGGCCGGACGTGGCGCTCTGCCCCGAGAGCGCCAGTACCTCGCCGCGCGCCACCGGCCAGGCACCCGGCTCGAAGGCGAGGTCGAGATCGTAGGAACCCCGTCGGTCCTGGAGGATACGCACGTGTTCACGAAGCCCGTCGGCAAGCCGATCGAGGTGGCCATAGACGTAGGTCAGACCGTCGTCGCCGCGCAGGTAGATGGCCTTGCCGTATCCGCCCGACGCCAGCTTGACGCGGCTGATCCAACCGTCGCGCACGGCCACGACGGCATAACCGGTCCGACTGTTGGTCTTCAGGTCCAGGCCGGAATGGAACCGCCCCCCTCGCGGCTCCATGAAGTTGCCGGTGAGGAATCGCGAGTCCAGATCCAGCGGCCACTGCGGGGGTTGATCCTGCGCCGCGGCACCCCACGCGGTCACGGTCAACAGGATGAAAACGAGGACTCTCGACATGCACGCCTCCTTGCCCAGCGCACTCTAGCGCCGGCGCGGCGTGTCGGCAACTGCCGTAACCGCATGAGATCAATAACAGTCGCCTCTGACGACATTTTGTTGGCGACACCCGCACGGTTACGGGGTTAACCTTCCCATGTCGCTTGCCGATAAAAGGAAAAGGAATTCGCACCAAACCGTAGGAGGCGGTATGGCATCAGCGGCGGCCTTCCCCATCGGCGTCGGATCGCTCCCCCAGATCAAGGGTCGTTCCTACCTTCTGGACACGAACGTCCTGCTTCACGACGCCAACGCTCTCAATGCATTCTCCGAACACAACGTGATTCTGACCGTGGACGTGCTCGAGGAGCTCGATCGGTTCAAACGCGGCAACGACGAGCGTGCCCGCAATGCCCGGCGGGTCGCCCGCACCCTCGACAGCCTGCGCGACGGCCGGCCACTGAGCCAGGGCGTGCCCCTCGGCGGCGGCGGCAGCCTCTTCGTCTTCGTCACCAGCTTCACGTCGCAGCTACCCGAGGGCATGGACCGCACCGTGCCAGACAATCGGATCCTGGCCGCCGCCCTGGCACTCAGGCAACTCGGTCAGGAAATCGTCTTCATCTCCAAGGACATCAACGCCCGCTGCAAGGCCGACGCCCTGGGCATCACCGCCGAGGACTTCCGCAACCAGCAGGTGAACTTCGACGAGCTGTACACCGGCTGGTCGGAGCGGCCGGTGGATGATGATGTCGTGGACGCCTTCTATGCCGGCGAGACGATCCAGCTACCCGGACCGTTCCGACCCAACGAGGGCATTCTCCTGAAATCGACCAGCCGCCCCAAGAAGACCGCACGCGGTATCTGGCGGGTGGATACCGGTCGGGTGGAACCGCTGCAGTTCGGCGACGCGCATCCGTGGGGACTGAGCGCGCGCAACCTCCAGCAGCATTATGCCCTGGAGTTACTGCTCCGCCCGGACATCCAGCTGGTGACCATGCTGGGCCAGGCGGGGACCGGCAAGACGTTGCTCGCGCTGGCGGTGGGGCTGCAACTGGTGGCCGAGGAGAAGCAGTTCCGGCGCATCATGGTCTCGCGGCCGATCATGCCCCTGGGCAAGGACATCGGCTACCTGCCCGGCACCAAGGAAGAGAAGCTGGAGAGCTGGATGCAGCCCATCCTCGACAACCTCCAGTACCTCGTGGACCCCAAGCTGGAGCAGAGCGGCGACAAGGTCGAGTATCTCTTCGACACCGGCGTGCTGGAGATGGAAGCGGTCACTTACATCCGCGGGCGCAGCCTGCCCAGGCTGTTCATCATCATCGACGAGGCGCAGAACCTCACGCCCCACGAGATCAAGACCGTGGTCTCGCGGGCGGGCGAGGGCGCCAAGGTCGTGCTCACCGGCGACGCCTACCAGATCGACAACCCCTATCTCGATGCGTCGAGCAACGGACTGACCTACGTGGTGGAACGGTTCAAGGATCAGTCGCTCTACGGGCACATCACCCTGGCCAAGAGCGAGCGGAGCCAGCTGGCGAGTCTCGCAGCCGAGCTGCTCTGATCGTAGCGGCAGGCACCAAGGATTCGGGCCCGGCTCCTCGCGGAGTCGGGCCCGTTTCGAACTGCGCAGGCTGGAACGATCAGGACTCGGGGGCGGTCTCTCCCGCCTCGACGAGCGCCTGGCGGAGCTGTCCCAGCAAGCAGGCGTTGCAGCGCTTCACTGCCACGGTGAGATACTCGTCCACCCACTTCTGGTCGTTGCGGGCGGTGAGCCCCTCCCACTTGCTCTTGGTGATCTCGCCCAGGCAGGTGCGCTCCCAGAACAGCTCGCCTTCGCGATCATAGACGCGAAGATTCACCTCGCAGACCGCGCGAAGCTTGGCGGGTACAGGGATGGCCCCGATGCCGGCCACGGCGCCGACGGCCGCGCCGGCGGCGTTGCGACTGATGGCGTACCCGATGGCGCCGCCGACGATGGCGGTCACACCGAAGCCTGCAGCCGAGCGCGAGATCTTGACGCCCATGTGATTGAGATCGACCTCCAGGACGTAGTCGGCCTGTGACCGCAACGGTACGATCTCCACCAGGTTGGTCTGCGTCAGATCCTGCACCAGCGCCTGGTAGTAGATCATGTTCACCGGCGCGTCCCAGTTCTCGTCCGATGGGAAGCGGTAGGTGGCCAGGCCGCCCTCGCCCGAGCGCTGAGACCCCGGCCGCAGGTCGTTGACGAACTCCACGAACAGCGTTGGAGTGTCGTCGCCGAGGGGCGGAAAGGCCATGCTCTCGCTGGGATAGTTGAAGGTGGCCGACTTGCCGCCGCCGCACCCGGTCGCAAGCGCCATCAGTCCGAGCACCGCGAGCCAGGCCAGACGTTTCCGGATCAATTCCATGAGCCGCTTCTCCTCTCGGGCGTTCGTACGATGAAACTACGGCGCGGGCTGGTCGATATCCAGGGTGTTTCCCAGGCGCCGACCGCGCAGCAGCACCGTACCGGTCACCAGCGCCGCCCCGACCAGCAACCCGACCCAGGCCGGCACGCCCCAGCCCACGGGGAGATAGCCGCAGACCAGCGCCACCACACCGGCCAGCAGAGCATAGGGCAGCTGGGTGCGTACGTGATCGATGTGGTCGCATCCGGAGGCCAGCGAGGACATGATGGTGGTGTCGGAGATGGGTGAGCAGTGGTCGCCGAACACGGATCCCGCCAGCACCGCACTCACCGCGGCCAGGTGGATACCCGCGCTGATGCTCTCGGATAGCCCCTCGGCCCCGGGCAGGACGGCGCCGAGCGGGAAGACCAGCGGCATGAGAATGGCCATGGTGCCCCAGCTGGTGCCGGTGGCGAAGCTCACCGCGGCCGCCAGCACGAAGGTCACCGCAGGCAACAGTCGCGCCGACAGCGCGCCGCGGCACACGTCCACCAGGTAGGGCGCGGTGAAGAGCTCGCCGCAGACGGCGCTCAGGCTCCAGGCCAGCAGCAGGATGGTGAGCGCGACGAGCATGGCCCGGCTTCCCTCGGCGAACCCGTCCACGGCCGAACGGAGATCGAGACGACGATGCGCCACCACGATCACCAGCGCCACCATGGCGCCCAGGATGCGGGCCCACATGCGGACAGCGAAGCTGCTGGCCGCTCCGAGGAGCTGGCGGATGTCGGCGTCGGC
>PIVY01000359.1 GCA_003353795.1 bacterium
ACCTTCCTTGACGCCGACGTCGCCGCCGAACGAGGCGAACCCGGCGGCTGGCAGACCGTGCGGCGGGTGGCGACGGCACGGCTGGCTCGATGCTGTCCGCGGTGCGGGCATCGCGCTGCCGGCGCCGTGGACGGTGTGGTGTGTGCGGCCTGCGGATTCGACCTCTTGGGAGTCGGATCGGTGATCACCGACGTCGATGCTCTGCGCGAGCGCGCGAGGCAATTGCTGGGGCAGGCGGACCTTGGCCGGGATACTCCCCTGGAGCTGTGGGACACGCCGGACAGGCTGGATCCTCTGCGTCGCGAGTTGCAGGCCGCCGATGCCCGCCGCGATCCGGCCCGGCCCGAACACTGGGAACTGCCCGACGGACGACAGTGGATCGTGCGGCCCCTGGCGGCCGGTGCACGCGCGGACGGTCCGGCACTGTTGCTGAGCGTGCCGCGCGATCCGGCCGAACTGTGGCCGCTGTCCGCGCCGGGCGGCAAGGCCGAGTTGCAGCTGCACTACGATCACCTGGATCTCGCGCCCGTGCCGGCGCCCGATTTCGCGTCGGCCAGCGATCGGCTGCTGACCTTGCTGTCGGATCCCGACTGGTTGGAACCCGCTGCGCCCACACCGGTGACGGTGCCGGGACTGCGGCCACACGTTTCGCTCTGGCGGATCGGCTGGCTGACCGGTCTGCAGCCGGATGAGGTGGGGCGCCAGTTCGATCTCCTGCAGTGGGCGGGGGCGCTCGCCGGAGATCTGCCGGCTGCCGACATGTCGGCAGACGCCGCACCGGCGACGATTCCATTGCAGGTTCACGTTCCGGTTCGCGACATGGAGCTGACCCTGGCCGGCCTGGCGGCGGATCTCGAACGCGTCCTCGAACCCTTGCTCGCCGGTGGCGTCGACGGCGCCTGGCAGGAGGTCGCGGCCCCGGGTCGCAATGCGGCGGCCGCCGATACCGAGGATGCCGCTGCCGGCGCGCGATCCCCGTCACGGCTGGATTTCATCCTGGCGCTGGCGGAGACCCGGCCCCGGGAATCCGCAGACTGGCTCGGCTATCGCGCACCGGAAGGCGCCTGGTTCTCCGGCCGACGCCAGGTCGCCTGGTCCGGCGATCGTGACCGCCTCGCCGCCCGCCTCGTGCACGAACTGGATACGTTCGCCGAGTGGATCCGCACCCGCCTCGAGGGAGCCTCGCGGGTGGACCGCGGATTCGTTGCCGAGGTGGCGGGCGACCAGTGGGACCCGGAGCTGGAACGACGACTGTTGCTGGGCCAAGAGCTCGGATTCTGGACCCGAGGTGCGAGATCGGGCGGGGCGTATCGAAGCCTGGGAATGCTGCTTCGCCTGCGCGAATCTCCGGTCCTGGCGCCGGCGGGCGCTGCGGTGACTCTCGTTCGTGACCTCGCGTCGGCCCGGGATCGATGGTTGCGTCGGCTCGCCTCGACACCGCCGGGGGGAGTGGTGGCTGTTCCGGCAACTGTCGACGTGAGCGCCGAGGATCGACCCTGGTGGCGTCGCGAGGGTAAGGACCCGCTGGGCCGCGTG
>PIVY01000360.1 GCA_003353795.1 bacterium
CGAGAGAGGTCGCCACGCCGTCGCGCGCGAGGCGACCGTAGACGGCGAGACTGCGGCCCCGGTCCTGCATCACGGCCTTGGGATTCGTGCGCCGGGCTGCGTAGGCGAGGCCCCGGGTCGTTGCTCCGTTGAACATCGGCCGCGTGAGCGCGACCGCACCGCCGCCGGCGGCGCCGCCGCCTCCTTGGGGATCCGCTCCCGCCATCCTGCCGATCAATCCCTCGAACAGGTTGGGCAGTGTCGAGCAGCAGAACCGGCTCACCGCTTGCTTGAGCAGCGGGAGTATCGGCACGAGGGAGAGCCAGTACTCGACGGTGGGGAAGCTCTTGACATAGCGTCGTCTACTGAAGTTGCAGATGTTGTGGATCCGTGCCCCGCGGATCTCCACGCAGGCCAGATAGATCCGGTCCTCGTCGGAACAGGTCGGGCAATTCACCAGCAGGTGATGGCAGAAGCAGTCCTTGAGGTACTGGAAGACGCCACCGAACAAGAAGATGAACGACTGGATCACGTCGAGCCGGTAGTCGGACAGCTGCTCGTGCAACTCGTCGGTATTCCGCTCGGCCGACAGATGGGTCATGGGGATGACGGTGATGTTGTTGCTGAATCCCCAGATCAGGTTCAACACGTAGATCGCACCGTCCGTCGGGTTGACGACAAGATCCTGGGGATGGACCTGTACGGGAACCCGGTGGACAAGTTCGTTTTCGCCCTCGGCATCGACGGTCTGCAACCGGAATCCATCCTCGAGTGCGACCACGAGCTCGTCCCGGCGGGCATGGTACGCGAGTCGGATCCCGGTCTCCGCGTCGAGTGAAAGCGCGTGCGGAGCCCGTCCCTGGGGCAGGTTGCCGTTGACGAAGCGATAGGTGAGCAGCAGTTTGCCTGCACCGTTCTGCCCGTCGACGACCACGTAGAACCTGCCGCCGTTGCCGGTGGCCGTCCTGATCGCCATGTCGTCGGTGCCCGACGCGGCGACCGGTTCGCCGTCTACCTCGTAGCTGATGGGGCGGGAGTCGAACTGGAGGGTCTCGCCGTCCTCGTCCGGTCGCGCGGTCAGCGGCAGGATCGCGATGCTGTCGTATCGATCGGGGTCCGCTTCCTCGTCCGTGCGCATGCCGGCCAGCGCCACGCGGCTGCCGAATGCGATGTGCCCGGTTGCCTTGAAGTCGTAGAGCTTGGTCGGGATCACCTTGGTTCCGTCGCCAGACAATCCGTCGAGATCGAGCACGTACAGTCCCTTGTCGAGCCCGAGCAGATAGATGGTGCTCGGATCGCGCTCGTCGACCTTGATCTCGGTGATGACGACCCCGCAGAGCATGGTCAGGCGGTCGAACTCGTGGCCGTCGTCCGAGACGTTCCAGATGGACAGGATCGTGTCCGTGCCCTCGACGGCCCCCGCAGCGATCATGCGCCGGCCGTTCGGCGTGAAGGCGACGGCGTTGATTTCCGCCGTATCGGCGGTGGGCAGGTCCACCGCGGCGATCAACCGCGAAGCCGGCGCGTCGTAGATGTGGATCGTCGATCCGGGCCCGC
>PIVY01000361.1 GCA_003353795.1 bacterium
GCTGAGCCCTCCCTACCGCTTCCGGTCGGCCGGCGGCATTTGCACGTCGGGGCCGGGGATCCAGCCGCTTTCTGTCATCAACTCGTAGACGTGCTCCATGTTGAGCAGGTCTTGCTCGGAGCGAAACTTTCCGTCGCCGGCGTACAGCATCACGCTGATGCCCTGTGCCTGGTAGTGGCTTCCGTCGGCGCGTTGGCCTGGGAAGCGATTCTGCCAGGCGCTCACCACGCGGTCTCCTTCGATGATCGTCCACTCGTGCGGGAACGACCAGCCTTCGAGCCCGCCCATGCTCGAATCGAGAAACTCACGGATCGCTTCGATGCCTTCGATGCGCCCCCACGCGGGATCGGTGAACGTGGCGTCGTCGGTGAAGAACTCGGCCAGCGACGACCACCGCTGCTCGCCCTGCTCGCACAGCACGCGCTGTGCGACGTAACGCGCGAGCACCGATTCGATCTCTTGCTTTCGATCATTGGACATCGTGCTATCTCCTTCCTGATTGGAGCCCCGGTGCGGACGCGGGGCTAGAGCACAAACGGGAACAGGGCTCTTCGCTCTTTCGGGTAGTCGTCGAACTTGTCGTGATACCAGCGGTGGTTGGCCAGCGCTCTCGGGAGCAGGTTGGACAGGGTCATGAGCGCGAACGCCCAGGCGGCGCCGGTCCACGCGGCGATGGCGAAGCCGGTCCACTCGATCAGCTCACCCAGGTAGTTCGGCGAAGACACCCAGTGGTACAGGCCGCCCTGCGGGATCTTGTAGCCGGTTTCGCCGGGCGCCCTCAGGTTCATCAGGATCGCGTCGCTCTGGTGGTTGACGAAGTAGCCCCAGCAGAACAACGCCACGCCCAAAAGGAACCGTGGGTCGGTCACCCAGCCTTCGGCGAGATGCGTGCCCACGTGCCCGAGCGACCATCCGATGAGCGTGCCGTTGGCCACGTTGAATATGGATGCGGCGCCTACCATCCACAGCGGCTCGCGCTTCGCGCCGCGACGGCGCATCGGAAAGATGAACGCACGATACACGTAGTGCACTTGGTACAGAGTGAACAACGTGAGCGGCGCTGCCGAAGCCCAGTGCTGCCCGTGAAAGAAAAACCACGCGCACAGCAGCGGCGACGGCGCTTCCATCACCACCCAGCCGAGGGTGCCGTTGATGCGCGGCCCCCAGCCTCCGTCGGTGCCGTGACGGCCGTACGGCGCATCGAGCACGAACAACAGAGCCAACAGGCTCAGCACCGAGATGACGACAATCGCCGCCACCCCGTAGGTGTAGTAGATCTCGGGTGGCATCGGCAGTGGGTGCGATGCGCCTCAGGCCGCGCCGTCGAACAATTCGAGGAACCCTGAAGGCGCGTGACGGCCGATGCAAATCGTCTCCACCGTCCCGACCCCCTGCCTGTCGCCCATGGTGACCTTGCAGATGGCGTGGTTGTGGAAGTGAGTGAAGAGCAGCGGGTCGACCTCATCCATGACCCAGCTCTCTCCGTGAATGGCGAGGTCGCCCTTCCAGAACGCGTGCCCCCACTC
>PIVY01000052.1 GCA_003353795.1 bacterium
GTCGAAATCCTCGAATGTGTACCAGTCGTCGTACACGAGGCTCGAGCTGACCACGTCGCAGCCATTGGCCTCGAGCCACTCGATCCCTTCCACCCAGAAATCCTCCTCGGCCGGCGTCTCGTCGGTGGTGTCCTCGGTCTTGGCGAGGTAGAAGCTGGCGCCGTAGGCGGGACCGATGAGCTGGCCCGGCATGAAACCGGCGATGGCCGACAGCGTGACGGTGCCGTGGTAGTCCTGAAGATCCGAATCGCCCGGCTCGTTGGACACGATGGCGTCGTCGTTGATGAAGTCCCATGCCCCAAGCACGTCGATACCGGCGAGCGCCTCGTGAGTGAGGTTGAAGCCCGTGTCCAGCATGCCGACGATCACGCCCTCGGCGCTGTAGCCCAGCTCGTGCACGGCCGGCACGTTGATCTGTTCGAGGCCGGGACCGCTGGGGCCGTAGTCCAGAGGTGGCACCAGGTCGGTTCGCGCGGCGGCGGCCATGGGACTGAGGGGCAGGTCGCGCCGCTCGGCGCCACGCACCGGCTGCAGCCGATCCACGAACGGCGCCGCGGCGAGCAGTTCCAGGGCCTCCGCATCGGCCACCACGCTCACCGCGGCCAGCCAGTGGCTCTCGGCTCGGATCGCGAGACCGTGCGCGCGCAGCCATCCCAGGTAGGCGGGGTCGTTGGGCAGGTCGTGCCAGCCGACCACGAGCGTCGATTCCAGGACACGGGTCCGCCGTGCCAGAGCGGGCTCGCTCAGGTGTTCGCGGGCGGCGGACAGAGCCGCGGCGTCGCCTTCCATGGCGCCTTTGTCGGTGAAGAAGACCCAGACCGGACGCGGTCCGTCGGCGAGGAGCGACGGCAGATCGGCGGCCACCGTGGCGGCAATCGCCGGCCAGGCCAGGCCGGAGACGATCAGCAGCGTGAATATGAAGCGTGACACGGTCGGTCCTTTCGCTGGGCGGCGCGATGGGCATCCGTGGGATTCTACTCCAATCGCGGTCCGGTTTCCACGGAGTCGCGATCTCGCGCGGTCACGACCCGATGAATTCCACCGACTCCACCTTCTTGTCCAGCCACTGCTTGGGCGCGAAGATGAAGAAATTGCGGCCCTGAAGGTAGGGATCGGCTGTGCCGCTGATCAATACCGCGCCGTTGGACGTGGACTGGAACGGATCCGGTCGATTGACCACGGGGTAGAGATAGAGGTCCTGGTTGACCGTCGACGTGCCGTCCTGGAAGTTGATGCGCAGGTCGCCGCGCCGGATCAACAGGTCGACGTTCGGCGCCGCGAAGACGCGGAGCGCGAGGTAGCAGCAGCCGCGCTCCTGCATTTTCTCGAATCGCTTGACGTCCTTGGCGGCTTCGGGATTCTGACCGTCCGCCGCGCGTTTCATGCGCAGGACCTGGACGCTGGCGTCCTCCCAGAAGAGGAGGAATCCGTGGATCTCGCCCTCCTGCCGCCACACGAGGTGGGAGAAGTTCTTGTTCGTGTAGAAGCCCTCGTAAACGTACCGCTCGGGTAGTTCCGGCGGCTCGGATTCGGTCTTGGGTTCGGGATAGTTGGCATCCACGCGGGCGCAGCCTGCCATGAGCGCTGCCAGACAGCAGAGCAGGCAAATCATCGGGAAGCGCATGTTGAGACCCTCCAGACGAATCGTTGCATCCATGCCAGGATGATGAGCGATCGTCCCCGCGGTGAACATAGGTAGTCCCCGGTTCGGGGGCAATCGTCCGTGAAACACGCGGCACCCGGACACGTTCAATCAGGAGTCGGTCACCGAGCACATCGTGCGCCGCGCCCCACCGGTGCGATCACCTCCAGGAACGGTACCATGAAGCCAAACACGACCCGACCGCTGGTGCTGGCGCTTACGCTGACGCTGGCGACGGTCCTGATGAGCGGTTCCGCCCTCGCCGACCGCGAAATCACCCGCAAGGGTCCGTACTTCGTCCTCGCGCCCTACACCCAGGCCATCCACATGGACATGGACTACCTGCTGACGGACTACGAGACCCGCACCAGCACCAGTGAGTGGCGGGCGTTCTGGCGGTTTGGATTCGGCTGGGCGTTTTCGCAGAAGTTTTCGCTGGGAGTCGAGTTCGGGTCCACGGGCGAGGGCCTGTACGACGAGCACCACGAGTACGACACCAGCCTCCTTCGCGCGACCTGGTTTCCCACCGGCGGCGCCTGGTATGTCACGGGTGGCGGCGGGCTCGGATCGGCCGATGCGCCGCTCAAGTGGACGCCCGATTACGAGTACGGCACGGTCTACGACGGCAGCTGGCTGCTGACCTTCGGCGCCGGCTACGAGTTCCCGATCTGGCGCAACCTGGCCTTGCAGGGACAGGTCGACTGGCTGCAGCAGCGGCACCATCCGCACGAGGGCCAGTCGGGTTACAAGATCGATGTGGATGGCTGGATCATGGGGGTGACGTTGATCTGGTATCCGTAGGGTCGGGGACTGACACGCCGGCGCGTGCTCGCTCCGGTTCAGCGGATTGCCCAGGCCTTGCGGGCGGCATCGACCACGGAGCGGATCCTCGCGGCGTCCGTGACCTCGGTGGCGTACTCGTCGCGTTCGGGATCGTTCCCCATGAACACCGCCGCATTGCGATACTCCATGCGACTGGGGTACGGCGCGCCGTCGTGCAGATGGAACTCGCGGGCGCCCGATCGGCGCACCATCTCGCCGATGTTGCCGGCGTCGATGCCGGCGCCGGGCATGACGACGATCCGCTCGCCCGCCTGCTCGACGAGCGATGCGATCAACTCCACTCCTGCCGGTGCGGAAGGCTGCTGGCCCGAGGTGAGGACGCGGTCGATGCCCAGAACGACGAGATCCTCCAGCGCCCGGTGCGGGTCGCGGGTCATGTCGAAGGCGCGGTGGAAGGTGGTACTCGTGGGGCCGGCCAGGTCAACGAGCTCGGCGGTGCGCGCGGTGTCCACGGTGCCGTCGGCATTCAGGATTCCGACTACCACGCCGTCGACGCCCAGTTCGCGACACGCGGTCACCTCGCGCTTCATGATCTCGAACTCGAGGTCGGAGTAGAGGAAGTCGCCGCCGCGGGGGCGCACGATGACGTGCAGGTCGATGGACAGACGCTCGCGAGCCAGGGCGATGGATCCGGGACCGGGGGTGGTGCCGCCGTCGTGGAGGTTGTCGCAGAGCTCGACGCGGGCGGCGCCGCCATCCTGGGCGGCGAGGGCCGAAGTGACCGAGGTGACGCAGGCTTCGATGATGGGGAGGTCCGTCACGGCGACGTCCTGATCGGCGCCAGCGGCAACACGGTTCGCGACTGTCCATCGAACGCATTGAACGCCCCGGCCACCGCCGCCGCCGTCGGCACCAGTCCCACCTCGCCAACGCCCTTGGCGCCGTACGGCCCGAGCGGGTCGCGCACCTCGACGCCGATGACCTCCACGGGCGGCATGGCGTCCATGGGAATCAGCCCGAGGTCCTTGAGCTTGGTGAGCGGCATGGCGGCGTCGACCTGCGGCAATTCTTCGCTCAGCGCATACCCCAACCCCATGTGCACCGACCCTTGGATCTGCCCGCGGAACAGCGCCGGGTTGAGGATCCGACCGGCGTCGTGGGCGGCCACGACCCTGGCGATGGCGCCGTCGTCGTCGAGGATCACGAGCTGGGTGGCGTAGCTGTACGAGTAATGAGTGACGGCCTCGCCCGGTGCGCTGGGCGCCGTGGAGCGGTCGAAGCTCCAGCGGCCGCGGTAGCGCTTGCCGGCCAGGTCGTCGAGGGAGCGGCCGGCGTCGAGGTCGACCTTCAGATCCTGCGCCGCCACGATGAGCGCGTTGCCCACCAGCGACGACCCGCGGCTCGACGTGGTCATGCCGGCCTCGGCGCCGTCGGCGGTCGACACGGTGACCTCGATGATTGCCGGGTCGATGCCCGTGGATTCGGCCACCACCTGCTGCGCCACCGTGTGTACGCCCTGACCCATCTCGGTCCAGCCGTGGCGCACGATCACGCGGTCAGCAGCCACGACGTGGATCTCCACCTCGCACCAGTCGGCCATGCCGTTGCCGATGCCGCAGTTCTTGATGCCGCAGGCGATGCCGCAGTAGCCGGCGTTGTCGTACTGGTCCTTCACTGCGAGCAGTGTCTCGCGCACGCCCACGCCCTCGTCGAGGACCTGACCGGTGGCGGTCATGCGGCCCTGGGCCAGGGCGTTGTCGTAGCGGAACTGCCAGCGGTCGAAGCCACCCTGCTTGCAGAGGTCATCGAGGCAGCTCTCCAGGGCGAACGTGGCCTGGTTCACGCCGAAGCCGCGCATGGCGCCGCAGGGCAGGTTGTTGGTGTAGACCGCGCGAGCCTCGAGGTCGACGCAAGGTACGTGGTAGGCGCCCGTCGCGTGGCCGGCCGCGCGTTCGAGGACCTTGCCGCCGACCGAGGCATAGGCGCCGGTGTCGCCGAGAAAGCGGGCGCGCACGGCGGTGAGCATGCCGTTCGCGTCGCAGCCCACGGCGTACTCCATGGTGATGGGATGCCGCTTGGGGTGCATGCGGATGGACTCCGTGCGGTCGAGCTTCACCTTCACGGTCTTCTGGAGAACGTGAGCGGCCAGGGCGGCGTGGCCCTGGACCGAGAGGTCCTCCTTGCCGCCGAAGGCGCCGCCGGTGGCGATCTGGTGGACGATGACGTCGGCGGGGTCGAGGGCCAAGAGCGAGGCGATCTGCTGGCGGTCGACGTAGACGCCCTGGCCGGGAGAGAAGACCTCGACGCCATCCTTGGCGGGGCGTGCGACGCAGGCTTCGACCTCGAGGAAGGCGTGCTCGACGCGCTGGGTGGCGTAGGTGCCGGTGGTGGTGAAGGCTGAGCCGGCGAGGGCCGCGTCGGCATCGCCGCCGCGCTTGACGGCGCTGGCCTCGAGGAGGTTGCCGCCGGGGTGGATGTGGGTGTTGCTGGCGAGGGCTACGGCGGGATCGGTGACGGGCTCGAGGATCTCGTACTCGACGTCGATGGCGGCGGCCGCGGCGCGAGCCTGCGGTGGGGTGTCGGCCACCACGAGGGCGAGGGCGTCGCCCACGTAGCGGGTGGTCTCGCCGACGGCGACGTAGAGCGGCCAGTCCTTGGCAATCAAACCAGTGCGCCGTTCGCCGGGAACGTCGGCGGCGGTGAGCACCCGGATGACGCCCGGCATGGCGGCCGCGGCGGCGGTGTCGAGGCGCTTGACCACGGCGCGGGGATGATCGCTGAAGCGGATGGCGCCGTGGACGAGGTCGTCGAACGGGAGGTCGTCCACGAAGGGCGCGTTGCCGAGGGCGCGCCGGTGGGCGTCGTACTTCGGCTGGTCGTGGCCCACGCCGCCGGAATCGACCGCCGGGGAATCCTCGCCGCGCAGCATGGCCGCCGCCGTGAGTACCGCGTCGACGATGGCGTGGTAGCCGGTGCAGCGGCAGACGTGCTGCTTCAGGGCTTTCACGACCTCGTCGCGGGTGGGATTGGGGTTCGACTCGAGCAACAATCGCGTGCGCGCCAGGTAGCCCGGAGTGCAGAAGCCGCACTGCACGGCGCCGTGGCGCACGAAGGCGTCGGCTAGGACCGTGCGTACGTCGTCGGGCAGCCCTTCGAGCGTGGTCACCGACTTGCCCGCCAGCGACTTCATCATGGTCACGCAGGCCAGCTTGCCGCGGCCGTCGATCTCCACGGTGCAGGAACGGCAGAAGCCCTGACCCGAGCACCCGTCCTTCACCGAGCAGATGTCCTGGTCCTCGCGGAGCCAGGGCAGGAGCTTGCGATCGGGGTCGCCGTCGTAGGCGATGGGCCGGCCGTCGAGTATGAACTGGATCATGGCATTGCCTCTTCGACCATGCGTGCGCGGACGTGTCGGTCCGGAGTGTCTCCCACCGTCGACGGTGAGTCAACGAGGTCACCCGAAATCGCCGCTGCCTCGTGTTGTCAGGTTCGTTCGAGTTGCGCCGAGTAGCCCTCGCGGAAGCTCGGGTACCGGAAACGGTATCCGGTGGCGAGCAGGCGCGCGTTTCGGCAACGCTTGCTGCCGGCGAGGCGCTGCGGATCGGAGACCTGATCGGGCACCGGCACTCCGAGTCGTTCGGCGAACCACTTAAGCAAGTCGGCCTCAGTGGTGGGCTCGCTATCGACGCCGAGGTACAGCGACTCTGGGGCGTTCATGGTCGCCAGATGCGCCAGCGCTCCGGCCGCGTCGGCGCGGTGGATGCGGTTGGTGAAACGGGTCGTCCAGTCGGGCGACCGTTTCGCATGTCCCGATCGCAGTCGCTCGATCATGCCGTCGCGACCCGGCCCGTAGATGCCTCCCAGTCGGAGCACGGTCGAGGCGAACGGGGACCCGGCCAGGAGACGCTCTCCTTCCAGCACGAGCTGCCCCGTGAAGCGGCCAGGTTCGGTAGGGGAATCCTCGTCGAGCCAGGCGCCGTCGTTCTGGGCGTAGACCGCGGTGCTGGAGGTGAAGATGACTCGCTTGGGCGCCTGGCCCTGCTCGACGAGTGCCGCGAGCAAGTTCTGCAGACCGTCGACGTAGGCGCGCCGGTAGGACGCCTCGTCGTGACCGCCGGCGGCGGCAGTGTAGAGGACGAGGCCCAGGTCGCAGGGGAGATCGCGCAGATCGTCCGGTGATGTCAGGTCCGCGGCCAGCGTCTGGATCTCCGGCGGGAGCGCGTCGACTCGGCGGCGAAGGCCCCAGACGTCGTGGCCGTCGCCGGCCAGTTTCACGCCTGCCAGGGAACCCACGTCGCCGCAGCCCGCGATCAGGATCCGGGTCATCGCTGGCCCGGTTCGCTGCCGACGATCCGCGCGTGGTTTGCGGGGTCGGTGGCGCCCTCGGTGTTGATGACGAGCACGTGGCTGTCCTGGCCGAGGCCGAGATGTTCGCGGGCGGGGGCGAGGTCGTCGCGCTGAAGCACGGCGAGCAGACCGGCCAGGCATGACGCGCCCGACTCGCCCGACGTGATGCCGTGGCTATGGAAGGTGCGTATGGCGGCGATGGCGTACTCGTCCTCGATGCCGAGGAAGAGGTGCATGGCGTCGCGGATCACCGGCCAGGCCAGGAGCGACGGCATGCCGCAGCAGAGGCCCACCATCATGGATCGCTGGGCGCCGGTGGCCTGGTGGGGCTCGCCGTCGCCGTGGTCGATGGATTCGAGGAAACAGGCCGAATCGTCCGGCTCGACGCAGACCAGGCGGGGGCGGTCGGCGCCGTGGCGCTGCACGAAGCTGACCGTGCCGGCCGCTGCGAGGCCGCCGACGCCTGCAGGGAGGAAGACCGCGTCGTACGTACGGTCGGTCTGGTCGGCGATCTCGGCGAAGATGGTGGAGTAGCCGGTCATGATGTAGCCGGGGACCTCCATGTAGCCAGGGTAGGCGGTGTCGGCGATGACTTGCCAGCCTTCGCGCTTCGCCGTGTCGGCGCACGCGCGGACGCAGTGGTCGAAGGTGCCCTTGATCAGGCGGACCTCGGCGCCTTCGGCCTCGATGTTTTCGATGCGCGACGGCGCCGTGTCGTCGGGCATGAAGATGACGGCGTGCTGGCCGAGGCGCTTGGCGGTCCAGGCCACGGCGCGGCCGTGGTTGCCGTCGGTGGCGGCGGTGAAGGTGACGGGATCGGGGCGGTCGGGTCCGAGCGCGCGTAGCACCGAGTCGATGGCGTAGCTGGCGCCGAGGCCTTTGAAGGCCTGGATGCCGAAGCGGTCGGATTCGTCTTTGACGGCGAGGGAGGCGAGGTTGAGTTCGGCGGCGAGTTCCGGCAGGTCGCGGAGAGGCGACGGGGCGTAGCCGGGGAGGGCGTGGTGGAACGCGAACTGATCGCCGCGGCGGATGGCCTCGGTGTAGGCGAGCTCAGGTGCGCTCCAGTCGGGTTCCGGGACGCAGAAGGGATTGAGGGCGAAACGGGCCATGGACGGGTCACTCCGATGAAGATCGGGTCTGCCTGCTCGACGAGACCGAAGTGTCCCTCACTGTCGGAATCGAGTCAACCGGCCGGGCGTCGGCGGCGCCCTTCGGGCGTGCGTCTGTCGGCTTCATCTAGGGGGACACGGTTCGGGGGGAGTTCGTGCAGAGGAAACTAATCAGGCATCATGGCTGCCGGGCAGTCGGAGAGGCCGGCGAGGAGGACGGCGAGCTCGGCGGCGGGAGCTAGTGAGATGGGATCATTCCCGGCGGCGAACGAGACGGCGCGCACGGCGAGGGTGGCCGCATCGAGGTCGACGGAGCCGGCGGGGGAGTCGAAACGCAGGCCCTCACGTGAGCGGGTGAGCCGGAGTTCTCCCTGCCGGATGACGAGTTCTCCGCCGGATCTCTCGAGCAGATAGGACGCCGGAGTGGCCGCGTGACTCTCGCGGCTCAGCGCGATCCGCGGCTTGTCGGCGAACGGCTTTCCGGCCGTGGGACAGAACGTCACGCAGTTGCCGCACTCGTTGCAGAGGTCGGCGAGGTTCGCGGTTTGTCGCACTTGATCGAGCACGAACTCACCGTCGGGCTCGAGGCGGTATCCGTCGCTGTCGGGCACGATGCGCACCAGCGGCCAGCGCACCGCCTCGGTGATGAAGGCGATCATGGCCCGGTCGGGGCAAACCGATACGCACACGTCGCAGCGCACGGAGCAGTCGAGGCAGCGGGCCGCTTCGGCGGCGGCTTGCTGCGGCGAGAGCTCACCGATGACCAGGTCGAAATCACCGGATCCCGTGGCCGCGCGGAGCGGTGGCAACACGGGGTCGGCGATGCGGGCGGCGCGGTTTTGCCAGGCGGCGTCGTCGAGCGTGCGCGGTGCGGTGGTTGGCGGCGGGCTCAATGGCAGGCCGAGCCGGCGAAGGATGGCGTCAGCAGCGCGCCGACCGTCGCCCATGGCTTCCACGAGCGTCGCGGGACCTCGCAGCGCATCGCCGGCCACGTGGACGTTGGGGAGGTCGGCGAGCGGCGTTATCGGATCGATCGGTCGATCGTCGGCGGCGAGAATATCGCCAGCGAGCAACTGGCCCACCGCCGAGACGACCGTGTCGCAAACCAAGGTCTCGATGGCGCCGTCGATGGGTTCGGGTCGGGGCCGTCCCGATGCGTCGGGCTGACCGAGCCGCATACGATTGCACACGAGCGCGAGGCGGTTGCCGAGCGCTTCCACCTGCGTCGGCGCCAGCAGTTCGTGAATGACCACGCCCTCGTCCTGGATGGCCGCCAGCTCCTCGCGCGCGGCCGGCATCTCGGTGATCGTGCGCCGGTAGACCAGGTGCACATTGCCGCCCGGATCCATCAGCCGCACAGCCGTGCGCGCGGCGTCCATGGCCGTGTTGCCGCCGCCGATCACCACGACCTCGCGGCCGACGATGGGCGGCGTGTCGCTCAGTGCTGCCGAGAGGAAGCGGAGTGCGTGCCACACGCCGTCGCGGTCCTCGCCGGGAATGCCCAGCGGCCGGTCGGCCTGGGCGCCGATGCCAAGGAGGACGGCGTCGTGATCGGCGCTCAACTGCTCGAGTTGTGCGCGGTCGACGGTCTCGCCGGTGCGGATCGTGACGCCGGCCGCTGTGATACGCGCCAGGTCTCTGGCGATGTCGGCCTCGGTGATCCGGAACGCCGGGATCGCGTCGCTGATCATGCCGCCGGGGCGATCCTTGGCCTCGTGGACCGTGGTCGCCACGCCGGCCAGCGCCAGTCGATACGCGCAGGCCAGGCCCGCGGGTCCGGCGCCGATCACGGCGGCCGTGTGGCCGGTGGACGACGCGGCAACCGGCGCCGGCGGTTCCTCGGCGGCATGCGCCAGCGTCCGCTTCACGTCGCGGATGCGCACGGGCTGGTCGTAGTTCACCCGCGTGCACCGCTCCACGCAGGGATGATCGCAGACCATGCCGGTGACCGTGGGGAAGGGGTTGTCGCGCAGCACCACGCCCAGGGCTTCGCGCAGCTCGCCGCGGGTGGTGTGGTGCATGTACTCAGGCACGTCCTGGCCGGCGGGACACGTGTGCACGCAAGGCGCCTTGATGCAGTCGAACGGCTCGAGCGTGCGGTCGGTCTTGATGGTGCGGTCGGGATAGGTGCCGGCGTGGTAGGCCGGATCGTCGGCCACCGTGGCGGCGTAGGTGCGCAGGTTGGCCTGGGCGGTCGCGGCGTCGGGATGGGATACGCCCTCGAGATTGTCGAGGTACTGCAGGAGACGCTGGTAGCCGCCGGGCCGCAGCAGGTCCGAGCAGACCGTCACAGGCGTCAGGCCACACTCCACCAGGGCGCGCACGTTGCGGGCGTCGGCGCCGCCGGCGAAGGAGATGTCGAGGCGGCCGTCGAAGGCGTCCTGGAGTCGCGCGGCCAGTGTGGCCGACAGCGGGTGCAGGGCGCGGCCGCTGAGGTAGCTCATGGGTTCGGAGCCGGGCAGGACGCCGCGCTTGTTGCGGCACTCGAGGGTGTTGGTGAGCTTCACGCCGAAGCGGCGGCCGGCCGCCGCGGCCACGCCCTCGAGGGAGCGGATGAGGTCGACGGCCTGGTCCCAGGTCGGGTCGTGGGCGAAGGCCGCGTCGGGCACCTCGACGTCGAAGCCGAGGCGGTCGATCAGGAGACCGCGGACGGTCTCGGCGCCCAGAAGCGTGGGGTTCAGCTTCACCGTGGTGTCGAGGCCGCGCTCGGTGAGCAGGAAGGCGGCGATGCGTTCGATTTCCTCGGGCGGGCAGCCGTGCATGGTCGACAGGGTGACGCTGTCGGCCACGGCGTCGACGGCGGCGATGTCGGCGGCGCCGGGGAAGTGCGGCCGGGCGCGGGCGAGGCGAGCCTCGATCTCGGCGCGGGAGCGGCACATCCGGTCGAGGAATCCCTGCACCTTGGCGCCGCGGACCCCTTCGAGATCGTAGCCCACGCTGAGGTCCATGACGAAGCCCGGCTCGTCGGCCACGTACGCACCGGCCTCCTGCTGCAGGCAGCGGATGGCGACCCAGGCGTCGAGGTACTGGTCGCCGCTGGTCTCGATGGGCAGTTCCTGCGACCACTCGCAGTTGTAACCCTCGTCGGTCATGTCGATGCAGGGGCGGGCGATGTCGAGTTCGTCGAGGACCTGCACGGTCTTCAACTCGAGGAAGCGGGCGCCGCAGAGCCAGGCGGCCACCAGGTTGTGCGAGAGCTGAGTGTGGGGGCCGGCGGCGACGCCGATGGGAGTGTCGATGAGGTGGCCGCGGCGGTGGAGCGCGTCGGAGCGGCCACGGAGGTCGAGGCGGAAGAGGTCCTGGTGCAGCCCGAAGACCGTGCCCTGAGCAGCGCGCTCGCGCACGATCCAGTCGAGGAGGCGTTCGAAGCCGAGCGGATGGAGTTCGGCGCTCATCCCGTCACGCGCGGGTCGGCGTGGTCGACGAACGATTGCAGCACGCGGGCCGGATCGGCGAAGCGGCTGCAGAGGATCATGGCGGCGATGATGTACGGCTTGAAGCCGGCCTCGCGGTAGAGGGGGTCGCGATACTGGTCGAAGACGTCGGCGGTGACCTCGCCCTGCTTGCAGGAGACGCCGGTGATGTCGGCGGGGAGGCAGTGCATGTAGAGGGCCTTGCCGCCCTTGGTGCGGTCCATGAGGGTGCGGTCGCAGGTCCAGTCGACATGCTTCGCGTTATTCGCCAGGCACTCGCGCTCGAGGTCGGCGAGGCCGGCGGTGTCCTGCGCGCGGAGGAGTTCGGTGCGGCGTTCCATCACGGCGTAGGGGGCCCAGCTCTTGGGGTAGACGATGTCGGCGTCGGCGAAGGCCTGCGTCAGGTCGGGTGTGACGGTGAAGGTGCCGCCGGATTCCGCTGCCTGCTTGCCGGCGAGGTCGACCACGTCGGGGATGAGGTCGTAGCCCTCGGGGTGGGCGAGGGTGACGTCCATGCCCAGGCGGGTCGTGAGGCCAATGATTCCCTGCGGCACCGACAGCGGCTTGCCGTAGCTCGGGGAGTAGGCCCAGCTCATGACGAGCTTCTTTCCCTTCAGCTCTTCCAGCGAGCCGAATTCGCCCACGAGATGCTGCAGGTCGGCCATGCTCTGGGTGGGATGATCGACGTCGCACTGGAGGTTGACGATGGGTGGGCGCACGGGCAGCACGCCGGTCTGGTGCGCGTCGTCCAGGGCGGCGGCCACCTCGAGCATGTAGGTGTGGCCGGCGCCGAGATACATGTCGTCGCGGATGCCGATGACGTCGCTCAAAAACGAAATCATGACCGCGGTCTCGCGGACGGTCTCGCCGTGGGAGATCTGCGACTTGCCCTCGTCGAGGTCCTGCACCGCGAGGCCCAGGAGGTTGGCGGCCGAGGCGTAGGAGAAGCGGGTGCGGGTGCTGTTGTCGCGGAAGAGGGAGACGGCGAGGCCCGAGTCGAAGCAGCGAGTGGCGAGGTTGGACTCGCGGGCGAGCTTCAGCGCTTCGGACACGTCCAGCAGCGTGCGCAGGTCGTCGAGGGACTTGTCCCGGGTCAGGAGGAAATCGCGGCCGAAGAGGTCGCTCTTGCGGCCGGCGATGCTGTCGAGCAAATGATCGAGACTCATGCGGACACTCCAGACATGCGCAGGGCGTAGAGGGCGTAGAAGGCGCTCATCTCGGGCTCCTCGGAGATGACGGTCACGGTTGCAAATCTCTCTGGCAGAGACCCGCCTAACGTAGCGCCGTACCGCCGAAGATGTAAAGAAACGCAGCGCTGTCCAGAAGCGGAACGCCGGGGCGTCTAGAACTCCAGCCCGACGATCGCCGCCGCGTCTTCCTTCTCCCGGTACCGCGTCGGATCGCGGTCCTTGTAGGGCACGTCGTCCCAGCGCCGGTAGCTCTCGCCGCCAACGTAGAAGGTGGCTTCCTCCTCGATATCCAGCTTCACCTCCACCAGCGCCGCCACCACGAACGAGTCCTGAGGTGCCTCCGGGCCGACTGCGCCGGATCCGTGCACGTAGTCCAGCTTGCCGTCGCCGTCCACATCCACGCGGAGCCACTCCAGCCCAAGGATGTCGTTGTAGGTCCCGTCGATCTGCATGTGCTGGATCTCGCGGTTGAAGGCGATCATGACCGCCTCGGCGTCGGGCACATCGTCGCGCAAGGTGAAGTGGAGCGACCGGGTGACGAGGGCATGCTCGCCGATGGCCAGATGCGCGGCCGCCTCGTCTGCGTAGTACTCGCGGATCGACGCTATCACCAGCTCGTCCACCAGCATGTAGTCGACCTCGCCCTGGAGCAACCGAGTGAGATTCTCCTGCAGGTTGGCGCCCGGCACGAGTGTGGGTGCATGGTCGCCGACGAGCGCGTCGCCGTAACTGTAGGTGCCGACCACGGCGAGTCGCTTGCCCGTGATGTCGGCGAAGCGTTCGGCGGAGACGTCGCTGCCGGCCCGCCCCACGATCACCAGGCGGTTCTCGAGGTAGGGGTCGGAGTAGAGCATGAAGGCCTCACGCTCCTTGCCTCGCCAGAGAGCGGCGCTTCCCTGGTATGTCGCCGCCGTTAGCGACGGCATCACGGTGGCGGCTTCGGCGATGGTGGTTGTCGCCTCGTATCCGGCCCGGGACAGCGCTTCATGGACGAGGTCCAGCGCCACGCGCGACTGGTCCTCGGCGCCGGTGAACGGCGGCCAGGGGTCGGAGACCAGCTGAAGTTCGGCGGCGCCGATCGCGGTCGTGGCCAGCAGGGTGAACGCGAGGGTCGTGATCGCCATCGCCGGGATCGAGCGTCGGAGAGTCGTGAAGGGGTTGTGCATGGCGATACCTCCTGGTCCCCGTCTGATCCGACACGACCTCGGGATCCTGGGCCGGACGGTTGTCGGACTGGATCGTCATCGTACGCGGGATCGGCTGTCGCGACAATCTGCGTATCGACGGGCCAAGCCTCATCCGTCATTCCGGCGCTTCACGAACACCGGACCCGTCGTCGTCGGCTACTCGCCCACTCCAGACATGCGCAGCGCGTACAGGGCGTAGAACGCGCTGGCCTTGACCAAGTGATCGACGGGCACGCGCTCGTTGGGGGCGTGGGCCATGGGCTCGTCGCCGGGGCCGAAGCCGATGCAGGGAATGCCGTGCAGGCCCATGATGGCGATGCCGTTGGTTGAGAAGGTCCAGCGGTCGACGACGGGCTTCTTGCCGAGGATGGCCTCGGCGACGGTGGCGCCCTCGATAACGGCGGGATGATCCTCCGGCACCACCCACGTGGGATAGTACATCTCCATACCATACTCGAGGCCGGTGTAGGCCTTGCCGTCGTAGTAGGGGACCTCGACGCGAGGGCCGTCGCCCAGAGCCGCGATGACCTCGGCCACCGCGGAGTCCTTGGTCTCGCCGGCGGTGAGGCGCCGGTCGAGGTGGATCTTCGCCACGTCGGGGATGGCGCAGAGCGAGGGACCGCTGCTGGTCATCTGGGTGACCGCGACGCTGCCCTTGCCGAGGAAGGCGTCGTCCGCGAGGCGCTGGTGCAACTCCTCGATGGAGAGGCAGGCGCGCGCCGCCATGTAGACCGCGTTCTCGCCGCGCTCGGGCGCCGAGCCGTGGGCCGACACGCCGGTGAAGTGCACGTCCATCTCCATGCGGCCACGCTGGCCGCGGTAGACGCCGAGGCTGGTGGGCTCGCTGCTGATGACCAGCTCGGGTCTGAGCCCGCTCTCCTCGATGAGGTGTTTCCAGCAGAGGCCGTCGCAATCCTCTTCCATGACGGTGCCGGTGCAGACGAGGGTGATCTGATCGCCGAGGCCGAGCTCCTGGACGATGCGGCCGGCGTTGACGAATGCCGCAGCGCCGCCCTCCTGGTCGACGCTGCCCCGGCCGTGCACGTGGCCGTCCTTGATGGCGCCGGAGAAGGGGTCGAAGTCCCAGTTTCCGAGCTCGCCGACGTCGACGGTGTCCATGTGGGCGTCGATGGCCAGGATGCGGGGGCCGTTGCCGATCTTGCCGATGACGTTGCCGAGGGGGTCGAGCTCCACCGTGTCGAATCCGGCGGCTTCCATCTGGCGCATGAGGGCGGCGTTGACCTCGCGTTCCTGGCCGCTGAGCGACGGGATCTGGACCAACTCGGAGAGGTTGGCGGCGGTGTCGTCGCGGAGTTGTTCGGCGAGGTGGAGGACCTTCTCGGCCTGGGTCATGTGCGGGGCTCCTCGGAGTTGGTGGTCGGAGTCGGGGTGTCGCTCGGGCTGCCGGTCGACCGCCGAGAGACCGGAGTATCGTAACGCTGTGTCGGCGTGGATGTAAAGGGATGCGGCGGGACCGTGGTTTGCGAGTCCGTGAGATTCGATGACTGCAATGTCCGCGGTGCCGCGGTCTGATGCGGATCCTGGCGTTCATCCTGGATCAGGCGTGCAGTTCGCGATCTGCAATCGCCCGGAAGATTCGCATCAACCCGCCGCGAGGGGATACGACGGGCCAGGCTGGAGCCGTTCGGTGGGCCATCAGACCATCGCCACCGCCGGTCCTCGTGGTTTCTCGCGACGCCTCGGTCCGCCACATACCGGCTTCCCGGACATCACCACTGCATTCGGCACGTTTCGGCTCGGGCGGCCTTCGACCACGAGCGCGGCCGCCAGCACTCAGATGAACGATCGGCAATATCGCACCGCGATCGGTCACCACGGGAGCGGCGAATACCCTCGTGGCACACGCCTTGAGACACGTGCGAGCAGGAGACCTCGGTCGGCGCACGCCGTGTGCGTCGATCGAAGCCACCAAACCCGATCGGCGCGTTGCCGATCCAACGAATGGAGACGCCGGTGTCTTCGCACTGCCGCATCATCGTCATTGCTCTCGTCGTCGTGCTTCTCGGCACCGCGACGAGTTCGACCGCCCAGACGGGCCCCTTCACTCGCCTGCAGGTCCTGTTTCCCGGCGAGGAGCCCGCGCCCGGCACCACCACGGGCAAGACGGGAACACCCGAGGCCCAGACCGTGGGCGTGCCTTTCGCCGCTCGGGTCCGCGCCTGCGACGACGTCTGGTTGACCGTCACGGACGTCACCGACGTGGTCGAGCTCGGCTCGACGGACGAGAGCGCCGGTCTGCCTGCAGACGCCCCTCTCGCTGCGGGCGAGGCCGAGTTCATGGTGACGTTCAATGCCGCCGGCGCCTTCACCGTCTCGGCGACCGATCTGAGCGATCCGACGATTCCCGAGGCCACGTCGGCCGCCGCGCAGGCCATGGCGCTGCACGGGTTCGTCTTCTCGACCATCAATCAGAAGAACCAGTATGCCGGTGTGCCCATGCAGATCACCGTGTCGGCCGTCTCGCCCGGAGGCGACGTGGTCACGGGCTACGACGGGCCGGTGCAGCTACAGGAACTGACCAGCTTCGGCGTGGGCCGTATCGAGCCCGCCGAAGTGACCCTGCAGAACGGGACCTGGACGGGCGGCGTCGCCTGCTTCCGGGCCGATGAGACGAGCATCAACCGCGGCGCGGTCAACATCTACGCCTACCTGGCCGGTCAGCCGGGGACCAACGGCACCAGCGATCCCTTCACGGTCCACCCGGGCGTGTTCTCGCGCGTCCAGCTCGTGGTGCCCGGCCAGGATCCGCTGCCCGGTAGCGCGACCGGCGTGACGGGACAGCCCGCCACCCAGGGCGCGGGCCAGGACTTCCTGGTCGACGTCTTGGCCACCGACGACTACTGGAATCCGCTGCCGTCCGATCACACCGTGCGCATCACCTCCAGCGATCCCGCCGCGAGCACGCCGGTCACCGGTGCGCTCGCCGGCGGCTCGGCGCAGTTCACCGTCGCTCTGGGTACGACCGGCCAGCAGACGCTGACCATCGCCGATCTCAGCGACGGCTCCATCGCCGGTATGACCACCGCGCCGATCCCGGTGATCCCCAGCGCCGTTGACCACTTCCTCGTCGGCGATATCCCGGACCTGGTCACCGCGGGCGAGCCGGTGCCGGTGACCATCCAGGCCGTCGACAACGCCGACAACCTGCTGCCCGACTACACCGGCGACGCCCGCCTTTCCGCCAACACCGGAGCGGGTACCATCTCGCCCGAGGCGATCAGCTTCACCGACGGCGTCTGGTCGGGAACCATGGTGTTCCGCGGTGCCGGCGGCGCGGTGTCGTTCACCTGCGCGGACTACTCGTCGCCGCCGCATAGCGGCACCAGCGAGAATTTCGTGGTCTCGCCGGGGCCGTACGTCGGCTTGCAGGTGCTCGCACCCGGCGAGCAGCCCCAGGGCGGCTCGGAAGACGGCTACACCGGTACCGCCGACGCCCAGCTCGCCGGCTCGGACTTCGATCTGCGCCTGCGTGCCGTGGATCAGTTCCACAACCGCGTGCCCGGCGTCGAGAGCAGCCTCCAGCTGGCGTCTACCGACACCTTCCTCACCACGCCCGCGTCCACCGCGCTGGTCAACGGCGAAGCCACCATGCCGGTGACCCTCTTCGCGGCCGGCTGGCAGACCTTCACCGTGACTGACGTCGATTCCAGCGGCATCGCCGCCGGCGTCTCCCGGGAGATCGAGATCCTGCCCGGTGCCTTCGCGCGACTCCTGCTGCTAGCCCCAGGCGAGAACGCGGCGCCCGGCGCCGAGGACGGTCGCAGCGGCGAGGCCACCGACCAGTCCATCAACTTCGCCTTCACCATGACCCTGCTGGCCACTGACCAGTGGTGGAACCCGGTTGGCGGCGTGGCCGATCTCGTGGAACTGAGCTCGAGCGACACCATGGCCCAGCTACCCACTCCGACGACCATGCTCGACGGGCAGGCCAGCCTCGTGGTGCGTCTGGCCACCGGCGGTTACCAGCAGCTCACCGCCACCAACCTGACCCGCGGCGCCGTTCCGGCCAGCACCACGCAGGTGCGGGCCATCTCCAGCGGTCTGCATCTCGAGGCCATCGTCACGCCCACCACCGTCCAGGCCGGCGAGGCCTTCACGCTGACGGTACGGGTGACCAACGACGCCGGCAGCCTGATCCAGGAGATCAACTCCGACGTGGACGTGGAGGTGCAGAACGCATCCTCCCAGGAGCCCGGCTTCGGCACCCTGCTCACGAGCCACTTCCAGCTCCTGCAGGGCGAGCGATCCATCCAGCAGACCTACACCGGCGCCGAGACCGTCGTGCTGATCGTGCGCGACGAGGCAGGCAACACGCCGGCCGTCACCGAACCGCTCACCATCCTTCCCGGTGCGCCCGCGGAGTTCACGCTGACCTGCGGTCCGTCCTGGGTGCGGGCCAACCTGCACGCCGACGTCATCGCCCGTCTGACCGACGCCTACGACAATGGCGTACCAGAGCACCCCGTGACCTTCGGTCTCGTTTCCGGCGACGGCGTCATGACTCCGCTGGACGAGGCTACCGGCGAGGGCGGCGTTGCCACCGCAGACTTCCTGAGCCCGCGTGAGGCCGGTATCACCACCCTGCAGGCCGAATGCGCCGGTTTCACCGCCGAGCTCGACCTCGAGACCTCCCTGGTCGACAAGGACGCCGCCGACGGATCCATCACCAGCTATCCCAATCCGTTCCATCCGGACGAGACTCCCGCGACCATCGCCTACAACCTCGCCGACGACGCGCGTGTGCGGTTGCAGATCTACACGCTGAGCGGTGGCCTGGTCCTCGATCGGGAGTACGCGCCAGGTTCGGTCGGCGGAGCCGCCGGCTGGAACAACGTTTCGTGGGACGGCCGCAACGGCGACGGCCAGGCCGTCGCCAGCGGCGGCTACGTCCTCTACGTCCAGGCCGAGGGCGAGGGAACCACCATGCACGTCATGCGCCGCAAACTCGGCGTCGTCCGGTAGGAGGCAGATCATGATTCGCAGAGAGCCCAACAACCTGCGTCGCGCGCTACCGGTGCTGGTCCTGGCCTGTCTCGCCGCGACGATCGCGACCCCGGCCGTTGCCGCCAACCCTGATCAGGGTGCGCCCGGCGACTGGCTGACCCGCTTCACCGGTGCCCGCACCGTGGGTCTGGGCGGCGCCTTCGTGGCCGTCGCCGACGAGGCCGTCGGTGCGCTGTGGAATCCCGCCGGTCTGCGCTGGCTGGACCAGAACGAGGCCCAGTTCAACACGGTCCGCCTCTTCGACGACACGTCGATCAACGGGCTGAGCCTGGCGCTGCCCTTGGGCGAGCGCACGAGCATCGGGGTGACGCTGCTGAGCCTCGGCTCCGGCGGCTTCCAGCAGACCAACGAGCTGAACGAGGTCCTCGGCGATTTCGACGCCGGCGACACTGCCTTCCTGGTGAGCGCCGCGCGCGGCTTCACGAGCCGGCTCGCGGTGGGTGCCAGCTTCAAGGTGCTGAACCAGAGCATCGAGGACTACAGCGCGACCGGCATGGGCGCCGATCTCGGCGCGCAGTACGCGCTCAACGACGATCTGCGTCTCGGCGCCTCGTTGCTGAACCTCGGCGGCCCCACCCTCAAGCTCCGCGAGAGCGACGAGACCGTGCCCGCCGAGTTGCGCGCCGGCGTGGCCATGCAGCTCTTCGACGACGCGGGTCTCATCACGGCCGAGCTGTCCCACCGCGACCAGTGGGGTTCGCTGGTCCGGATCGGCGCCGAGGTCTGGCTGCTGTCGCGGTTCGGCCTGCGTCTCGGCTACTACGACGAGAACGTGGCCGGCGGCCTCAGCTACCGGATGGCCCAGGGGCTGCAGTTCGACTACGGAGCGTCCGACCACGAGCTGGGCATCGTGCACCGCTTCGGTCTGAGCATGCGCTTCGGCGGCTATCACGCCACGTCCCAGGCAACGCCCGAGGTCTTCTCGCCCACCGGCAGCCAGCCGGTCACCCGGTTCGCCCTGCAAGCGCGGACCAAGGCCGAGGCGAGCGACTGGCAGCTCGTGATCACCGACGCCTCCGACGCCTTGGTGCGCACGTTCGGCGGCCGAGGCGCGCCGCCGGCCCAGGTGCTCTGGGACGGTAAGGACGAATCCGGCCTGCCGTTGTCCGACGGCGTGTACACGCACCGTCTGACGGTGCACGACGCCGCGGGCCGCGAGTTCATCGGCCGTGACCGCAAGGTCGAGATCAGTACTGGTGGCCCCGCGATCACCGTTCCCGTCGAGGTCGACTGATGACTTCGGACTACCTGATTGTCAGAGGTGACGACATGTTTGCCCACGGAGTGAATGCGAGCGCAAGGACCAGGCTGGCCGCAGCGGCACTGCTACTGCTTGCCGGGCTGACCCTTCAGGTTCCGCGCGCAACTGCCAACACGGATCAGAGCTCGGACGACGCGCTGGTCGCAGCGGGACAGTCGCTGCTGGACGCCGAACGACTCGCCGGCGATGCTCGCGACGAGGCGCTGGCTGCGGCCGTGGCGGCCGTCGATCGCGCCGCCGACGCGGTGGCCGAGGACCGTCGAGCCACCGTCGAGCTGCTGCGGGGCGAGTTGTTCCTGGAGTGGAACGATCCCCGGCAGGCCGAGAAGGCCTTCGGGCGGGCCGTGCGCGACGACGACGGCGGCGACCTGACCGCCGCCGCCGAGTTCGGTCGGATTCGCAGCTGGGAAGTCGCCGGCGACGACGAGCGCGCCGCCAAGCAATGGCGTGAATGGCTCGAGGATCACGGGGACGATGCCCTGGCTCCCGACGCCGAGCTGGCACTGGCGTGGAACCATCTGCGTCGCGACGAGACCGCGGCGGCGGCGACCACTCTCGCCGACGCCCGCGACCGATCCTCGTGGCTCGCCGCCGATCCCCGCTTCCTGTTGCTCTCGGCGGTCGTGTCCTATCTGCAGGGCGACGTTGCGGGCGCCCTCGCGGTTCTCCAGCCGGTGCCCGATTCGGCCGCCGTGGTGTACCTGCGGGGCCTTTGCCAGGCGCAGGCCGGCGAGATCCTGACCGCCGCCGCCTCGTATCAGAACGTGGCCGCCCGTTACCCGGAGTCCCCACTCCGCGACCATGCACTGCTGGCCAAGGCGAATCTCTTCCTGAGCAGCGACGCGCCGTCCTCGGCGGCCGAGGAGTTCGAACGTCTGAGCGGCGTGGCCCGCGACGATGCGGTCCGCCACGAGGCCGATCTCCGTCATGCCGCCAGCGTGCTGCTGGCTGGAGACGTCGAGGCCGCCGTGCCGAAATTGCGGGCGGTCGTCGACGGCCATCCAGGCACCGACGTCGCGGCCCGTGCCCAGTTCCTGCTGGGCGAGGCCATGGTCATGCTCGACCGCCACGACGAGGCGGTGATCGAATACAACCGGGTCCTGGCTGCATACTTCGAGGAGTCCGTGGCGGCCAGCGCGCAGTACCGGCTCGGCCGTTGCTTCGACGCGCTCGGCAGGCCGGCCGACGCCGTCAGCGCCTACCAGGCCGTGGTCACCGGCTATCCGCTCGAGCCCGAAGCGCCGGCGGCGGCCTACCTGGCCGGCGTGGGGCTGCTCGCGGCCGGCCGCGCCGCCGCTGCCGCCCCGTATTTCCAGCTCGTGCTCGACCGCTACGGTCCCGCCGACAACGACGACCGCGCCGTGGTATTCGCAAGGCCCGAGCATCAAGAACTGGTGGAGGCTTCGCTGTGCCTGCTGGAACTCGCCTACCACCGCACCGGTGATCTCGGCCGGCTGTCCGGCGCGCCGCACGTCATGCTCCAGCGCATGCCGCCGAGCCGGTCTCCCTGGCGCGCCCACGCGCTCCTGATCGACGCGGACGGCCTCGCCGCCCAGGGTCGTCACGACGAAGCGCGCGCCCAGCTCGAGCAGCTCTTCACCGAGTACCCGGACCACCCGGCGCTCGTGCCGGCCCAGCAGCTCCTGGCCTGGACCTACGCCCAGCAGGGCGAGAGCGACCGGGCGATCGCCGCCACCGAGGACCTGCTTGCCAGCGCTGTCGACGCCCACGACCCGGCCCTGGCGACGGCCCGGCTGAACCTGGCGCACCTCCGTTTCAATCAGCAGCGGTACCAGGACGCCGCCGGCGCATACGAGATATTCCTGGCCCACCGTCCCGAGCATCCTCAGGCTCCGCTCGCCATGTACCAGTCGGGTCTCTGCTACGAACGACTCGATCGCGCCGGCGATGCCGTGGACCGCTGGGAAGCCCTGGTGGCCAGTCAACCGTCGGCCGAGATCTCAGAGCGGGCCTGGGCCCGGGCCGGCGACCTCTACTTCCGCACCGGCCACTACGACGACGCCAAGCGCTGCTACGACGGGTTGCTGGCCAACTTCAACGACGGCACCGGTTCGGCGCTCAGCCAACTGCGCATCGCCCAGTGTGACTTCAATGCGGGGCGCGACACGCTTGCCCTCGCAGGTTACGCCGCGGTGCTGGAGCAGCATGCCAGTTCGCCGGTGGCCAGGGACGCCGAGCGCGGACTCGAGCAGACCCTGTACCGTCTCGGTCAGGGCGACGGCGGTGTCGAGGCGTTGCAGCAGCTCGTCGAGCGCTATCCCAACAGCACCTTCGCCGCCGACGCGCAGTTCGAGATCGCGCGTCGCCTCTACGAGGAGCAACGCTTCCCCGAGGCCGCGGTCGAGTTCCGGCGCGTGGTGAGCCGCTTCCCCGGCTACGCCACTGCCGACCGTGCACAGTACCTCATGGCCGATGCCCACCTCCAGGCGGGCGAGACGGCGCGGGCTCGCGAGGCCTACCAGCAATTCCTGCTGTTCTTCGGCCAGAGCGACCTGCGCGCCCCGGTCGCCCTGCAACTCGGCGGGCTCTGCTTCGAGGCCGGCGACTACATGCAGGCGGCCGTCCAGTACACCGACGTCATGGCGCAGGATCCGCTTCCGGAGACCGCCGCGCCCGCGCTCTACAACCTGGCCCTGTGCCGCCGCCTGCTGGGCGACGATGCACAGGCGCTTGCAGACCTCCTGGCCTACCGCGAGCGGTTCGGGGCCGACGAGCGCGCGGCGGAGGTCGCCTATCAGATCGGCGACCTCCGCGCGCTGACCGGCGAGCACGAGGCAGCCATTGCGGAGTGGCGCGCGGCCCTCGCCGCGGCGCCGCACGCGGGCCTCGCCACGGAGATCCAGTTCCGCATCGGCGACAGCTTCGAGCAGCAACAGCAGGTTGCGGACGCGCTGAAGTGGTACGCACGCGCGGCCGTCTGCGACCGGCGCGACGACCCCTTCCGGCTGTCGGCCGTGGCCCGCAGCGCCATGCTTCTCGAGTCCGCCGAGTCCTACGTCGAGGCGCTGGCCGCCTACCGCGATCTCGCGGCCAACGCCAGCGATCCCGAGTTGACGGCCGCGGCTTCCGGCCGTGCGGCCGAACTGGCCGCAGTGGTCGAATGACCGGTTCCGAGTTCGAGGCACGACGATCAAGTCCAAGGAGCGACGACCATGTTCACCGAGTTCAACTGGATCCAGACCATCACCGAGAGCCCCGTCATGGTGGTGCTCGGTGGCTGCAGCGTGGTCACCGTAGGCGTGGCCCTGGAACGCTGGCTGTATTTCCGGCGTCGCCAGAGCGATCCCGACGCCATGCTGCTCGAGACCATGAACCACCTGCGCGACGGGCGCACAGGCGAGGCCCTGGAGACCTGCCAGAGTAGTCCGCATCCGGTGGGTGTGGTGGGCTACGAGGCGATCGTGGCCGCCCACAAGCCGCTCGCCGAAGTGGAAGAGCGCCTGCAGATCGCGCTCAGTCAGCAGAAGCTGCTGCTCGACCGCAACGTGGGCACGCTCGGCACCATGGCGGCGATCGCGCCGCTGATCGGTCTGCTCGGTACGGTGATGGGCATCATGCGCGCCTTCGGCGACATGGCGAGCTCGGGCTCGGCGGCGCCGTCGGTGGTGGCGGCGGGCGTGTCCGAGGCCCTGATCACCACGGCGGCCGGTCTGGTGATCGCCGTGCCGGCCGTGCTGCTCTTCAACCACTTCACGCGCCGCCTGAACGTGATGCTGACCGTGGCCGAGAACCACGCACGCAGCCTCCGTGCAGCCACCAGCGAACTGGTGCCGGCGGATGCCATTCAGCACGGGCCGCGGGCTTCGACCCGCAGTCGTTCCGGCGCCCGCAAGAACGTCGCCGAACCCGAGCCTGTCGGCTCGACCACGGCTTGAGGCGATCGGCATGAGACGCTGGAACGAATCGCGTGAGAGCGCCGGCGGCACGAGCGACGTCAACCTGACCCCGCTCATCGACGTCTCGCTGGTGCTGGTGGTGATCCTGCTGCTGGCCACGCCCCTGGCCTTCGAGTCGAGTTTCGCGGTGCGGCGCGCGGAGGCGGCAGCGCGCGCGGCGACCGACGAGAATCGGACCGCGCGCATCGAGGTCGCCGTGCTGTCGGCGGACAGCGTTCGCGTGAACCGCGCCGTCATGCCTTCGGCCGACCTGGGGCGCGCCCTCGAGCCGCTGATCGAGCGCAGCCCCGACGGCGTGGTGGCCGTGAGTTGCCGCGACTCGGTGCCGCACGGATCCTTCGTGGCGGCCCTGGACGCGATCAAGCTGAGCGGCGCGCAAGACATCGCAGTCACCGGGAGATGACATGAGAGCCCCACTCGTACAGGGAGACGCACCCATGACCCGCATCAACGTCACGCCGATCATCGACGTGGCCCTGGTGCTGGTCATCATCCTGCTGATCACCGCGCCGATGCTTTCGGTGGCGGATCTCGATATCGAGCTGCCGCAGGCCCATGCCCGGGACACCGAGGATACGGTCTTCGTCAGCATCACTCTCGGCGCACACGGCGAGGTCGCCGTGGACGATCACGTACTCTCCGGGCCGCAGGCCCTGGCCGCCGCAGTGCGGGATCGCTTCGCAGCCGACGACCGGGACGACCTGCTCGTGGTCGTCCGGGCGGACTCTCGGCTGCCTCACGCCGCCGTCCGTGCCGCCATGAACGCCGCGCGGGATGGCGGGGCCTTGCGTCTGGCCGTGGCCACCCGTCAGGGAGGCCAGCCATGAGCGCCACGGTCTTCACCCAGGCTCGCGAGATGGCCGCCATCCGGACGGGCACCCGGCGCAGCCAGGTGGTGAGCGCGGGCGTGCACGCCGCGGTGTTGCTGTGGCTGGCGCTGCACCGGCAATTCGCGCCGGCGCCCGAACAGCTGGTCGAGGTGACCTGGCTCGACCCGGCGCCCGTCGCATCGCCCGCGGTCGAAGCGCCGCCGGCCGAGCGTGTGGCCGCAGAGGTCGAGCCCGAACCTGCGCCGGTTTCGACGCCGGACTCGCGGGAGGTCCGTTTCGAACGCCCGGCCGAGATCGCCGAGCAGGCGCCTCGGCCCCAGGACGCCACCGTGAGCCGTGACGCCGTACGCGCTCGTCTCAAGGAACTCCAGCCGGTGCGTGAACCGAACGCCGCCCTGGCCGCCGCCGCCGTCCCGCGCCGGACCCTGGCCGCAGCGCCCGCGCGTAACGGCCAGGTCGCCACTGGCGGCGTCGACAAGCTCCAGCGGACCTCGACGCCGGCTCCGGCCACCACGCTCACCCGCAACGCGGCGCCCGCGCGGCGCCCGGCGCTGGCTGCGGCCGCGCCCACGTCCACGGCGCTCGCGACGGCCATGCCAGAGGCGACGCCCACGGAGACCGCCGAGCGGATCCTCGGCTCGGCCCGCCTCACCGGCGAGGTCGCCGACCGGGCCGTCACGAGCCACGAGATGCCGGTCTATCCAGAGTGGGCCACGCGTCAGGCGGTGGAAGCCGACGTGACGCTGGCCTTCGTGGTGCTGCCGGACGGACGGATCAAGGACGGTGTCCAGGTGACGCGCACTGCCGGATTCCTCGATTTCGACGATGCCGCCGTGGCCGCCCTGCGTCAGTGGCGGTTCGTGCCGCTGCCGGCAGGTCGGTCGGTGGAGCAACACGGATCCATCACTTTCCATTTCAAACTGCGTGATCAGCGATGACCAGGAGTTCCACCATGAAGACGCGAAATTTCGAGCTGCCGAAGAGCCCCTGGGGACGCCTCATCGTCGCCCTGTTCCTTGTCGGATTGTCTGCGGCCGCACACGCGGCGCTGCAGCCCGATTCCGTCCCGCCAGACTCGACCATGACTCTCTCCGCCGACGCCGAGGGCTCGGTCCTGCGCAGCCTCACCATCGAGGGCGAGAACCGGATCCAGTTCGACTTCGAGCGCCCGGAGCTGACAGTCGACCTGGATCCGGCGCAGGCTCCCGGACTGGTCTGGGGCAACGCGAAGGACGTGCTCGACCGAACCATCCCCGATCGCTTCGGCCCCCTGCTCGCGCTCTCCGTGCCGGGGCTCAGTCCCTACCGCCCGCAGCCCTGGCGTGGCGGTTTCCGTGCCGGGCCCGTAGCCCGTTTCCGTCCGCAGACCGACGGCGTTGCGAGCTGGCAGCTCTCGGTGGTGGACGCGCGTGGCGAGGTTGTCCGCGAGTTCTCCGGTGAGAAGACCCCTCCCGAAACTATCACCTGGGACGGCCTCGACGCGCAGGGCGCGCCGGCGATACCCGGCTTGACCTACTCCTACGTCTTCACTGCCCATGACCGCGCCGGCAACCGCAAGCGCTTCGTGGGCGAGGGGTTCGAGGTGCCGCCGTTCCGCCTGGCGACCGCCGCCGGCCCGGTGCTCATTTTTTCCGGTGATCACGTCGCCGCCGGAAACGCAGACCGGCCCGGACCTCTGGTTCGCGAGACGGCGAGCTGGCTGAATCGGAGCTTCGGTCCGGATGCGCCGGTCCTCGTGGTGGCCACCGCCGTGAGCGTCGCGCAGGCCGAGGATCTCGGCGCGCAGCTGCGGGATCAGCTGCTGGGGCTAATCCCCGGCGATCCGGCGCGAATCATGTTGCAGGTCGAGGTAGCGCCCGGGGTACCGCAGGCCGGATGTCTGAAGGTGCAAGGGGCTCCGGTAGCCGTCGATGGCGTATAGTGATGTGCGCGGACCGGCCACGAGGTCGGTCCGTGTGATATCCCGAGCTTCTCGTTCAAATCGACGTCGTCCTTGTCGGTTCTGCGCGAGCGTTCAACCTCGCCATCCAGTTGCGGGGCGCGCGCCCCTACATACGGGCGGGCGCCCCACTCGATTCCCTAGTCGCCGTCACCACCGAATCCCTCGATGGTCCCGTCGATCGTGAACTGCCCGAAGCCGCCCTCGACATCCGCGGTCCCTTCGTAGGTGCCGATTCCGGTGGCATCGGCGAACCGACCCGTTCCACCGGTGAACGTGATGTCGCCCCAGAAGTTCGCGATCCCGGGAGGATCCTCGGTGGCCAGCCCGGCCGAGGACGCGAACAACTCGTCGCCGTTGCGGTAGGTGAACACGTACTCAGCCGTTTGATGCTGCGGGTACACCGTGACGTCGATCTCGGACGTCGAGTGCATATCGAATGGCCCGAACGGATTCGACTTGCCATGGCCCGGGAAGATGGCGTGGAGGATCGGCGGCGGGGGAGGCCCGACGATCTCGATGGTGTTGTAGACCTGGAAGTGGAAGGGAACCGAGTTGTTCTTCGCCAGGTCGTTGCCGGTCTCGCCGGACATGGATGGGGCGACCGACCCTTCCTCGGAGCAA
>PIVY01000362.1 GCA_003353795.1 bacterium
TCCTCTGCTACAACGGCCTCGACCTCGAGGTGGGCTGGCTGCCGGTGCTCGTCGACAAGGCCCGCAACAATCGCGTCCGCGCCGGCCGGGACGGCAACCTCGACTGCGCCCACGCCCTCGAGCACGTGCTCGAGGTGCCCGATGGCGAGGTCAGCCGGGCGCAGGGAGACGTGCACCCGCACGGCAACCCGCACTACCTGCTCGATCCGCGCAATGGTATCCTGGTGGCCGATCTCATGGTCGAGCGGATGAGCGAGCTGCGCCCCGACGGCGCCGAGGGATTCCGGGAGCGCGCGGCCGCGTTCGCGTCGGCCATGCAGCCGCGGATCGCCGCCTGGTACGAGGCGGCCGCACCCGCGCGACAACGCCCATTGGTCCACTACACCAAGCAGTGGGAGTACCTCGAGGCCTGGCTCGGCCTGAAGTGCCTGGGCGCCGTCGAGCACCGGCCGGGCATCTCGCCGTCGCCGCGCCACGTCGATGAGCTGGTTGGTCGGGCCGAGGCCGCCGGTGTGCGCGAGCTCATCGCCGCACCGTGGAACCACCTCGACGTGGCCGCCAAGGCCGCGGACCGCATGAGTGCCGCGCTGGTCATCCTGCCGGCCGCCGTCGAGTCGCAGGACGGCGCCGATTCCTACCCGGCCATGTTCGACCTGATCCTGGCGCGCCTGGTGGCCGCCGTGGAGGAGTGATCATGGGTGACTTCATCGGCATGATGGCGGCCCCGGTGGTGGTCGCCCTGGTACTCGTGGTGATGCACGGCTACCTGGGCGGCCACGTGGTGCGCCGCGGGGTGATCTTCGTGGACATCGCCCTGGCCCAGGTGGCGGCGTTCGGCGTGGCCATCGCGCTGTTCGCCGGCGCGGAGGTCGGCTCGGACACGGCCTGGTTCGTCGGCCTGGGCGCCACGTTCCTGGGCGCACTGCTCATCGCGGCCACGCGCTCCGGCGACCAGCGTATTCCCCAGGAAGCCTACATCGGCATCATCTACGCCGTCTTCTCGGCGGCCATGATCCTCGTGCTCACCCAGGTGCCGCACGGCGGCGAGGAGATCCGGCACCTGCTGGTGGGCTCGATCCTGTGGGTGACCTGGACTGAGGTGATCAAGACGGCCGTGCTCTACGCCGTGCTCGGGGTGGTGCTGTGGCGGTCGCACCGGTCGCTGATGCTGATCAGCGAGGACCCGGCGGCCGCCCGGGCGCGCGGCCTGAACCTGGAACGCTGGGATTTTCTGTTCTACGCCGTACTCGGCACGGTGGTCACGAGCAGCGTTCAGATCGCTGGCGTGCTGCTGGTGTTCACGCTGCTGGTGGTGCCGACGGTGATGGCGCTGCGGCGCGGCTTCGACGAAGGTCCCCGCCACCTGTTCTTCGTGCTCCTGGTGGGCGTGGCGGCCGTGGTGCTGGGTGCCGCGGCGAGCTACTGGCTCGACATTCCCACCGGGGCGGCCATCGTCTGCGTGTTCGGGTTGCTGCTGGGGCTGCAGGTGACGGTGGAGGCGCTGGCCGGTCGATC
>PIVY01000238.1 GCA_003353795.1 bacterium
TGCGCTACTCGCCTCGCCGGGTGGTGATCCCGGCCGGCGGGTCGCAGACCGTGCGTCTGCTGGTGCGCCGCCCTCGAGATCGCGACGTGGACGGGATGGAGTTCCGCGCCCACCTATCGGTGTGTTCGATTCCCACCGTGCCGCGACTGGCGGAGGTGGAGGAGCAGCTGCCGGAGATCGACAAGGAAACCCAGTTCATCGCGCGACCGGTGGCCTCGGTGGAGACCCTGGTGCCGGTGATCGTGCGGTTCGGTCGGCCGGAGGCGGAGATGAACGTCTCAGGCGCCGGCATCGACGCCGACGGGGCGGTGACGTTCCGGATCAACCGCACCGGCGGGCGGTCGCTCTACGGCAACCTGACGGTCACGCACCACGATCCCATGGGCAACGAGACCCAGCTCTATTACGGCCGGGGCATCGCCGTCTACACGCCCAACCCCAGCCGCCGGTTCACCATCCCTTCACCCGGGTCAGATCTCGATCTCCGCTACGGCCGGATCGTCGTCGACTACCAGGAAACCGCCGACGGCGGCGGCGACCTTCACACGCGCGTGGAGATCGATCCCGCTCAGCTGAGTCGGCGGTAGAATGGTCCGAACGCAGGGCATGCGCGCGATCTTCGCGCTCTTCGTGATCCTGCTGGCTGCCACCACGGCAGTCGGTCAGGGCCGCGGCGTGCACTTGCCGGTGGACGAGGACGACGTGCTCATCCTCGAGGTCCGTGCCGAGCGGTACCTCGCCAGCAGCGGTCTGATCGGCTATCGCCACGGCGATCAGGTGCTGCTGCCCCTGGGGGAACTGGCCGACGTTCTCGAGTACGCCATCATCTCCTATCCCCGCCACGGCACCGTCGAGGGCTGGCTCGTGGACGAGGACCGCACCTTCGCTCTCGACGTTAACAATCGCAGCGTGACCATCGAGGGTCGACAGACCGGCGTGCCGGACGGGAGCCTCTACGTCAATGAAGACGACGTCTACGTGACCAGCGACGTCCTGGAAGAGTGGTGGCCCATCGACCTGGACATCGATCTCGTCGGCCTGCGCGTGACCGTGGTGCCGCGGGAAACGGTACCGCTCATCGCGCGTCTCAACCGCGAGTCGCGGTGGTCGCAGATGAGTCCGGAGACCGGCCTCGATCCCGAGTATCCCCGCAACGAGGCCGAGTACCGCATGGCCGCCTGGCCGTTCCTCGACGCCACCGTGTCTCTGGAAGGGCGGGAAGACCGCGGCCCGACCTGGCGCGGTTCGGTCCTCAGCCGGGGCGACCTGGCCAAGCTGAGCGTCACGGGCTTCCTGGGCTTCGACAACCGTGCCACCAACCAGTGGCGCGGCTGGCTGCGCGCCGGTCGCGTCGATCGCGACGCCGAACTGCTCGGCCCGCTGAGCAGCACCGAGTTCACCCTGGGAGACGTGGTGAGCACCCCGTTGCCTCTTCTCGACGGCGCGACCCGTGGCCGCGGCGTGGCCGTCTCCAACCGGCCTCTGGGCAGCGTGTCCCAGTTCGACGCCGTCGACATCACCGGCGATGCGCCTCCCGGCTGGGAAGTGGAGCTCTACCTCGACGGCGGCCTCTACGACCTGCAGACGGCCAACCCCAGCGGTCACTACTTCTTTCAGCAGGTGCCGCTGCACCTGGGCTTGAACACCATCCGCGCGGTGCTCTACGGTCCCAACGGACAGACCCGCGAGAACGTGCACACGTACAACATCCGGTCGGGCATGTGGCGCAAGGGCCACCTCACCTACAATTACTCGGGCATGCAGCTCGGCGAGTCGATCCTGGGTCTGCCCATCACCAGCGCCAACGTACCCGGCGTGGGCGAGTGGGATCACCGCCTGGAGTTGGGCTACGGTCTGGGGCACACCACGACCCTGGGTGGTTCGGTGTCGCAGCACTTCGTGGAGGATGGGTTGCGCCAGTACGCCGAGGGTCGCCTGCTCCAGTCGGTGGGCCCGATGTTCCTGCAGGGCGTGGGCGTGAAGGATCTCGAGGAAGGTTGGGCGGCAAGCGTTTCGGGCCAGACGCTCATCGGTCGCGAGTCGGTCTACCTCGGCTGGTCAGAGTTCTCCGACTTCCAGAGCAACACCAACGAGGGATACGGCGACCTCGAACGCCGCATCGAGGCCCGGTGGAGCGGCGCCTTGCGGAATCAGGGCCGCAACGTGCTGGGCTACCGCTTCAAGTGGCGTCACGAGGACGCTCCCGTCGAGTACAATCAGCACCGCGATTTCTGGGACTTCTATCTCAGCACCAGCCTCGGTCGGGTCAGCATCAGTCACAACGCCCGCTACCTCCACGAAACCGGGGATCTGAGTCGCGAGGAGTTGCTGGGACAGCTCCGCCTCGCCGGCTATCTGGCCGGTTTGCGCGTGAGCGGCGACATGGAGTACGACATCATCGGCAACGAGGGTGTGCGCACCCTGGGCATGGTGGTGAGCAATCGCTTCAGCGACCGCATCACCAGCCAGCTCACCGCGCGTCGAAACCTGCTCGGGACCGGGTCCACCTTCATCCAGGCCCAGCTCGACTGGCATCTCCGGCCGGTGCGCCTCGGGCTGCGAGGCGGCCACGACTCGGTGAACGGCAACTTCGTGGGCGTGTCCGCCACCACGTCGCTGGTCAAGTCGCCGGAGAGCAGCGGCTGGGTCATGTCGAACCGTCCGCTGACCAACTATGGCGCCGCGCTGGTGCAGGCGTTCATCGATCTCGACAACGACGGCGTCTTCGGCAGTGGCGACGAGAACCTGGCCGGCGTGGGCTTCAGCCGCAATCCGCTCTGGCAGGACATCCGGACCGCCGACGACGGGCAAGCCTTCCTGCCCGGTCTGGTGGCCAACCAGTTCGTGAACGTGAAGGTCGATCCCGGCACCATCGAGGACCCCTATCTGGTTCCGGCCTTCTCCGGCATGACCACCGTGGTGCATCCCGGCGGCATCGCGAAACTCGCGTTCCCATTCCGCTACGTGGGTGAGATCGAGGGCGTCGTCGCCCGTGACGAGTCGCTGGCCCGGCCCATGCGCAACATCGGTCTCGAATTGCTCGACCTCGACGGCAATCGCGTCGCCACCACGGTGAGCGAGTTCGACGGTTTCTACCTGTTCCAGAACGTGTTGCCCGGCGACTACTTCGTCGGCGTGGTGGAGAACACGTTGCGGGGGAAGCACTACATCGTTCCCGAGCCGCAACCGGTTTCGGTGCCTGCGGGCGGCGACTACGTCAAGGGCCCCGCCATCATCCTGCGCGGCGCCCTGGACGAGCCGCCCGCAGTGGTGGCCAAGGTCCTCGAGGTCGAGCCGGAGGCGCCGGCCGCGGTCGAGGAAGAGCCGATGGTGGCGGTGGCTGGCGATCCCGTGGCGGAAGCCGGTGCGGGTTCCGGCTCCGGCACCAGCGGCGGGACGTCGGCGCCGATTCGTGGCGCCGAGGGAACCGACGAGGTCGCGGCAACCGGCCCGGCCAAGGATCCCGCGGGCGGCCGCGCCGATGATGCCGGCGCAGGTGCGACGGGCGTGATCGCGGACGCCGGCTCAGGCGCAGCCGACACCGCCATCGACACGCCGGTAGTGGCCGCGGCAGAGACCCAGCCCGACAATTCGAGCGACGTTGCGGAACTCGAGCCCGAGACGGCCGCGACGTCCAAGGCGCCCACCAAGGCGCCCGTCACGCCTGCCGCCATGCCGCAGCCGGTCGAGCCGGCCGCCACGGTCGCCGATGTCGTCGAGGGCCCGGCGCCGGACACGGTGCGCGCGATGCACCTGATCTACGAACTGCTCAACGACAGCTCGCTCTTCTCCTCCGACTCGCGTTGACCGGAACGGTCGCTCAGTCCCAGGCCAGGATCGCTTCGGCCCAGGCCGCGGCGTCGTTCCCGGGCGGGGTGACCACCGTGGCGTGATCGAGCGCCTCGACGCCTTCGATCGATTCGAGGATGAGCACCGGCACCGGAGTCGTCTCCGGCCGGAGCGACGCGCGAGCCACCAGGTGGCCGGTGCCCGGAGTTCCAGCCAACCCCGATTCCGATGCGGCCGTCAGCTGCTGCGCCCAGGACAGGGCGTTCATGACGGTGGCCACCGCGAGGTCGGTGCGACCGGGAATCTGCCGAACCGCCATCACCGCGAAGGTGCGCGGATCATTCGCCGTCCGCGCCTCGGCCAGCGAGGCGGCCACTGCCGCGGCCGAAGGTCTGGTCGCCGTCACCACCACCACCAGCGTGCCGCCGGCACGGAACGGCGGGTCGGGTAGGACGAGCTGGCAGGCCTGGAGCGCATCGTCGCCTAGGGGGAACGCCGCGGTGATCGCGCCGGCGGCGGCGGGTAGCACGGTGCCCGTCGACTCGGCCCGATCCAGCAGCCGCTCGGTCCGGATCGCAGCAGCGGCCAGATCGGCGGGGTCGTCGTGGGGCAGGAACCGCTGCTGCCCGCGCAGGGTCCGCATGAGCTCGTACTGCACGATGGACCGCTCGGTCTCGAGTACAGCGGAGGACCGCTCGTTCTGCTCCAGAAACCAGTCCGGATGTAGCCGGAAACCGCGGTCGCGCCAGGCGAGCTGACGACCGTCGGTGCCGGTGACCACGGCGCCCAGTTCGAACCAGCCGGTGGGCGGATCATCCGGCAGACGATAGTCGAGGGTGAGGTAGTCGAGGTCGGGTGCCAGCAGGACCGCGAACGAGGTGTCGGGGGCGTCGTTCACGGTCTGGTCCACGCGGTACTCGCCTTCGGGAAGGCCCTGGATGCCCAGCTCCACGCTGAGGCTGTCGCCGATCACCAGGTAGGTGTCGAGGCGTCCGGCCATCAGGCGCGCGGGCGCGGGGCCGGGGTCGAGAACCAGTGGGGTGAAACGGCGCGACGGCGTCAGAGACGAGGCGGCGTGCGGGTCTCGGATCAGGGCCCAGCGGTCGGCGGGTACGGAGCCGGTTTCGCGACGCAGGGTCACGTTCAGGCCGAGAAGCAGCTCCACCGGGGGCCGGTAGGGGTGCAGGCTCGACCAGGGGAGGGAGAGGGTCCAGGTCCCGTCGCCATGGGCGAGCGAGCCGGCGCCAGTCGCCGGGTCGACGCGACCGTGCCGGCCGATTCGCGCGACCGGGCCGGGGCCTGTCAACGGCGCGTGAAACTCGAACCAGCGCCGCGTGTCGTGCTCGTCGAGATTGCGTGGCAAGGATACGCACACGATCGCCTCGTCGGCGCCCGTCGGTGGAAGCATGATCTCGAGATCCAGGCCTTCACTGGTGTGTCGCACACGAAGCTGCGCGGGCGCGGCATCGGCGCCTGGTCCGAAGGGGTCGGGCGCCAGGGTCAGCGATTCGCTCCAGGTGCCCTCCTCGAGGAAGACTTCCGCCGCTCGCATGGTGGCCACGAGATCCGCCCGGGCCTCGTCGAGGAGTGCGTTTAGGCGCGGATCGTCCACCAGGGAGATCAGGTCGGGGTCGTGGAGGGGGCGCGCGAGGTCGGGGTAACCGGCGGCAAAGGCCCTGTCCAGGTACGCGAGAGCGCTGTCGGCATGACCGGCCACGGCGTCGAGGCAGGCGAGGTTGTACTGCATGACGGCGTCGCCCGGAAACCGCTCGACGTAGCCGGCCAGATCGCGTCGGGCCGCCTCTTGCTCGCCGGCCTGCAGCTGGCTGCCGAGCTGCTGGATGGCGGCGTTCCGCGCGGCCTCGTACTCGGTCTGGGCAGCGGCACCGGTGGCGATCACCACGATCAGCAGGCAGACGATATGGCGTAGCTTGGGCATGGGATCCTTCCGGCTGGGTCCGGGCTCAGCCTAGCATTCCGTCAGGCCGGCTTCCAGCGTCGGTGTACCCACGACCATTGCTCGGGGTGCTCACCGATGACGTCTTCCAGCAGCGCGTTGTATCGCCGCGTCGTACGGTCGACGGTTTCGGCCAGGGTCTCGCCGCGCTCCACGGGGATCGGATCGCTGAAGCTCGCGTGGTGCCGGCCGTCGGGGTCGCGCCACGAGAGGAACAGCAGCACGGGGCAGCCCAGCCGTTCGGCCAGTAGCGCCGGCGCCTTCACCGTGCCGGCCTCCCGACCGAAGAACGGCACCCTTGCGCCGGTGGTTCCGCCCTCGTTCTGATCGATGGTCAT
>PIVY01000363.1 GCA_003353795.1 bacterium
TCGGCTGCGGGTTTCGAAATTGGTAATTACCCACCCCCCTTGCGCTGAGCGCCGTGGCGTGATTCACGATTGGGATGAATCGCGACGAGCTTCGAGAACTGAGCAAGGAAGAGCTGGTTGAGCTTGTGCTGAAGCTCCAGCGCCCAACGAAGACGTCTCGAACGTCGTCCCAACCGCCCTCGACGGATCGCAAGGAAAAGCGTGCGGGCTCGAAACCGGGCTGCGCGAAACCGGGTCACAAGGGTCATTTCCGCTCTCTGGCCGAGCAGCACGATGATGTGGTTGACCATCGCCCGGATCGCTGCTCGGGCTGCGGGCATGTGTTTGCGCCGGACGCTGCGGGCGAGGTGATTGGAGCCTTTGACAGTGTGGACCTGCCGCCGATCCTGCCGGTGGTCACCCGCCATCAACGCCTGGCTTGCGCCTGTGCTGCCTGCGGCGTGGTGACGAAAGCCGCCGCGCCGGTGACCGGCTCGCCCTTCGGGCCGAACATCCAGGCGCTGGCGCTCTATCTGAAGCACGTCCAGCACGTCTCTTATCAGCGGCTGCAGGCGATGTTCGCCGATGTCTTCGGTCTGACGATCAGCCAAGGCGCGCTGGGGAACATGTTCGGGCGGGCGCAGGTGGCGTTCCATGCGAAGAAAGCCGCGATCCTGGTGCGCCTGCGCATGGCCGATGCCGTGGCCAGTGACGAGACCGGGGTGCGGATCGAGGGCGTCAACGCCCAGCACTGGGTGTTCCGCGCGCCGGGTATCGTGCTGCACGAGACAGCCTTCAGCCGGGCGGCTCAAGTGGTACGCGACGTGATGGGCGGCCACCGCCCGGCGTTCTGGACCTCTGACCGGTACAGCGCCCAGCAGGGCCATGGCGAGCGCCACCAGACCTGCCTGGCCCATCTCGCCCGCGATATCGCCTTCGCCCTGGAGGTCAGCGACGACCCGGCGCCGTTCCGGCTGAAGCTGTGGCTGGACGACGTCTTTGCCTTGTGGCGAAGCCTTGCCGATATCGCCGCCAGCACAATCGCACGCAAACGCCGGAAACTGGAGAACCGGATCGGCGAGATCCTCTGCGCGCGATCCGACTGCGACGTGACCAGCGCATTGCTGCGCAAGATCGCCAATGCCCGCGACCAGCTGCTAACCTTTCTGGACGCGCCGGACCTGGTGCAGCCAACCAACAACGGCTGCGAACGCGCGTTGCGGCCCGCCGTCATCAGCCGAAAAGTCACCAACGGCTTCCGATCAAGCTGGGCCGCACACGCCGACACCGCCCTGCGCACCGTCATCGACACCGAGCGCCTGGCCGGTGTCAGCCCGTATCACGCGATCCGGAACACCATCAGCGCCTGAACCAACTGCTCGGGGGTGGGTAATTACCAAGGAAGAGCTGGTTGAGCTTGTGCTGAAGCTCCAGCGCCCAACGAAGACGTCTCGAACGTCGTCCCAACCGCCCTCGACGGATCGCAAGGAAAAGCGTGCGGGCTCGAAACCGGGCGGCGCGAAAC
>PIVY01000053.1 GCA_003353795.1 bacterium
GCGCGCGCCGTCGGGATGCACTTGATGGTCGCCACGCAGCGCCCCAGCGTCGATGTCATTACCGGGCTGATCAAAGCGAACTTCCCGGCACGCATATCGTTTGCCGTCGCCTCTAGCGTAGACTCACGCGTGATCCTCGACACCAACGGCGCCGAGACATTGATGGGACGCGGCGATATGCTGTTCCTCGCCCCAGACGCCGCCGGGCCACGACGTGTTCATCGTCTCCGTATCCGAATCGACCCTGGCGAACCACCTCCGATCCCGCGAGTACCTGACCCTGAGTCGCCAGATATCCGGACGCGACGCCTGCATGTTCGCCGTGCCGGCGATCAAGCAGATCCGCGCCCGCCTGCATCGGTTGCACGCCACCCTTCAGCAGCGCGGTGGACGCGATCTGACCGATCTGTCCACCACCGGGATTCTCGACGATCTTTTGCCACCCCTGGCCGATTCGGAACTCGTGTCGCCCCGCTCCCTGCGTCGTCGCGACCGGGGGCTCATCTCCGCCCGCAAGCTGATCCTCGAGCACGACGCCGAGGATCTCACGCTGCAGGACCTCTGCCAGGCCGGCGGCGTCAGCGAACGCACCCTTCAGTACTCGTTCCTGGAGCACTACGGAATCAATCCCAAGCGATACCTCGTGGTCTATCGGCTCAACTGTGTCCGCGACGATCTCTGCCGCTTCGGCAGCGACGACCTGAAGATCGCGGACGTGGCCAACCGCTGGGGATTCTGGCACATGGGCGGCTTCGCCGCCGATTACCGGACGCTCTTCGGCGAACTGCCCTCGGAAACCCTTCAACGTGCGCGACGCCGTCGCGGCGGTCAGCACCGCCCAACCGACAGCGCCGAATCGTTCCAGGACCTGGCCGGCTGGGTCGCGACCCCGCTGCGCTCGTGGGGCTTGCAGTAAGCAAGCCAAGGTCCCACTACCTCCAGACCGGAGAGATTCAACGTGACGCGATCCCTACTGACCATCCTGCTGCTGACGATCCTGGCCGCCTCGACGGCCCTGGCGGACATCAGCCCCCGCCTCGAGCAAGCCCTGTCCGATCCCGGCGGCAAGATGCGCAAGGCCGACGGCACGCACGCCGTGTGGGTGCGCTTCGCCGACCGCGGGCTGGATACGGCCGCCCTCGATGCCGCGCTCAGTGATGCGAACGCGAAACTGTCGTCGCGGGCCCTCGAGCGTCGCGCGCGCACCAAGGGGTTGGGCGAGCCTCTTGTGAGCGAGCGTGACCTCGAGCCCGCGGCGCACTATGTGGACGGCGTGGCGGCCACCGGCGCCCGCCTGCGACACCAGTCGCGCTGGTTGAACGCCGCCAGCTTCGACGCCACCGACGCGCAGATCGCAGCCATCGCCGCCTTGCCGTTCGTGGCCGAGGTGGAGCTGGTGGCCGTGGGCATGCAGCGCCCCATCGACACGGCCGAACAGCGCAAGCTCTCGGACGACGAGATGGCCGCCGCCAAGGCCGCCGGCGAGAGTCGCGGCTCCTACAACTACGGCGGCAGCCTGCCGTCGGCCGAGCAGATCAACATCGTGCCCGTGCACGACCTGGGCCTGACCGGCGACGGCGTGGTCATCGGCATGCTCGACTCGGGCTTCCACACCACCCACGCCGCCCTGCAGCACCTGGACATCGTCGCCACCTGGGACTTCTTCCACGGCGACGAGAACGTGGGCTACGAGGAAGGTCAGGACGAGATCCCCTGGCAGGTCGACCACGGCACCAAGACCCTCTCGGTGATGACCGCGTTCATGGACGGCGAGATCGTGGGCTCGGCCTTCGGCGCGTCGGTGATCCTGGCCAAGACCGAGGACCTCGCCGACGAGCAGCCGGCCGAGGAGGACGCCTGGGTGGCGGGCATCGAGTGGCTCGAGTCCCTCGGCGCCGACGTCGTGACCAGCAGCCTGGGCTACTACTACTGGTACGACTACGCCGACCTCGACGGGAACACCGCCCTCTGCACCATCGCCGCCGACCTGGCCGTGGGCCACGGCGTGGTGGTGTTCAACTGCGCCGGCAACCAGCGCGGCAGCGATGATTTTCCCCACCTGATCGTGCCCGCCGACGGCGACAGCGTGATCACCGTGGGCGCCACGGACGTGTGGGGCAACCTGGCCGACTTCTCGTCGCCCGGCCCCACGGCAGACGGCCGCACCAAGCCCGACGTCATGGCCAACGGCGTCTCGGCCCACTGCATCGCTGACTGGAACGACTCCACCTACCAGGGCGGCACGGGCACCAGCTTCTCCACGCCGCTGCTGGCGGGCGTGGCCGCGCTCATGCTCGAGCGTCTGCCCGACCTCACGCCGTGGCAGATCCGCGAAGCCCTGCGCGAGACCGCCGACAACAGCATCCGGCCCGACGACGACTTCGGCTGGGGCGTCGTCGACGCGCTGGCCGCGCTGAACTATTACGGTCCGGCCATCGACCACACGACCCTCGGCGACACCGAGAGCACCACCGGTCCCTACCCCGTCGCCGCCAGCATCACCAGCCGCGTGGCCCTGGACCCGGCGGCCATGATGCTCCACTGGCGCACCGGCGGTGGCGCCTGGCAGACCTCGTCACTCGGCAGCGACGGAGGCGACGTCTTCTCGGCCACGATCCCCGGCCAGCCCGCGGGCACCCTGGTCGAGTATTACATCGAGGCCGGCGACACCGACGGCATCGTGCTCACCAGCCCCCTGGCCGCACCGACGGGCGTGCACGCGTTCAGCGTGATCGCCGACATGATCGCGCCCACGGTGAGCCACGTCGGCCTGATGACCCAGACCCCCGGCATCTGGCCGCCCACGGTGCGCGCCACCGCCACCGACAACATCGGCATCGCCGACCTCGAGCTCACCTACCAGCTCAACGGCGGCGGCGTCATGGGTCCCTACCCGCTGGTGCTCGTGGGCGACCAGTGGCAGGTCACCTTCCCGCTCGCGAGCGTCCAGGTGGGCGACGCGTTCACCTATGAGATCACCGCCACGGACGCCTCGGCCGCCGGTAACACCGCCGTGGCCGGTCCCTATCCCGTCGCGGTGCAGGCCAACCTGGGCTCGGTTCTGGTGATCGACAACGACCTCGGCTCCGTGCCCGCCCTCGAGGCGGACGGCTCGGGCGACGTCCAGGACATCGCGCTGGACGTCGCCGGGTCGGCGGATCTCATCGCCGGCTGGCTCACCATGTCCGGCTACGACGTCACCGAGATCGCGTACAACATGCTCACCGACGGCGACGTGGTGGGCCACGACGCCCTGGTGCTCTCTGGCGGCAGCAACGGTGCCGCGGCGGCCAGCTCCAACACCCGCAACGTCCTGGTGAACTGGGTTCGCGGCGGCGGCCGGGTGCTCGTGGAGGGCGGCGAAATCGCCTACCCCGCCATGGAGCACCCCCGCTATCCCGAGTTCGCGGCCGAGGTGCTTCACATCGACGCTTTCTACGGCGACTGGGTGTACGACTTCCCCATCAACCAGGCCATCGTCGATCATCCGTTCCTGCAACGGCCGCACCGATTGCCCGAGATGCTCGACGTCATCGAGCCGGGGCCGTACTACACCAACATCTCCGACGTGGTCCTGGGCTCGGCCGGAACCGAGATCCCCTACCGTACGATCTGGAACGGCGCGACCGGTGCCGTGGTCACCTGGGACGACAACTCCGCGGTGGAGGCCGGCCAGACGGTCTACATCACTGTGGACGTGGCCTATCTCGACGACACCGCGGGACGTGAGTTGCTGGCCAACTCCCTGTCCTACCTGCTGGCTCCGGAGCCGCCGGGCGGCGCCGTCATCGCGGGAACGGTCTCCCTCGCCGATGGCGCCGACCCGGCCGGCACCGTGGTCTCCTGCCGTTACGGCGATGCCACGACCGACGCCGACGGCAACTACGAGATCACGGGCGTCTGGGGCGGTTCGATCCGTCTGTCGGTGGTTCGCGACGGCTACGCGCCCCTCGCGGTCACCGTCGAGATCGCTGACGACGAGTATCTCGGCGGTCAGGATTTCGTGCTCTTCCCGGTCAGCGAGGTCACCTACAGCGAGCAGGCCGACCTGCCCATTCCGGACTACGACCCCGTGGGCGTGACCAGCGTGATCTCAGTCGTCGAGGCTGGCGACCTGCTGGGAATCTCGGTGGACATCGACATCAGCCACAACTACATCGGCAACCTCGAGGTCTCGCTCACCAGCCCCGCCGGCACCACGGTGATGCTGCACGACAACTCGGGATCGAGCGCCGACGACATCCTGGGCAACTGGCCCGAGACCCTGTCGGTGGATGGACCGGGCCTGCTCGAGGACTTCCACGGCGAGGACGTCCAGGGCGACTGGACCCTGCGCGTGGCCGACACCAACTATGCCGTCTGGGGGACGCTCAACGCGTGGGGCGTGAACCTGCTGGTGGCCCAGCAGGTGACGGCCGTCGAGGCGGGCGACCTGCCGCTGGCCACCCGCCTGGTGGGCAACTTCCCCAACCCGTTCAACCCGCAGACCATGGTGGCCTTCGAGCTGCCGCGGTCCGGCCACGTACGCCTCGACATCCATGACGTGCGGGGCCGCCTGGTCCGGCGTCTGAGTGACGGGGGCTTCGCCGCCGGCCGTCACGAGGTGCGCTGGGACGGTCGCGGTGGCGACGGGCGCAATCTCGCGAGCGGTCTGTACTTCGTCCGCCTCGTGGCGGCGGGCGAGACGCAGGTCCACAAGATGACGCTGGTACGCTGACGCGTCCTCCACCAGCGATCGACGGCGGCCCGGGAACCCACCTCCTGGGCCGTTCGTCTATCTAGGCCGCAAGATCACGCCGCTCCCAGGACACGCAGGCCGCCGTCACCAGCACCACGGTCACCGCGAGCAACAGTCCGACCGCACCGATGTCGGGGGCCCCGACCAGGGGATACCCCGCCTTCTGGTACGCGAAGAGCGACACGGTACGCCAGCCGGCCAGCGCCGGGGACATCATGCGGAGGGTTTCCAGCACGTAACCGGCAACCACCACCGCCCCGGCCGCGAACGCTGCGGGCCGCGGCTGCGTCACCAGGCTCGACCCCAGGAGCGCCAGGGCGGTGAAGAGCCAGGACAAAGGCAGGGCGTTGAGGGTGCCCAGCACCAGGTGCGACCACGGCAACTCGTCGCCGATGATGCGGGCGCAAACCACCACCGTTGCCGCCAGCGCCACCGCGATGATGGCCACGCCGGTGGCCACGGCCAGGAACTTGGCCAGCACCACGCGCCAGCGATGCACCGGACGCGCCAGCAACAGGTCGACGTGCTTGTGTTCCAGTTCTCCCGCCAGCAGCGACGCACCGTGCGAGATCCCGAAGATCGCCAGCAGCAGCGGCAAGGGATCGAAGAGTTTGACGTGCAGGAAGCCGTCGAGGCGCACCATGGCCGAGACGTCGCCGATCATGGCCTTGATCACCGGCGGCATCGAGTCGAGAAACGCCACCAGGCCTTCCATCTGCTGGATGGTGGGAAAGAACAGCACGTTGACGGCGCCGATGAAGGCGATGCCGAGGCTCCACATGATCACCGAACCACGCAGGTCGACGAGCGTCTTGAGGTAGATGCTACCCTTCATGGCGCACCTCCCGTTGCCCGTAGAGCGCGAGGAAGAACTCCTCGAGATTGGGCTCGCGGCTGAGGATGTCGACCACCTCGTACGGCGCGGCCGCCGCCAGGAGCGGCTGCAGCGGTCCCTGCACCGTGCAGTGCAGGGTGAGGCCATCAACGACGAGATCGTCGATGCCGGGCAGGGCCGCGAAGACCCCCGCGTCGAGTGGGCGCCCGGCCGTGAGTGAGACCAGGCGCACGGCCCGATCGCGCAGGTCGGCCATGGTTTCCACGCCCACGAGGCGGCCCTGGCGCACGCTGGCGAAGCGGTCGCACACCCGTTCGACCTCACCCAGGTTGTGCGACGACAGCAACACGGTGCGGCCGGCGGCGCGGGCCTCCTCCACCAGCGCGAAGAACGCCTGCTGCACCAGGGGATCGAGGCCGGTGGTGGGTTCGTCGAGGATCAACAGCGGCGTCTCGTGCATGAAGGCCTGCACGATGGCCAGCTTCTGCTTGTTGCCGTGGGACAGGGTGCGGATGGGGCGCTGGAGGTCGGCGCCGAGGCGTTCGGCCAGGGACGCCACCACGGCGGGATCGACCTGGCCGCCCACGTGGCCCAGGTACTCGAGCATGCGACGGCCGTCGAGATTCTCGTAGAAGCGGTACTCGCCCGGCAGGTATCCCACGAGGCGGCGCACCTCCAGGCCCTGCCCCTGGCAGTCGAGCCCCAGCACGCGGGCGGTGCCGCGAGTGGGGCGGATGAGGTCGAGCAGCAGGCGGATGGTGGTGCTCTTGCCAGCGCCGTTGGGACCGAGGAAGCCGAAGACTTCGCCGCCATGAACGGTGAGGTCGAGAGCCTCGACACCGCGGTGCTTGCCGTAGAAGCGGGTGAGGTCGCGGGTCTCGATGGCGGGTGCGGTCATGGTCGAACTCTCGTCAGGGGATTCGTTTCCAGTTCCCAGTATGCCGCAGATCCCCCCCTTCCGGTACCCGCATCCTCGTCCCGTGTCGGACAGAAGAAGGCCCCGACTCCAAAGAGCCGGGGCCATCCTACTGCAGCCCGGACGTTAAGCTGCAGGCGCCAAAGGCGCCTGTCAGCTTGAACGTACGCCTTACTTGAGCAACGACATCGTACGGTGGTAGGTACGGCTGTCGGTGATCAGGCGGTACACGTAGGTGCCGGAGGGCACGTTGTTACCGGACGAATCGGTGCCGTTCCAGATCACGGCGTGCTCGCCGGCGCCGAGGCTGCCCTCGTGCACGGTCTGCACGTGGCGACCCTTCACGTCGAAGATGGCGACCTTCACGTTCTCGGTGCGGGGCAGCGAGAAGGCGATGTTCGTCATCGGATTGAAGGGGTTGGGGAAGTTCTGCTTCAGGCTGATGGCCTGGGGCAGGGTCTCGCCCTCTTCGATGGGATCGATGGCCACGGTGCTCTCGAAGGTGACCTTGTAGGCGCCCTGGTTCCACATGTCGTCCTGCCAGGTCACGAACATGGTGCTGCCGTCACCGGACAGCGCCAGGGTTCCGACCAGGTAGTTCGTCTCGAAGCCGTCGGGCAGCGCGGCGCCGGAGTCCAGGCACAGCTGCTTGAGCTGCTCCATGCCGTTCTCCGCTGTCCACACGAACACGTCCCACTGGCCCCACGGCGGAGGATCGCCGCTGACGCCACAGACCTTGCCGTCGTCGGAGCACAGGGTCGAGATGCTGCGGTGGAACTCGTTGTCACCCAGGGTGCCGATGGGCACCATGCCGGTGTCGGCAGTCCAGAAGCTCGCCTGGCTGTAGAACCAGCCCGAGTCCTCGGGATAGAAGTCGGCAGCGATGAGGCTACCGTCGGAGGTGACGTCGTAGCCTTCGCCCGGCGCGTCGTTGGGGTTGGCCAGCAGGATCGGTCCCGTGACACTGCCCGGAGGCGTGCCGGAGGGATCATTCTCCCACATGTTCGGGCGGCGGCCGCCCCAGTCGGGATGGTGGTCGAAGCCGGTGACGACGCTGCCGTCATCGGAGATCATCGAGGCGCGGACACCGCCGATGTCCACCATGCCGCTGGCCTCGCTCCACATGAAGGCCACGCCGGCGCAGGCGTTCCAGCCCAGGCCCACGGCCAGGCTGCCGTCGTGGTTCAGCGCGTAGCCGCTACCGACGCTGTTGTCGCAGTCGCCGTATCCGGGGATTCCGCCCAGCAGGGTCGGTCCCCAGCCGTCGGCCTCGTACCAGATGGTCGGGTTGCGCAGGCCGGTGTCGGGGTCGTCCATGGCACTGATGAGGGCCGTGCCGTCAGCCGACAGGCCAACGCCGGAACTCAGTGCGTGGCCGAAGCTGATGTACTGCCAGACACCATTGTCCAGCAACCAGATGTCGCCGCCGAAGTTGGCAGCGACCCGGGAACCGTCGTAGTTGGTCGACATGGAGGCCCAGAAGGCCTCGACCGGGTACTCCACGGTCTCGACTGCCACGATGGCCGCCGGCGCCGCGCTCGCCATGGCGAGCAGGGCCAGGCTCAGAATCAATCGTTTCATGCGATGCTCCCTGGTTGCGATGGGCCGACCGGTCGCGCCGTTCAGTTGCGAGACACCGGCGACGGCGGAGCCCATCTGACTCCTCAGGCAAACGTCTCGTATCGGTGACGTTTCAGGGGCGATCATAGATGGCCAGCGATTGGGGCCACATCAGGAATCCGCAACTTCCGGAACCAATAAAAGATAACGCAAAGATGTACATAAATACGGAAGCATTGGTGAGTTGTCTGGCCAGATCATCGACCCGTGCTAGAGTATCACAGAACCGAGAGGAAAATCCATGCATCGCTCCGTGCTTATAGTTTTCGCACATCCGTCATTGAAGAAATCGCGCACAGGACGAATTCTTGCGGAATCCGCTTCCGGTCTGGATGGGGTCGTGATCCACGACCTCTACGAATCCTATCCCGAGGGCGACGTCGACGTGGAGCGGGAACGGGAGCTGCTGCTCGCCCACGACATCGTGATCCTCCAGCACCCCTTCTACTGGTACAGCATCCCGCCGCTGCTGAAGGAGTGGATCGATCTCGTGCTGGGCTTCGGCTGGGCCTACGGACCGGGTGGCGACGCCCTGCGGGACAAGTCGCTGCTGTCGGCCCTCACTTGCGGCGGCGGCCTCGAGGCCTACACGCGCAAGGGGCAGAATCGCTACACCGTCCGGGAATTCCTCGCGCCGGTGGAGCAGACCGGACGCCTGTGCGGCATGGAGTGGCTGGGCCCCTTCGTGGTGCACGGCACCCTCAAGCTCACCGAAACCGAGATCCGCCAGCACGCGGTCGACTACCGGCGGCTGATCGAGGCCCTGCGCGATGATCGCTTCGACGCCGGCCGCGCGGCGAAGCTCACCCACATCAACGCCGACGTCGACGCGGTCATCCGGGAGGACTGAAGATGCACGGGCAGGACTTCTTCGGACTCACCTTCGTGCTCCTGGCCGCCTCGCTGGTAGCGGTGCCACTGGCCAAGAAACTGGGCCTCGGGTCGGTGCTCGGCTACCTCGTCGCCGGCATCGCCGTGGGTCCCTTCGTCCTGAATCTGGTGGGCGCCGAGGGAGAGCACATCATGCACTTCGCCGAGTTCGGCGTGGTGCTCATGCTCTTCCTGATCGGTCTCGAGCTGGATCCGCAGAAATTGTGGCGACTGCGACGCGGGATCCTGGGCCTGGGTGGCGCGCAGGTGCTTGTCACGGCGGTGCTGATCGCCGCGGCCGCCATGCTGGCCGGCACGGCCTGGCGCCCGGCGGTGGCTGCGGGCCTGGCGCTGGCGCTGTCTTCCACCGCCATCGTGCTGCAGACGTTGTCGGAAAAGGGCTGGCTCCGCCTGGACGCCGGCCAGAACGCCTTCTCGGTCCTGCTCTTCCAGGACGTGGCGGTGATTCCCATCCTGGCGCTTCTGCCCCTGCTGATCGATCCCGCGCTCAAGGAGGCGGTGGTGGCCGCCGAGACGCCGCTGAGCGAATTGCCGAGCTGGTCAAAGCCGCTGGCGGTGGTGGCGGCGATGTCGCTGGTGGTGGTACTCGGCCGCTTCCTGGTGAGCCCGGTCTTGCGGATCATCGCCCGCACGCGGCTGCACGAGCTCTCGCTCGCGGCCGCCCTCGTGCTGGTGGTGGGCATCGCGCTGCTCATGGACCGCGTGGGCCTGAGCCCCGCCCTCGGCACCTTCCTGGCCGGCGTGGTCCTGGCCGGCAGCGAGTATCGCCACGAACTGGAAGCCAACATCGAGCCCTTCAAGGGACTGCTCCTGGGTGTGTTCTTCGTGGCGGTGGGCGCGAGCCTCGACCTCGACCTGGTGGCCGGCTCTCCCCTGACCGTCGGCGGCATGCTGCTGGTCCTCGTGGGGGTGAAACTGCTGGTCCTGGCGATCCTCGGCCGCGTATTCGGACTGCGTCGCGACCAGAACCTGATGTTCACCCTCTGCCTCGCCCAGGGCGGCGAATTCGCCTTCGTCCTCTTGAGCTTCGCGGTCCAGCAGCGGGTCATGGCGGCGGCCGACGCTGCCCTGCTCATCGTCACGGTCACCCTGTCCATGGCGCTGACGCCCCTGCTGCTGCTCTTCTACGAACGGGTGCTGCAGCCGCGCGTGGGGACCCACCGCACCGACGATCGCCCGTCCGATACGGTGGAATCCCATGCCGACGTGATCATCGTGGGCTTCGGCCACTTCGGCAGCGCCCTGGGCCGACTCCTGCGCACTGCCGGACATTGCCCCACCGTGTTGGATCACGATTCCGATCGCGTCGAGTTGCTGCGAAAGCTAGGGCTGACCGTCTACTTCGGCGACGCCACGCGCGTCGAGGTCCTGCGCGCCGCGGGAGCCGAGCAGGCCGGCATTCTCGTGCTGGCCCTCGACAACCCCGAAGCGCAGCTGCATCTGGTCCGCCTGGCCCAGGAGCACTTCCCTCAGGCCACCATCGTCGCGCGCGCCGGCGGCTGGGTGCACGCGCACGAATTGATGGAGGCCGGCGTGGATCACGTGTTCCGCGAGTCCCTCGATTCGGCCATGCGCATGGGCGCCGAGACCCTCCGGCTACTGGGGTTGCGCGGCAATCGGGCCTACCGCCTGTCGCGTCAGTTCCGGCGGCGCGACGAAGCCATGCTCCGCGATCTGCTGGCACACCGTCACGACCAGGAATACCTCTCGCGAGCCCGCGAGCACATCCAGGATCTGGAAAGCCTCATGCAGGCCGAGCAAACCGACGACCTGAACGCCGACGCGGGCTGGGATCCCGGTCCCCTGCGAAGGGCAGCCCGGCAGGACGGCGAGAAGCCAGACTGACCGGCGGACTTTTTAATTGACGTCGTCAATTATTCTGATTATAGTTGACGACGTCAACAAAAGGAGTCGCCATGCCCCAGCCCGTCATCCCCGACCTCAAGAACGATCTGCTCGACGTCGCGTGGTTCGTCCGACCCCACGGCCAGGACGACCCGTGCTGCGGCGAACTCTCGGCAGCCGAGGCCCGCGCCCTGGCCACGGCCGCGGCCGGCGACTGTCGCACCATCCAGGACATCGCCGGCTCCCTGGGCGTGACCCGCAGCGGCGCGACCCGCGTGGTCGACCGCCTCGAGAAGCGCGACCTCGCCGTGCGATGCTGCTCCACCCTCGACCGCCGTTGCACCTGCGTCGAACTCACCGATCGCGGCCGCGCCGCCCTCGTCGACGCCGCGCGCTGCTTCGACGCCCTGCTCGAAACCGTGCTGGCCCCCCTCGCGACCGCCGACCGCGAGCGCATCGAGACCAGCCTCGCCACCCTGGCCGACCTCGTGCGTCGCCACCGTCAGGAAAGGACCCCGTCATGACCGAACAGCGCACCCACCAGGACCAGCTCGATCTGGTCCGCAGTCGCTACGCCGACATCGCCACCGGCAAGTCGAACTCATGCTGCGATTCCACCACCGAATCCTCGGCCGGATGCTGCGACGAAGGCGCCACGGCAGCCATCGATCTGCGGACCGCTGCACGCGCCCTCGGCTACACCGAAGCTCAACTCGCCGCGCTCCCCATCGGCGAGGATCTCTCCCTCGGATGCGGCAACCCTCTCACCGCCGCCCTGCTCGAGCCCGGCATGACCGTGCTCGACCTGGGCTCCGGTGCCGGCTTCGACAGCTTCATCGCAGCCGACCAGGTGGGCGATTCCGGGCGGGTGATCGGCGTGGACATGACGCCGGAGATGATCGCCCGCGCCCGCGCCAACGCCGCCGACCATCCTCACGTCGAGTTTCGCCTCGGCGAGCTGGAGCACCTGCCGGTGGCCAACGACACCGTGGACGTGATCCTGTCCAACTGCGTGGTGAACCTGGTGCCGGACAAGGCGCAGGTGTTTCGCGAGGCGTACCGCGTGCTGCGAACCGGCGGTCGCCTGGCCATCAGCGACGTGGTGCGCGTGGGCGAGTTCCCGGCCGAGATCCTGGCCGACGATGCTTCGCTGTCCGGCTGCATCTCCGGAGCCGCGACCGTGGACGAGGTGACGCGGTACCTGCGCGAGGCGGGTTTCGACGACATCCGCATCGCAGTCAACGATCGTAGCGGCGAGTACATCAAGGAATGGGAGCCGGGCTCCGGCGCGGAAAAATTCGTGCAGGCGGCCATCATCGAGGCGCGGAAGTAGCGGGCCCGGCCGGTCAGTTGGTGGTGTTGCCCGGCCAGTCGTCATTGCCGTTCGAGGTGGGATCCCACTCCTCGCGAATGAGCACCAGGATCGCGGCGTTGGGCACGATGAGGTACTGCTTCTTCTCGAAGGTGATCTCGATGGCCGCTTTTTTCAGGAACACCGCGTAGTCGCCCTCCTGGGCCTGCATGGGCAGGTAGCGGGGTTCGTTGTGCTCGTCGAGCTGGTCCTCGTCGAAGTCCACGGGCTCGGGAATGGGCACGCCGGGTCCCACGGTGACGACCCAGCCGCCCTGGGCCTGACGCGCTGCGACGGCCGACTGCGGCAGATAGAGGCCGGCGCCGGTGCGTTCCTCGCCGTGCTCGGGACGCACGAGGATCCGATCACCGACGACGATGAGTTTCTTCTTGAGGTCGGCCATGGTCGCTCTCCGTGGTTCTGTGGACGAGCGGACAAGATAGCACGCGATGCGGCCTAGAGGAAATCCTCGCCGGGACGTTCGCCCGATCGCGGCGCGCCGAGGTCGCCGAGGGCCTGGGGCACCTGGTAGAACTCGACGCGGAAGCGCACGGCTCCGGTGATCACCACGTGGTGGTAGCGCTCCGGCGCGATGACGATGGGATGATCCGGGTCGGCGTCCAGGACCTCGTCGGGCGCGTCGTCCCAGACGTACTGCAGGGCCCCCTCCTCCACGACCAGGAAGCCGATCTTCCCCCGCGGCGCGAGATGCTTGCGGAGCAGTCCGGCGACGACAGTCTCCTCGGTCATGGCGGGGGTGGAGCCGACCTTGATGGCCTGAGCGGGCAGCGATTCGTTCTGGAAGTTCACGGGACGGCTCCCTTACGCGCGGCAATGTGGAAACTGAGTTCTCGATCGTGCTAGTATCGCTCGGTCGGCGGCCAGCGTCACCTTCCGACGCTCGCCCACCCTTGCCGCCATCGAGAGGTGCCGTCATGAATCGCCCTCCAGGTACGGTCCAGCGCCTCGCCGCGACCGCCCTGCTGCTCCTCGCCTTCGCCCCGGCCGCCTTCGCCACCATCCCCGCCGCCCCGCCGGAGCCCATGTCCCCGGAGGCCTACGAGCTCTGGCTCGACGGCGGGCCCCGCGGCGGCCGTCTTCCTCCCGAGTACCTGGGCCCCTTCAACTACCTGCGCGAGTTCGTGCAGATGACCGACTTCCTCGCAACGTGGCAGGAACTCGATCCCGGATCCGACGACTACGGCGGCATGATCGAGGCCGAGTCCGGTGATCTCGGCGGCGTCATCCAGACCGACAACACGCTCGAGGCCATCTGGTGCTGGTCGCGCTATCGCGAACTCACCGGTCTGGACACCTACGACGAGAACATCGCCGCCGCCTGGATCTACTGTGAACGTTACCCGGCCTGGGATGAGGAAGGCGGCGCCGGCGACGACTACTACCGCGACCACAACTGCGCCTGGGGACTCACCGCCGCCCTGCAGTACGAGGCCGCCACCGGCGACGACAGCTTCGCCCGCTACGCCATCAGCTGCGCCCAGTACATCGTCGACCACCCCCTCGACCTTTCCGATGGCGACGTCTGGTCCCAGCGCCTCGACGCCTTCGTCAAGGGCTGGTGCGCCGGCAACCTCTACCTTTACGGCGAGGCCGTGGGCAACACCGGGCACATGGCCGCCGCCGTGGCGCAGGGCCAGGACGTGCTCGACTGGCTGAACAACAACCCCCGCTTCTACCTGGGCTACGAGTACTGGGCCATGAGCAGCGGCACCTGCATGTGGGGAGTCTGCAACTCGGTGTTCCGCGACGACTCGACCGCAGGCCAGCTCTGGCTCGGCGAAAATGCCGACCAGATGGACGTGTGGCAGGACTGGTACGACGTCCCCGGCTACGACTGGAACTCGGCCTGGAACGTGGCCTACGCCAACGGTCACTTCGCGGCTTGGGACGTGACCGGCGACCAGAACTCCTGGGATAACGCCCGCTACGCCACCGACCTCCTGCTCTCCCTCGACGTCGACGACGATGGCGGCATCACCGCCGAGACGGTCGACCTGCCCGACGAGGACATGTCCTGGGTGACCTGCTACCTGATCAAATTCGGCGTCGACCGGCTCATGGGCGAGCCGCAGGCTCACGACACCGGCGTCTTGACGTTCCTCGACCTCGAAGAGGGCCAGATATTCCAGCCCGGCGACCCGGTGCCTCTACGGGTCATCGCCACCAACTACGGCCTCACCGGCGAATCCGGCGTGACGGTGCAGTTCGACGGCGGCGGCGACACGTTCGCCGCGACCGCCGACCTGGGATTCGCACGACTCGACACGCTCGTCCTCGACCCAGCCTGGATACCCACCGCCTCGGGCGACATCACGCTCACGGTGGCCACGATGCTCGCCGGCGACCAGGATCCGGACAACGACATGGCGACCATCACCATTCATGTCGACGGGACCACCGCCGTGAACGACGAACCGGTCAGCGTGTTCAGCCCCGTGGTCACCCGCAACCCGTTCCATGCGGCGACCGGATTCCGATTCGCGCTGGATGATGCGCAGGACGTGGACGTCCGGATCTTCGACGTGCGTGGTCGCGATATCGTGCGGTTGGTTGGACCCGGCCTGTCCGCAGGCGAACATACGGTGCGCTGGAACGGTCGCGACGACGCCGGGCGGCAAGTGCCGGCCGGGATCTACGTGTACCGGGTGCAGGCCGGGCGGCAGGTGGCCCGCGGTAAGGTCTTGCGGTTGCGTTGACTGTGAGCGAGCCCGCTAGTTTGCCGCGACTCTTGTTTGTGAGTAGCGTGGGATCTTCAGGCAACCGACCTCTCTCGCCCGATCCGATGAGGATCAAAGGAGGATGACCTGTGGAAAACGCGTTCGACTGGAATGCATTCTTCGAAGCGTTCGGAACGTTCATGGTGCGCGTGGGCTGGTGGAACGCGGCCCTCGCAAGCGTATCTCTCATCATCTGGAAGCACGGATATCCGTGGAAGAAGAAGGACGACAGTTGAGGACGGTCACCGTCGACGATTCCGTCGCGCTCCTCGTATCGATCTTTTCATAAGCCTCTCACGAATCCGAGGAATGACTCACGATCCTGGTGGTCGGGCGGCGCGTCGACGTGCGCACCATTGAAAACCGTCCGCCAGATCGTGTAGAGTCCACCCCACCGAACGCGTCCGCGTGGTGATCGCCCCATCCTCGAGGAGTTCGACATGAGCAAGACATTCACCTGCCTGATCATCGTGCTGCTGATGGCCGCCACCGCCGGCGCGCAACTCCAACGAACCGTCATGGGGCATTCCGCGGATGGGACCGTCGACCGCGTCCAGCACGCTCAGGGCACGTCCGACCTGCCGCCCCTCGCCCCCATGCGGGACATCGACCTCGTCGGCCAGCAGAGCATCGACGTGGTCATCTACAACAGTTGCGGCATCGGCCCCGGCGGATACTACGCCGGCACCGAAAACGGCAGCGCGAACTATCCCGCCGCGATCCAGAACCTCGCGTCCGACGGCACGGTCAACTGGACCTTCGAGACCGATGCCGGGTACGTGGCCTACGCAAGTCGTGGCGCCGCCCTGATCGAGAACCCCCGCATCGACGGCGCCACCGTGTGCGGCGGGTGGAACGGGACGTCCTGGGACTGGACCCACGACTTCCCCAACAGCGCCCCGAAGTGCATCGTGCAGACGGCCGACGGCAGCGTGGTCGCCGTGGGCGTGAACAAGACGACCAACGGTACGGTCCTCTGCTACAACGGGTTCACGGGCGAGCTCCTGTCCACGTACGAGCTGCCGTCCAACGGCTTCTGCCGGGTGATGGACATCACCGAGGACGGCAGCCTGGTCGCCTCTCGCGGCAACATGCTCCACGTCCTCGACACCGCCACCGGCACCCCCCTCTACAACGCCAACGCCGGCGCGTCCTGCGACGTGGTCGCCATCTCGCCGGACGGCCACTGGCTCGTGGCCGGTTGGACCAACATGGAAGTCTTCGAGCGTGTCGGGGACGACTACGTCTACCGCTGGGGCTATCGTCGAGTCCCCGGAGCCTATGCCTCGTACGCGAAGGTGAACTCCGCCGGCGACATCGTCTGCGGCATCAACACCGGGTCCTGGAACCGCACCTACGTCTACATGACCAATGCCAACGACAACAACCATACCGGCGTGCTCTACGAGGGGCCGGTCAGTGGCGGCGTGGTGCAGGAAGGCGTGCGCTCGATCTTCTTCGGCGACGACTCCGACCTGGCCGTCTGCGGCAACTGGGGCGACGACCGCGGCGGCACGCCCGAGGTCATGGTCTTCGAGTTCGGCAATATCGTTCCGGTGGCCTCGCTGGACACCCGTGGCTCGGTCTACGCCGTGGATGGGCGCGTCGACCTGGCGGGCGGACTGGAGATCGCGGCTTGCGGCAAGCAGACGCACGCCAACGAGCTGGGCAACGGCGGCGACTACTACATCATGTACATTCCCGGCGACATCCTGGCCGTGGACGGCGACGAGACGCCCGGCAACGGTGTCTTCCGCACCGAACTGGCCGGCGCCTATCCGAATCCGTTCAACCCCATGACCCGGGTCCGCTTCACCCTGGACCGCTCGCAGCATGTGGCCATCTCGGTCTTCGACCTGAACGGCCGGCGCGTGGCGGATCTGGCCGACGGCGTGTTCGACCGCGGCGAGCAGTCGGTGCTGTGGAACGGCCGGGATGTGAATGGCCACAATGTGCCTTCAGGGAACTACGTGGTATCCATGACGACCGACGGGCAGGTGCAGACGGCGAAAGCATCGCTGGTACGCTGATCTTGATCCAGTTTCGAATCGCAACATGAAGCCCCCCGGTCCTGCGACCGGGGGGCTTCCATGAGCTGGCTCGAAAGGTCAGCCGAATCTACTCGAACAGCGCCTTCACGTTGGTCAGGCTGGTGGGCTCGACCGCCACGGCGGGATCGAACCAGTAGGTGCCGATGGGCATGGGCACGGCCGCCGTCGCGTTGGTCAGTTCGCCGTCCCAGGCGTTGGGGCCACCGAAGAACCAGAAGGAGAGGTCCCAGGGACCGTCGGGCGTGTTGTCCACGCGGTAAGCCCAGCTGTCCAGGTGCTCCCAGGGCTCGCCGGTGCCGTCGGTGTCGATGTCGCCGAAGGTGTCGACGACCACGCCGTTGCAGAACAGTTCCACGGCATCGTCACCGTTGATCGAGAGGGCGAATCCGGTCTCGAAGTAGTCGGGCTGGAAGCCGAAGAAGTCATGGAAGCCCATGGAGTCGGACGCCACGTAGATGAACTGGCCCTGCACGGCGCTGTCGGCGGGGAAGGTCCACTCTTCACCGTCGGTGCCGCCGCCATTGTTGGCAGAGCCGATGCCGTAGATGGACAGGTCTGCGATATCGGCCACGGCGCAGAGCTCGACGCCCTTGGGCAGGCCGCCGGGCAGCGGGCCGTCGTACGCGCCGGTAATGACCAGCTGGCCGAAGGCCGTGCTGGCGAGCGCCATGATGGTGATGGTCATGAGCAATTTCTTCATTTCGAGGCCTCTCTTGTATTGGCCGATTTCCGGCCGTTTGACCGACTGACGCTCCGCAGGATATCGGCGCCGCGGCCTTGGCCCCGGCAATTCATCATGCACGGAATCCACGCGCACGCCTCACAGGTGCGCTATGAATATCATCTTGGTCCAGAGATTTTATCACATCTGTACTGAAATTGCAAAATAAGCACAGATGAATCTCACGCGGACCGGACCATCCGTCATCGGACCAGGACGATGCTGAGGCTCGCTCCGCCCGTCGAGGTTACCACCCGGACCAGATAGACGCCGCTGGCGCACTCCTGGCCCCGGGCGTGGCGCCCGTTCCAGATCATCTCATGGCGCCCCTCATTCAGGCCCCCGTCGTGCAGCGTGGCCACGCGCCGGCCCGCAGCGTCGTGGACGGTGACCATGGCATGGTCGGCCCTGTCGATGCGGAAGGAGACGACCGTCCGCGGGTTGAACGGGTTGGGCGCGCAGGCCAGTTCCAGGTCCGCCGCAGGCGCCGCCACCGGCGCGGCGGTGATCGACGCCGTCGCATAGTCCCAGATACCGCGGCCGTAGGTCCCGAACCGCACGAGCTGGGCCGCCGGCACCGCCTCCACGCTCCAGTAGGTCGTCAGCGGCGCCGTCGTGCCGCCGATGTACTCCCACTGATCGGTGTCCGGATCGAGCCGGTAGGGACCGGCCTCGGTGGCGGCGTACAGGACCTCGCGGGTGGGACTCTCGAGCGCCAGCCCGTAGACCAGGGTCGACGGCAAGCCGGTGCCCGCGCCGCTCCAGGTCACGCCGCCGTCCAGGGTGCGCCAGACGCCGTAGCCGCTGTAGCCGCTGCCGCCGATCCAGGCCCGGTCGGCAGCGGCGGCGGCATGGACGATGGCCGTGCCGTAGAAGTAGTGCGCGCTCGGCCCCGTGTCCGCCGAGAGCTGCCACAGACTGCCACCGTCGACGGTGTGCCAGATGCGGCCGTTATCCACCACGGCGATGCGCTTCTGATGGTCCGACGGCGCGATGCCGACAGCGGTCAGGTAGCTGCCGCCGGCCACGGTGAAGAGCTGGCTCGAGGCCGTATATTGAACGTTGTCACCGCCCAGCCAGGAGCCGTGGTGCAGCCGCGAACCGCAGAAGTAGAAGGCGCGGTGGTTGTCCGGGTCGGCGGTGATGAAGGGCATCCAGCCGTGGCTCTCGCCGGCGGGGAAATCGAGGTAGCCGCTGAGGCTCGGCGCGATCTCGCCCTCCTGCACCAGCACGAATCCCGGATAGACCGAGTAGACGAGCGTGTGGCTGCCGTCGGTCGAGGTGAGGTGGCCATAGTCGCCGCTGATGAGCTGGTCGAAATCCCACGTCGGTCCGCGGTCGGGCCCCGTACTCCGCTGGTAGCCCTGGTCCTGGGCGCCGGCCAGGAGCAGGTCGGGATCGTTGCTGCTGGTGAGCGTGCCGTAGTACTGGCTGACGCCGAGTCCGGTCAGCGAGATGTTGAGCACCGTGGCCAGGCCGTCGTCGCTGCGGTAGAGGCCGCCGTCGCTGGCCGCGTACCAGATCTCGCCGCCGCCCGCGGTGGGGATGCAGTCGAGGCCGGGGAAGTCGGCGTGGAGCTTGTTGACCGGGTCGTCGTAGTAGTCCCACCAGTTGTTGACCTTGGCGAAGCTGCCGCCGCCGTTGGCCGACCGCCACAGTTCCACGCCCGCGAAGGCCACGAGATCGGGATCGACGGTCGAGGCGCAGAGAGTCTCCCAGAAGTCGTTGATGTCGAAACGGTAGGCCCAGTTCGTGCCGGCGTCGACGGACCGGTAGAGGCGCCACTGGTTACTGACGCGGGCAGCGGCGTAGAGGGTCGGCGCGCCCGCCTCACTGGCGGCAAGCACCACGTTGGAGGGCCCGGCGTAGGGCAGGGTGCCGAGGTCGGTCCAGACCAGGAGCGACCCATCGCTCCGGTACAGCCGATTCCCGTCCAGGAGATAGACTGCGCCGCCGAGCCGCCGGTCGACCCAGAAGTCGCCGTAGTTGGTGGTCAGGCGGCGGGCCTGCACGTAGCTGCGGCCGGCGTCGCGGGACACGTGGAGGTAGGTGCCGGTGTTGCCGCGGGCGAGGAGCAGGACCCGGTCGGGATCGCCGGCGTCGCGGGCCACGCGCTTGCACGAGCTGAGCGAGCCGGCGATGCCGCCGGGCTCGAGCCACGTGACGCCCTCGTCCTCGCTGTAGTGCAGGCCGCCGTTGTCGGTGATCGAGGTGATCACGTCGCCGGCGGCGCCGGCGACCACGAGCCCGTGGGAGCCTCCCCAGAGGTTGTCGCCGAGGGGGCGCCAGCCGTTGCCGTCGAGGGAGCCTTTCCAGACGCCGCCCCGCGAGGAGCCGCCATAGAGGCTGTCGGCGAGGGTGGAGACCGCCGCCACGTGCATGCGCCCGGCCTGGTTGCGGCTGCCCACCTCGGCCCAGCGCTCGTCGTGGATGTCGCGACGGCCGGCAGCATTGCGCTGCTCCTGCAAGGCGCGACCGTTCTCGCGCTCGATGGCGCGCCAGTCCACGTCGGGGGCCGTGCGGTGCATGTCGGCCAGCCAGGCGCGGCGTTGGTCGGCGTGGCGCAGCTCGGCGTTCTGGTCCTGTCGGTGCTCGGTGGGCTGCGGCAGGGTCGGCGGCGCCTGGACGGTGGACAGGGTGGTCACGGCGAGCAGGGCCAGGATCAGGAGCCGGCGGGACATCATGTTGGACCTCGGGAGGAGTGAGTCGTGATGGAGGGATAACGACGGCCTGTCGTGATGATTCTACCACATCTCCGCTGCCGATTCGTCGACGGCGAATCAGCCCGCGACCGACAGCACGACGTCCGGCCGGGGCTGCGGTTTCGACGCGGGTTCGCTGCTTCGTTCCAGATCGGCCGCGATGGTCGCCAGGGACCGCCCGTCCACGGGGTGCCTCATTCCCGGCGCCACGTCCGCCAGCGGCCGCGCCGCGTGCAGGTACCGCAGGATATCTGGATCCGGCACGGCGCCGCCCACGACCTCGAGCACGTCGTCGTCCCACAGCCCGATGTCCAGATCGATGGTCCGCGGCCCGAACTTGTCGGCCGGATCGCGCACGCGGCCGAGCGCATGCTCGATCCCGGCGCACACGTCCCGCTTCACCGCCTCCGGCGACAGTTCCGTCTCGATCAGCGCCGCCGCGTTCAGGAACGGCTCGACGTGACCCGTGCCCACCGGCGCCGTCTCGTACGCCGCACTCACCGCCACTAGCCCGTGCTCACGCAGCAGCGCCACGGCGGCCGGCAGGTTTCGCTCGGCCTCCACGTTCGACCCCAGTAGCAGATAAATCCGGGCCATGCCGCTACTCCGCGAAGTCGGTCGCGGTGCGCACGATCGTCACGCCCACCGACTCGGCAAATCGGAGCGCCCCCGGCTTCTCCACGGTGACCGTGGCCGACAGCACCGGATAGCCGGTCACCGCGAGCCGCGCGATTTCCGTGGCCAGCTTCTCCACCGTGTGGAACGACGACCCCTCGATGAGGTTGATCACCTGCTTGGTGATGGTGCGGTAGTTCATGGCATCGTCGATCTGGTCGCTCCGGCCGGCGGGCCGCAGGTCGACCTCGAGATCGAGATTGACCAGGATGTCCTGCCGCTTCACGCGCTCGTCGGACTTGATGCCCAGGATGCCGCGCACGAGTAGGTTCTTGACGAGGATGCGGTCGATCATGGGGTCGCCTCTCTCAGACCTGGTGGCGGCCGCCGTCCACGTGGACGGTCTCGCCGTTGATGCTCTCGGTTCCCACGATGAAGATCAGCGCTGCCGCCACGTCGTCCAGGGTGGGGAATCGTCGCGTGGGGATCTCCTCGCGGAGAGTGTGCAAGTAGCCGTCCTCGCCGCCTTCGGGCGGCAGCACCGCGCCCAGAGCCAGCTCGTTCACGCGCACGCCATGAGGGCCGAGAGCCTGCGCCAGGCTCCGCGTGAGGCCGTGCAGCGTCACCTTGCTCATGGTGTAGGCGAAGTGGTCGGGACCGGGCCGTCCGGCGCGCCAGTCGTTGAGGTTGACGATCACCGCATCGCGACCTTCGGGGCGCTGACGGGTGAATTCACGGCTCAGCACGAAGGGCGCCTCGGCGTGGACCGACTGGTAGCGGCGCCATTCAGAGAGAGTGGTTTCAAGCACGCAGCCCGGCGCGAATTGCGACGCGTTGTTGATCAGGATGTCGAGGGGGCCGAAGGGCTCGGCGGCGCGGGCGATCAGGTTCTCCATGACCGCGTCGTCGGTGAGATCGCCGGCTACCAGCGCTGCCTCGCCGCCGGCATTCTCGATGGCCGCCTGGAGCGACCTCGCCTCGTCCGCACTCTCGCGATAGTGGACCACCACCCTCGCTCCGGCAGCCGCCAGCGCGCCGGCCAGGTGGCGTCCCACGCGCCGCGCCGCGCCGGTGATGAGAGCCGTCCGGCCGGAGAGTTTCGTCGCGTCACCCATCGTCGTCCTCACACGTTGAGCGTCAGTACCACGGCGCCGTCGCCGCCCCACGACGGGGGCGCCGGACGCCAGTCCAGGACCAGATCGGCGTGGCGGCCACACCATTCGCGCACCGCGTCGCCGAGAATGCCGCGACCGTCGGGTGAGCCGTGACCCTTGCCGTGCACCACCATGATCTCGCGACGACCCTGGCGTACGTAACCGGGCACCTGTTGATCGAGGCGGCGCATGGCTTCGTCATACGAGCACATGCGCAAGAAGATCTCCGGTGGTCGAACCGGCCGGGCCGTCGGCGCATCCGGTTCGGAGCGCACGTCGCGATCCTGCTTGCCGCCGCGACGCGATTTGAAGCGTCCCATCAGGAGTCCTCCGCCGGTGCCAATTCCACCACCGTGGCGCCCCACGATCCACCGTCGCCCGGGTGTCCGAACCGCACCACGTCGTCGCGCCGCTCCAGGATCTTGTGGACGATTTCGCGCTGCACGCCGATGCCCTTGCCGTGAATGATGCGGACCGAGAGAATGCCCTTCTCCCGACACACGTCGAGGTAATCGGGGACCAGATCCTTGATCTCCCGCGGCTGGAACGTATGCAGGTCGAGGGTGCCGTCGATGGGCATGTCCACGGGCTGATCGGGGATTTCGTCGCACACGGCCGTACTCCCTGGTCGAGTCATGGTCCCAGGATAGCCGCGGGTGGGCCCGGCGTCACGGAGTCATGAGCGGAGGTCGCGCCCCACCGCAGCCACCAGCCGACCGATCCGTCGCGCGGCGCTCAGAATCCCGACCAGGAGCACGCAGCCGCCGAGGCCGCGCGCGAGGACGGCGGGCCAGGTATCGCCGTCGAGGCCGGTGTGCATCGCTCCTTGCAGCCGCCAGGCCAACAAGGCCAGCAGAGCGACCAGCGAAACGGCCGTCAGTGATCGCCAGGCAGCGGCGGCGAAGCAGCGGCCCCGGCCGCAACCAACGGTCACAGGCGCCTCGAGATCCGGCAGATCGAGGACGTCGCAGGCCAGCCAGTAGCCGTCGGTGCGGGCGATTGGCAACAGGCTCCAGATCACCGCCCCCAGGGCGAGGCGCGCGCCAAGGGCGACGGCCGGCTCGTGCGCGACACTCGCGGCGATCACAGCCAGGCCCGCGGCCGCCAGCTGAAACGCGACACCGGCCAGATCCACCCGCACCCGGCCGCCGCGCCCAAGAAGGGTCACGGCGCTCACGTCGCACCAGCAGACCGGCAACACCCAGAGCAGGCCCACCCCCACGGCGCCGGGCGGCCAGCCTTCCCGGGCGAGTGCCGCTGCGTGTCCGACCTCGTGCATCAGCGCCGTGGTCAAGAACACGGCCAGCACCGGCAACCAGGACATGGCATCATCCGCCGCCGGCCGCGGAACCAGGACCAGCGCCAGGATCCCGAACGCCGCCAGGCCGGAGAGCCAGGCCGCACTGGCCAGTCCGGCGAGGTGGCCAGCAAGGCGGCGCACCAGGACGCCCGGAAGCACGGGGATCCTCAGCCAGAGCCCCCGGGCGAGTCGGTGCGGTACGTTCTCTGCGACATGCCGGGCGACGAGATCGCGCCAGAGTCGCTCGCCCCCGCAACCATCCAGGCGCTTGCCGAGGTCATGGGGCACGATGAATCGCCGCTGCCCATCACGCACGAGCCAGCGACCGTCGCGAGCGGGAAGAACCTCGAAACTAGGCGCCATGGGCCTCGCCGCTCATCCGGGCGAGCCCCAGCAGGCACAATCGGAGACCATGATAGGCGACCCAATCTCTGCCGCGCACGATGAGTAGTTTCTGCAGGGAGGGGCGGTCGTTCAACAACGCCAGATCGGCCCGTGTGAGACCCTCGGCACTGTAGAATCGATCGGCTCCGAGGTCGGCCAGCACGTCGCCGGGCCAGATCTCGAGCGACGTCTCCATTTCGAGCACGATCGTGGCCGAAGCCCGGGCCAGGCAGATGAGGAAGGCGCGGCGATAGTCGGCCTGCAGTCCGGGCGGAACCTCACGGCCGCCGGATGCGGGCGCGAATCCGGCAGCCGTCTCGCCCAGCATATCCCAGAACGACCACTGCTGCGGCTCGGCGGCCACCTCGGTGAACACCCAGTCGAAGAGAAGCCGGGTGACGGCCACGGGATCGTCCTGGCGTCCCCAGCGCTGGGTGGGTAGAGCCGACCAGTCCACGGTCTGTCCGTCGTCCTGCCAGCGCACCCGCACCGGATGCACGGGACAGCCGGTTCGGCAGATCACGCGCCCCAGCCCGGTCCGCACGCGGATCTCACGCCCGGGCAATCGGTACGGAACTCCGCGACGGCGGGTGCCCGCGAGACCGTCGTGGCCCTGGTTGCCGTCGGCGAAGGCGAGTACGGGACCACCGTCGCGCAGGGCGCGCAGCAGATGGCGACCGGCGGCCGGATCCTCCACCACGAGCCAGTTCAATCGACCACGGTGGCCCAGGCGTTGCAGCAGATTCTCGGCCACGGGCCGCAGCCGCTGTTCGGCGGCGCGGTTGAGGACCACCGTGAGCGTGAGACCGGCGGCCACGAACGGTTCGAGCACGAACTGGTAGGGTCCGAGGTGCAGGGTCAGGATCAGCCCGCTCTTGAGCTCCGGTCGGCGCTCGAGCAGACGCCGGCCCGGCCCTACCGATCGCGGATCGCCGGCGAGCAGGCGTTCGCAGGCAGCCATCTCCCACCCCGACTGGAGACGGCGGGATTCTCGCAGGGCAGCCACGTCTCCGGGCTGGGCGTCGGGATCGAGGGCGCGAAGGACCCAGAGGTCCCAGATGGAGGTCGGTCGCGCGATCATAGTCTGCTCCGGCGGGAGGCGGCGTACAGATGCGGGAGAAGGCAAACAGTCGGCGCCGGGCCGAAGCCCGGCGCAGCGACGGATCGCGGCGATTACTCGCCGATGTCGACACCGCCGGAATCGCTGGGCGCCGGATCCTCCGGGATCTTGCAGCTGCAGCAGTTGTCCAGGTGGGGTTCCTGGATGTCGCCGACGGTCAGCAACGGACTGATCTCCAGGCGCTCCTTGAGTTCCTCGACTCCCAGGCTGGTCAGAGTGTCCGGCAGGGGACGCGGGTGGCTTCGATTCATGGCGAACTCCTTTCGCGGGTCTCGCCGGGCCGTCCTTGGCTCCGGCGAGGTGCGAGGGAGCAATCGCCGCGCCCGCGGCCGTCGCGCGCAGCAAAATGACATGGCGGCACCTCCGCTCCCGGACGCCACAGCAGGAGCGACCACGCCGGGCGACATCGGAGGCCGCCCTGTCGCCGGCGGTGGTCAGGCGCTCACGGTCACCTGGTACCCGGTGTACTTGCGGAGATTGATCACGGCGGTGTCGAAGATCAGGTACTGCCCCTTGATCCCCTGCAGGTGACCGCCGGCCACGGGATCCTTGTCCAGATTGAAGCTCTTGACCTTCTCCGGATAGGCCAGGACCGGGAACCGGAACGACCACATCACGCGCTCGGCGGCCGGCAGCGGTTCGACTCCCAGGTCCTGCAGGTGCGCCACGACCATGTCGGCGTAGGCCTGCAGATCGCCGTCGCCACGTTCGTTCTTCAACAGCCGCGTCCAGTGGGTCTTGTCGGCCAGTCCCAGCTGATCCCGCAGTTGCGCCTCGACCTTGCCGACAGCCGCGCGGTCCGGAAGTTCGGCCAAGGGAACGGCCTCGGTGGCGCCCTGATCGAGCCAGCGGGAAGGCACGTTCGGGCGGCGGGTGATGCCCACCTTCAGTCCCGAGGTGAGCGACGCGTACAGCACGTGGGGCTGGAAGCACTGCGACTGTGCGAAACTCTCGTCGCGGCAGGGATTGCCCGGCTCGTGGTAGTGACAGAGCTCGGGTTTGACGATGCAGATGTCCGCCTCGGCGCGGGCCTGGAAACAGGGGTAGCAGAAGCCCTGATTGAAGGTCTTCTTGGTGGCCCGACCGCAGTAAGTGCAGGCGATGGTGCCGGTGAACTCGATGCGCAGTTCGCCGCCGAGGTGGTCGTTGAGGGGGTGGTCGGCCACACGCTCGTCGGGCTTCCAGAAGCCGTCGGCGAGGGCGTAGCGGACGGGGTGACCATCGTCGCCGGGGACCGCGCGCATCTTGCGGAGGGTGCCGCGCCAGATCTCGTTCATGCTGAACCTCCCACCGGCAGCTTAGCACCGCTGCCGGCGGGAGGCCACTCGTTGCCCAGGACCGGGCTACTTCTTGTCGATGTCGCCGATTCCCTGGATGGACCTGGCGAAGTGCTCGGGCTTGCCGTACACGTCCACGTCGCCCACGCCGTTGATGGTGATGTCGGCCGAGCTGCTGGCGTAGACACTCACGTCGCCGGCGCCGTTGACGGTAACCTCGGCATCGCGGACCTCGAGACGCCTGGCATCGATGTCGCCGGCGCCGTTGAGCACGATCTCCAGACGCTCGGCGCGCCCATCGACTTCCAGGTCCCCGGCGCCGTCGATGAGAAGTTCGAGCTCCGCTCCATCGTAGTCGATGACCTCGATGTCGCCGGCGCCGGAGATCTTCAATCGCTTCATCGAGTTCAGGGTGACCTCGAGGTGCGCCTTCTTGTGGGGCCGCGGATTCTTCTCGGCGTCGATGACCAGGGTGCCCCCTCTGGCTTCGATCTCGAAGAGCTCGACCAGGTTCTCGTCCATGGTGAGCGCGACCTGTTGCGTGTCACCGAACTTCACGGTCACGTCGAGGCCGCAGCGCAGGAGGATCGCGTCGCAGGTGTCGAGGTCATAGGTCTTGGTGGTGAGATCGCCGTTGCCCTTGACGCCCTGACCGAAGAATCCGGCACTGGCGGGGGCGGCGAGGGCGATGGCGAGAGCCAGGACGAGCAGGAGCTTGATGGTGGCGCGGATCATGGGTGGACCTCCGGATGGGCGTCGTTTCGTTCCAGACAGAACTAGGACGCACGACCGCGGACCAAGGTTTGCACG
>PIVY01000239.1 GCA_003353795.1 bacterium
ATGAACGCAATGATCCGCATCGGTCCGCCGCAACGCGGACACTGCAGGGGGCGGTTCTCGTGGATCCGCGCCAGCACGCCGCAGTACCGGTGGCGATGTTTCCGCGGTGGGGTGAGCAGAACTACGACGCGCCGTGGGAACTCGAGCAGGAACTGGAGAAGTTTGTCCGCTGGTACAACGAGGAGCGATACCACGAGTCGCTGGAGAACCTGACGCCGCAGGACGTGTACCTGGGACGAGGCCGTGAGATCCAGACGGCGCGGCAGCGACTGAAAGCTCAAACGCTACGCCAGCGGAGGTGGTATAATCAGGGTCGGAATCGGAAGAAGGAGACGGCGATCATACCGTCGCTAGCAAGGCGGGGTGTCCGTTAGCAAGACGGGCCGATGTGTGCCACTGGTCTGAAGACGTACAGTTTCAACCTCACGACCACGTACTCGTTCGCTGCGCCCACGGGCCGGTACACCACGGGGGCAGACGACAACATCGGCCTCGGATTCTGGACCCACATGTTCCAGGGCTTCGGCTACTACTACCCCTTCGAGCACCAGGCGACGGCCTTCATGGCGGGCCTGAACTATGAGCTGAACGGCAGCATCAAGGACGCCGACGTCAAATCCGGCAACCGCCTGAGCCTGGAGTATGGCCTGAGCCAGTACCTCACGGAGTGGTTCGAGTTCTCGGTGCACGGCGCGCATAACTGGCAGATCACCGACGACTCCGGCTCCGACGTCTTCTGGGACCCGACGGCCCACGACCGCAAGAGCTCGCTCATGCTCGGCGCCGGCTTCTGGCCCTGGGCCGGGCGCCTCCAGTTGACGGCACGCTGGGGCTTCGACTACGATGCGCGCCAGCGCTTCGATAATTCCAACGTGATGCTCAACGTCATCTTCGTCACCGGCCTTCTCGACGGTAGGTAATCGCCCATGATCGAGTCCCTCCGCGCCTCGCTGAGCGGCGACCCCGTCCTGCTGCTCTTCCTCGTCCTCGGCTTCGGCTACATGATCGGCAGGATCCGCTTCGGCTCCTTCCAACTGGGCAATGTGGCCGGCGTCCTCCTCGCCGGACTGGTCTTCGGCCACCTCGGCTTCGAAAGCAACGCGGCCATCCAGTCGCTGGGCTTCGTGCTCTTCATCTTCTCGGTGGGCTACGAGGCGGGGCCCAAGTTCGTGCAGTCGATCAAGAAGGACGGCGGTCGCTACCTGACCATCGCGGTGATCGTGGCCGTCACCGGCTTCGGCCTGGCGCTGGCGGCGTCGCGCGTGCTCGGCTTCGAACCCGGTGTGGCGGCGGGTGTTCTCGCCGGCGCGCTGACCTCGACCCCGACCCTGGCGGCTGCCGACGCGGCCGTGGCCTCGGGCGACTTCACGCCGCCGGCCGGCGCCACGGTGGAGGACGTCCGCAGCAACATCACCACGGCCTACGCCATCACCTACATCTTCGGCCTGGTGGGCCTGATCTTCGTGATTCGGCTGCTGCCCAAGGCCCTGGGTGTGGACCTGGCCGCCGAGGCGGTCCAGCTGGAACGCGAGGAGGCGGCCAGGGGACCGCGGCGGCGATTCACCCCGGGCGACATCGTCGTGCGGGCGGTGCGGATCGACCGCGAGCGTCTCGTGGGCAAGCCCCTGGACGAGCTGTACAGGGAACTACCCTTCCAGTTCACTGTCCAGAAGATCCGGCGCGGCGGCGAACTCCTCGAGCCCGATGAGGAGACGGTGCTTGAGATGGGCGACGCCGTGTCGATCGTGGCGGTAATGACGCCGGAAGCCGTCGAGGCGGCCGAGGGCCGGGAATCGTTGCCTCAGGTCCCGGACCGGGAACTGCTCGAGTACCGGCCGGAGTCCGCCCAGGTTTGCGTGACTCGCAAGGACACCGCCGGCCTGACGCTGGGCGAGTTGCAGGTCACCCACCGTCACGCGTCCTTCGTCTCTCAGATCTCCCGCATGGGCGTCGACCTGGATGTGACGCCCACCACCAAGCTCGAGCGCGGCGACGTGCTCACCGTCACCGGGCCGCGCACGGGCCTCGAGGCCCTGGGCGAGCGCCTCGGTCACCTGGAGCAGGACGTCGAGGAGACCGATCTGCGCACCTTCGCCTGGGCCATCGTGGCGGGCATCCTCGTGGGGACCTGGAGCGTCACCGTGGCCGGGGTCGGCATCGGACTGGGCACGGCCGGCGGCCTGCTCGCCATGGGACTGGTGGTAGGCTACGCCCGCTCACTGTTCCCCGTCTTCGGGCGGGTACCAGGAGCCGTGCGCTGGGTGTTCACCGAGCTGGGCCTGCTACTCTTCATGGCCGGGGTGGGCCTGCGCGGCGGCGCCGGCCTCGTGGAGACGCTGCTCTCGAGCGGTCCCACGCTCCTGGTCACCGGCATCGCGGTCACCCTGGTGCCGCTGATGCTGGCCTACGTCGTGGGCCGCAAGCTCTTGCGCATGAATCCCTTGATGCTGCTGGGGGCCATCACCGGCGCCATGACAAGCGGCGGCGCCCTGAGCGTGATCAACGACCAGGCGAAGAGCACCATCGCCGGCATCGGCTACACCGGCGCCTACGCCTTCGCCAACGTGCTGCTGACGGTGGCCGGAGCGGTCATCGTCTACCTGTAGGGGGAAGACTCGATGTAGCAGACGATCACCAGCCTGGGCGATCGCGCCCGCCGCCAGATCGTCGTCTCCTGCTAGTCGTGGATTCGTAAGATAAGAGCTTCGTGATACACGAGCTCGACCTGTTCCCATTGATCATGGGCCTTGCCGGCGGTCTGGCGATCTTTCGCCTCGGCACGGAGCTGACCCAGCCTGCCCTCACCCGTCGGCAGGCACCCCGAGCGAATGTCGCGGGTGTGACTTTACAGGCCGCGGCGCTGACGACTAGAATGCTGTGCATTCACGCAACCCGGTCCGCCAGCGGAGAGAATCCCGGATGCTCCCGTGCGTAGTCCCGCCGCCAAGCTGCCTCCGTCCCCTGCTCGCATGTGGGCTTCTCCTGTTGAGCCTGGCAGTCGCGGCCCAGACGGAATCACCGGTCGAATCCGCGCCGGCCACCGACGATACCGCTGATCAGATCGACGCCCTCCGCAGCCGGCTGTCCGAGATGGAAGCACTGAATACGGAGCTCGGGGAACGGCTCGATGCGGCCCGGGCTGCGGGCGACGAGAGCGCCGCCGAACTGCAAGTACTTCGCGATGAGATCGCCGCCCAGCGGAACCAGATCGCGCGGCAGCTCGGCGAGCTGGAGAAGCAGCAAGAGCGCCTCGCGTTCCAGGAAGAGCGGCTCGCACGCCTCGAGCAGGAAGCGGTATCGCTCAACGCCCGACTCCTCGAGCTCCAGGATCAGTTGCCCGACTCCACCCTCGCGGCCAGCATGGCCGAGCGGCTCGAACGCGTCGAGTCGTCGGTGGAGGAATTGCCCGAACTGCCCGCCGAGGTGGTCAGCGCCGGTGAGTTCCCTGGTTCCTTCCGCATCCCCGGCACCGACGCCATGCTCAAGATCGGCGGCCTGGTCAAGGCGAGCCTGGTCTTGAACCTCGACGCCCTGGCCACCGACGACCGCTTCTTCACCGCCGGCATCCCCATCTCGGGCACACAGGAGGCGGGCAAGGGCCCGCGACTGACCATGTCGGCCCGGCACAGCCGCTTCAACTTCGACCTGCGAACCCCCACCGGGGTGGGCCACGTGCGCGCCTTCATCGAGGGCGACTTCGTGGGCGAGGGCAACACCTTCCGCCTGCGCCACGCCTACGGCCAGTTCAACAAGTACGTCTTCGGCCAGACCTGGTCGACCCTGGTGGATCTGCTCGCCGTCCCGGAGCAGGTCGACTTCGAGGGCCTCAATGCGCAGATCCTCCTGCGCAAGGCTCAACTGCGCGGCATCTATCCGCTGGGCGGTCACGACGTGAGCGTCGGCATCGAAGATCCCGCCCCGGACCTCACCGGCGCCAACGGGGTCAGCCTCGTACCCGACATTGTGGCCGGCACCACGTGGGCGGTGCCGTGGTCGCACTTCCGGACCGCGGTCATCCTGCGCCAGTTGAAGGGCGAGGTCGAGGCGAACCCGGGTCGGACCTACTCCCGCTTCGCCTGGGGCGTGTCGCTGAGCGGCCGCGTCGACCTGCCGAGCATCTCCGAGGACGACAACGTGCGCTTCGCCGCGCACTTCGGGGAGGGCTACGGCCGCTACGTCAACGACCTCGGCGCCGTGGGCGGCCAGGACGCCGTCTTCGACGCGGCCCAGGACCGCCTGCGCACCTTGCCAGTCTACGCCGGCCACATCTCCTATTCCCACTGGTGGAAGACCGAATCCTGGCGCTCCTCGCTCTGCTTCGGCCTCGTCCACGTGGACAACCTGGACATCCAGGCCGACGACGCCTACCGCCAGACCTACCGCATCAGCCTGAACCTCATCTACTCCCCCGCCCCGCGCATGGACGCCGGCATCGAGGTCCTCCACGGCCGCCGCGTGAATAAGGACCGGCAGGACGGCCGCGCCACCCAGATTCAGCTCGCGTGGTACTTCCGCTTCTAGCCGCCCGTCTTCTGAATCGGCCGCCAAATAGGCGGCGGAGTACTGCCAAGGTGTGATAGCGTCCCGTTCGGCCAACCATGTAGCCTGTGTCGGCGCGGAGGTTCACCACCCGGAGGTCGCAATCATGAGGACCCGAGCTCACATCCTTCTGATCGTCTGCATCGGCGGGCTCGCCCTGAGCGGCTGCTCCACCTTCAAGTCGTCCAAGCGCCTCAACCTGGCCCCCTTCGCCGAGGACATGATCGCCGTGGCGGGCGACATCCAGTACGGCCTCGGCCAGACCTACCCCGTCTATCTGCGCGGCTATAGCGAGACCCCCGAGGCGGCGAAGATGTCGGCCATGGCACTCAAGATCCGGGCCATCATCCGCGGCGCCATCTCCTACGCGCTGGAGGTAGTGACCCTGGCCGACTCCCGGCTGAGCGGTCCGCAGCGGACCCAGGCCCTGGGCGACAAGATCGAGGAGCTGATGCGGCCGGTGGTGGCGCCGCCTTCCCAGGCGCTGAACATCACGCCGGCCGAACTCGACACCATCCTGGCCGACGTGCGCAGCCAGAAGAACCTCCTCGACGGGCTCAACGCCGCCCAGCCCATCATCAACGAGATCGCCCGCGTCTCCGGCGAGATCTTCGAGGAGACCAAGCTCACCCTCGACGCGGCCGCCAACGCCACGCAGCGGGAGATCGAGGCCACCGTCGCCCCCGTACTGTCCCGCGATGCCATGCTCCGCAACTATCAGCTCCAGGGCACCGCCGCCATCGACCTCGTCGGCCGCCATCGCCGCGGCGACCCCGCCGCCATGGATTCGCTCGTGATCCTGATCCCGAGCGTGTCCGAAGTCGCCTCGCGGGAGGACGGGCTGTCGCCGGCCGAGCTGCACGCCATCGAGGAACGCCTGATCTACGCCCTGGAGGCGGTCAGCACGGTGCGACGGCAACTGGCCCCCGACATCGAGCTCTACTGGAAGCAGCAGGCCGAGCTCGAGGAACTCGTGGCGTCGTTCAACACGGCGCTGCGGCAGGCCCGGGTCGCCATCATCGCCTGGTCGCGGGCCCACCAGCGCCTCGCCTCGGGCATCACCGACCCGGCCGAGATCGACATCTTCGGCATCGCCAAGAAGGCGGCCGGTGATTACCTGCCGTTGCCGTGATGGGTAACCACGGCGCAAACAAGCGGGCGCGAACGAAAGGGTTGGGGACTGTTAGTCATACCAGGCGATCGGAGAGGTCCGTCGTCCGCCCGGCCCTCTCGCACCTCGCCCTCCTCGCCCTCGCGCTGGCGCTGCTCCTGCCGGTCACCACGAGCCGCGCCCAGGCCGCCCCCCCCGACCGCCCTCGCATCGGCCTCTGCCTGGCCGGCGGCGGCGCCCGCGGCGGAGCCCACGTGGGCGTGCTCCAGGTGCTCGAGGAGATGCGCGTGCCCATCCACTGCGTCGCCGGGGTATAGGTAATTCAATGCACCTCTCTCACACCCCATCTTCCACTCGCGAGGTCCCGATCCCAAGATTTTACCACATCTTCGCTCCCCCCTTCGCTTCCGACCGGTCTCGGCGG
>PIVY01000240.1 GCA_003353795.1 bacterium
CGTTCTGGTCCAAGGAAGCCGAGAACATCTCGTGGTTCCATCCCTGGCGGCAGGTCTTCGACAGCGACTACGAGAACGTGGATTTCGCCTGGTTCACGGGCGGCCGCCTCAACGCCTGCTACAACTGCGTCGACCGGCACATGAAGGACAAGGGCGACCAGGACGCCATCGTCTGGGTCAAGGACGAGCCCGGCGAGTACGAGCGCATCACCTACCGCCAGCTCAAGCACGAGGTGGCCCGGGTGGCCAACGTGCTCAAGGCCCACGGAGTCAGGAAGGGCGACCGGGTCTGCATCTACATGCCCATGATCCCGGAGCTGGCCTACACCATGCTGGCCTGCGCGCGTCTGGGCGCCATCCACAGCATCGTCTTTGGCGGATTCTCCTCGGAGGCCATCCGCGACCGCATCCTGGACGCCGGCTGCAAGATCGTGATCACGGCCAACGAGGGACTGCGCGGCGGCAAGGTCCTCAAGCTCAAGAAGACCGTGGACCGCGCCGTGGACGGCCTCGACCTGGTGGAGACGGTCCTGGTGGCCCGCCGCACCGACGCCGATACCGAGATGCGCGCCGGCCGCGATTTCTGGCTGGACGAGGAGTGCAGGAAGCAGCGCTCGACCTGCTCGGTGGAATGGATGGGCGCCGAGGATCCCCTCTTCATCCTCTACACCTCCGGTTCCACCGGCCAGCCCAAGGGCGTCATGCACACCACGGGCGGCTACATGGTCTACGCCCAGATGACCCACCGCGTAGTTTTCGACTACCATCCCGGCGACACCTACTTCTGCGCCGCGGATATCGGCTGGATCACCGGCCACACCTACATCATCTACGGACCGCTGGCCAACGGGGCGACCACGGTGATGTTCGAGTCGATCCCCACGTATCCGGACGCCGGCCGCTACTGGCAGATCGTGGACGACCTCAAGGTCAACATCTTCTACACCGCGCCCACGGCCATCCGCGCCATCGCCCGCGAAGGCGACAAGTACCTGGAGAACAGCACCCGCGACAGCCTGCGCATCCTCGGCACCGTGGGCGAACCCATCAATCCCGACACCTGGCGCTGGTACTTCGAGAAGGTGGGCAACGGCAAGTGCTCCATCGTCGACACCTGGTGGCAGACCGAGACCGGCGGCATCATGATCACGCCGCTGCCCGGGATCACGCCCACGAAGCCGGGCTCGGCCACACTGCCCTTCTTCGGGGTCAAGCCCCTGCTCATGGACGAGGAGAGCAAGATCATCGAGGGCAACGGCGTGAGCGGCAATCTCTGCATCGAACAATCCTGGCCCGGCCAGGCGCGTACCGTGTGGGGCGACCATCACCGCTTCGGCGAGACCTACTTCAGCCAGTACCCCGGCTACTACTTCACGGGTGACGGCTGTCGCAGAGACGAGGACGGCTACTACTGGATCACCGGCCGCGTGGATGACGTGATCAACGTCTCCGGCCACCGCATGGGCACCGCCGAGGTGGAATCGGCGCTGGTCGCCCATGAAGCCGTGGCCGAGGCCGCCGTGGTGGGCTTCCCCCACGAGATCAAGGGCCAGGGCATCTTCGCCTACGTGATCTGCAACGACGCCGCCAACGGCGCCACCACCGCCGAGCTGGTGGGTACGCTGAAGGAGCAGGTGCGCCACGTCATCGGCCCGGTGGCCACGCCGGACGCCATCATGATCGTGCCCGGCCTGCCCAAGACCCGTAGCGGCAAGATCATGCGGCGGATCCTGCGCAAGATCGCCGCGGGCGAGTACACGGGTCTGGGCGACGTGACCACGCTGGCGGATCCGTCGGTGGTGGAAAAGCTCATCGAATCGCACAAGAAGTTGTCGGGCTGACACAGGATTCCTGATGGCCCGGACGACAATAGGGCCGTGACCTGGCCAGGTCACGGCCCTTCGAACGTCGTCGTGTCGACCAGCTTCTAGTCGGACAGGTGCTTCACCGCGCTGAAACTCGTCGGCACCGTGGCCACGGTGGCTTATTCGTCGAAATCGTGTGGTGCGGCTGGCGAAGCCCCGTCGTCTTATACTATCATTGCGCCAAGCCAGTTTGTCGGCGGTGGTCCACGTAGTCGCCGCCGACGAGATTTCGAGCTCCAGTCGTGAAGGGACCAGGCACATGGAATCGATCGTCGACGTCATCAAGTTTGCCATCGAGAACGAGGTCCGGGCGAAGGTTTTCTACGGTGAGGCCGCCGATCTGGCCACGGCCGGCGAGTCGCAGATGGTCTTCATGGAGCTGGTGGAGATGGAAGACACCCACGCCCAGCGCCTCGTCGACGGTTTCGGCGAGTACCTCAAGGGCGAGGGAGTGGACGCCGTGGCGTTCCTGGCCGACCTGCAGGCCAACGTCGCCAACGTGCTGAACGCCGAGCAGCGCAAGTTGCTGGAGAATGCCGAGATGCGTCCGGTGATCGAATTCGCCATCGACATGGAGGCCCAGGCCCGGGACAAGTACGTGGAGCTGGCCAAGCGGGTCGAGGGCGACGCGCTGGTGCAGATCTGCAACGACCTCGCCAAGGAAGAGCAGGACCACTTCGACCTGCTCACCGAGGCGCGCGTCGGGGTCGACACTCCGATCGACGAGCGGCCGGCGCTCTAGAGCGACCCGGCACCTGGAAGAGTCGGGCCGTCCGGCATCTGCCGGACGGCCTTTTCAGTACCCACCGCACGCTCTAGCGGCCGTCGGGACTGAACTGGATCCCCAGGGAGAGGATCACGTCGTACTGGTTGAGCTCGTCCGTCTGCACATCGCCGATCTCGAAGTACTGGGTGTGGATGTAGGTATCGAGGTCGCCACGGATTGCCACCGTCCGACTCAGGGGCACCCAGACGCTGAATCCCACCACGCCGGACATGATGTTGCCCCCCTCGATCAACTCATCGTAGTTGGACCCCTGAAACCCGAATCCCCCGTGGAGCATGAACTGCTTCGAGGCGCCCAGTCCCACGGCGACCTGCGCCGAACCATAGAAGAGGCCGGTGCCGATGGAACCGACGTCCTCGCCGAGGAACTCACCTTCGAGTGAGGATTTTGCGTAGCTCCCGGTCGCCTCGAGAGCGACGCTCTCGCTCACCCAGATACTGAGCCGCCCGCCGAAGCCCATGGCGCTGGCGAATTTGGCCGTGGCGCCGTCCTGGTCGACGACGTTGGTCGTGGGAATCAAGAAGGCCAACGACGGCGTCAGGTCGACCCGGGTCTCGGCCTGTGCCATGGTGGCGACGGTGAGGGCGAGGACGGCGAGACAACAACGAAACTTCTGCATGGGGACGTGCTCCTGATGATCGAAATGGTCCAGCCCGCGACGCGGGGCCGTTTCACCAGAACGCGCACAAATGCGACAGAAACGATCATCATACTTTCCGTGGTGTGAGTCGTGGAGCTTGAGGTGCGCCGGTCCACGGCCTATGCTTTTTCTTCGACCGCCGACTCACGCTCTCGACGACGGGATCGCCATGCGCGCCACCTGCCTCCTGTTCCTGCTCCTGCCGGCGATTGCCGCCGCCGGCGACCTCGACGTGCGCGAGATCCGGATCCACCCCGTCGAGCGCCTCGCGCGACCCGATCTCGAGGCCGACCCCATCGCCCGCGCACTGGCCGCCGGCACGTGGACGGCGCCGGCTGTCGGCGACACCGCCTGGCACGCCGCCACCGCCGACTCCGCCGGCTGGATCGAAGACGAGACCCTCCGCCGGTCCTACGCCCTCGCCACCGTCACCGTCCCGCGCGACACCACGGTCCTGCTCGAGGCCATGGGCTACCAGACCGTGCTGGTCAACGGCGAGCCCCGCGTCGGCAACATCTACGGCTATACCGACCAGTGGCAATCGTGGCAGCCGCACTTCGACTTCTCCCTGCTACCCGTGCACCTGCACGCCGGCGCCAACGAGTTGCTATTTTTTGGCAATCGCTACGGCCTGCTACGCGCTCGTTTCCTGCCGGCCGACGCGCCCCTGATGCTCAACCCGCGCGACACCACCCTGCCCGACCTCGTGGTCGGCGAGGCGATCGACACCTGGGGCGCCATCGTGGTGATGAACGCCACCGCCGAGGTGGTCACCGACGCGAAACTGACCGTGACCCTCGCGGGCGCAGCGCCAGAGAAAGTTACCGTGCCGGTCCTGCCGCCCTTCGGCGTGCGGAAGGTGGGCTTTCCCGTGCGGGGCGCCGCTCCCGCCGGAGCCGACGCGCAGACACTCGCGGTCGCCCTCTCCCGCCACGGCGCCACCCTGGCCGCCATCGACCTCGAACTTGCCGTCAAGCAGCCCCACGAGAACCGCCGCGTCACGTTCCTCAGCCACCTCGACGACAGCGTTCAGTACTACGGTTTCCTCCCCGCGCTCGGCGAACCGGGCTCCAAGGCTCTCGTCCTCAGTCTCCACGGCGCCGCAGTCGAGGCCCTCAACCAGTCGGGCTCCTACGCACCTCTCGCGTGGGGCCACGTGGTCGCCCCCACCAACCGCCGTCCCTTCGGTTTCAACTGGGAAGACTGGGGCCGCCTCGACGCCCTCGAGGTACTCGACCTGGCGCAGGAACGCCTCGACATCGCGCCGGACCGCGTCTACCTCACCGGCCACTCCATGGGCGGCCACGGCAGCTGGCACCTGGCCACCCTGCATCCCGGCCGCTTCGCCGCCGTGGGACCCTCGGCCGGCTGGATCAGCTTCTGGTCCTACCGGCCCGACCGCTCCGCCGAACCCGCCTCGCCCCTGGCCGTCATGTTGGACCGTGCAACGCTGCCCAGCCGCACCCTGGAGACCGCGCCCAACCTGGCCGGTCTCGGCGTGTACATCCTGCACGGCGACGAGGATCAGGTCGTGTCGGTGAACGAGGCCCGCGCCATGCGACAGCGCCTGTCCGGCTTCCATCGCGATTTCGACTGGCACGACGAGCCCGGCGCCGGCCACTGGTGGGACAACTCCGACGCTCCCGGCGCCGACTGCGTGGCCTGGGCCCCCATGTTCGACTTCTTCGCCCGGCGCCGACGTCCCGCGACCGACGAGGTCCGCGAACTCCGCTTCGTCACGCCGAGCCCCGGGGTGGCCGCCTGGCACCGCTGGGCCTGCGTGGCGCGGCAGGAGCGGTCCTTCGTCATGAGCGGGGTCGACCTGGCGCTCGATCCGCTGGCCGGAACCCTCGCCGGCGCCACCGAGAACGTGACCGTGCTGGGTATCGACGCGAGGCACGTCGCCGTCGACACCCTGCGCCTCGAACTCGATGGCGAGACGATCGCCGCGGCGATCCCGGACGACGGCGCCATCTGGCTGGAGCGCGACGACGTCTGGCGCGTCGGCGCTGTACCCGACCCGGCGCTCAAGGGCCCGCAACGCCACGGCGGCTTCCGCGAGGCCTTCCGCCATCGCGTGCAACTGGTCTACGCCACGGGCGGCGACGCCGAGGAGAACGCCTGGGCCAGGGCGCGGGCCCGCTACGACGCCGAACACCTCTGGTACCAGGGCAACGGCACGGCCGACGTGCTACCGGACACCCTCTACAATCCCGGAACCGACCCTCATCGCAACGTGATCCTCTACGGCAATGCCGACACTCACGGCCATTGGCGCGTCCTCTGGCCCCATGCGGACGTGACCGTGTCCCGCGGCGGCGTCGTGGCCGGCGGCGCCACCGTCCCCGGCGACGGCACGGGCCTCCTGGCCGTGCGGCCGCGCCCCGGCAGCGACACGGCGTCCGTGGGCGTCGTGGGCGGCAGCGGCCTGGCCGGATGCCGCCTCACCGACCGGCGACCCTACCTCAGGCCGGGCGTGGCCTACCCCGACCTGACCGTGCTGCGAGACCTGGGCGACGGCCGGGTCGTGGCCGGCGCGGGCTTCTTCGGTCCAGACTGGTCGCCGACCGGCGGGGAGCTCGTCTGGGCCCAACCGGAGTAGCGATTCCCCTTGGCGCCTCGCAGACAACCTCCTAACGTGGTCGGAACGTTGGCAATTCACGACCAGGAGCCGCTCCGCTTGACCGATCCCGCTGCACAGCCCCGCGAGTTCGCCCTCGGCAAGCCCGCCGAATCCACCGACTTCATCCTCG
>PIVY01000054.1 GCA_003353795.1 bacterium
ACATCTCGACCGACTACGCTCAGTGGGAGTACATCTACTTCGCGGATTCCGCCGCCGACGAACTCTGCCAGTTGACCGACTGCGAGTTCCGGTACGGAGGACAGAATCTGGACGGCGTGATCCTCGTTGATGATGCTTCACCGTTGCTTGAGCGCTGTCTGTTCACCAATTCGACGGTCGGCGTCGTCACTCGAGAAGAGGGGGGCGAGCCGATCCTGCGCCACTGCGTCTTCACCGGTTGCAGCACGGGATTACGGTCACTCAACAACGGCCGCGCTCACATCGTCGAGTGCTGCTTTGTGGGCAATACCGACTACGGTGTCCTGGCCAACGAATTCACCGACGCACTGGGCTCCTTGCAGGTACGTGCATGCTGGTGGGGCGCCGCCGACGGTCCTGGCGGCTTCGGCCCAGGATCAGGTGATGGCGTGAGCGAGCATGTTAACTACACATTCTGGACCGACTATCCGTCCTGCGACAACATCGTCGCGGTGGAGGTTCAACCTGAGTTGCCCAGTTTTCTGTCGATATCCGCACCGTCGCCCAATCCCTTCAACCCGCGAACCAAGATCCAGCTCGCGCTGCCGGAACCGGCCCGGACGAAAGCCACCGTGTACGACATGCGTGGTCGGCTGGTTCGACGCCTGTTGTTGGGGGCCGAGCTACCTGCAGGTCACCATGACCTGATATGGACTGGAGTCGACAACGCAGGCCGGCAAGTAAGTGCTGGCGTGTACCTGTTGCGAATTGAGGTCGGCAAATACGTGACAATCCGGAGACTTGCGTTGGTGAAGTGATATGGAGCGGCTAAGACGGATGGAGTTTTGAACAGGGTCAGGCCTATCTGCAACGCCTCGTGTCGAAAGGACGGCTCGTCAAGCTTGGGCGAGGTCAGTACGCCCTACCGAACCGTGAACCGACCGAGTACGACACTCTGGCCATCACCGCCAAGCGATATCCGGGGACGGTTGTGTGCCTGCTCTCCGCGCTCCGATTCCACCAACTGACCACGCAGTCGCCACGGACGATCTGGCTCGCCGTCGAGGGATCGGAGCTCGCCCCGTCGGATACGCCCGCTTCGATTCAGGTGGTCAGAATGACCGGTCAGGCGTTCCGGGACGGCGTGACGGTGCACGAACTCGGCCATGTCCCCGTGCAGATCTACGGCCCAGCCAAGACCGTCGCCGACTGCTTCAAGTTCCGCAACCGGGTGGGCCTGGATGTTGCGATCGAGGCGCTCAGGGAATGCCTGGGACAAAGGCGGGCCACCGCCGGGCAGATCTGGGGTTTCGCCGAGATATGTCGCGTAAAGACGATCATCAAGCCCTACCTGGAGGCCCTCGCTTGACACCTGACGACCGGCAACGGCTGCAGGCGTCGGTCCGGCAGCGGTTGCTCAACATCGCCCAACGGGACGGCAGCGACTTCCAACTCGTGCTGACGAGATACGGACTGGAGCGCCTCCTCTACCGACTAGGCCGCTCCCGCCATAAGACGTCGTTCCTCCTCAAGGACGCGTTCCGTTACTACGCCTGGCAGCACGACGTGGCCAGACCCAGCGGATAGGCGATCCTGCCTGATCCCACGCAGAACGGTTTCCATATACCGGCGCACCGTGAGGTGGCCGGCGATGAGGGCACGAGCCTCTCAGCTCCAGCTGCAAGATCCGATCTCGTGAGTCACGCCGCCGCCCCCCTGCTCTTCGGCTTCGCATTCCGGATCCGCCATGCCAGCAAGAGCCCGATCAACGCCAGCGGCACCATGCTGATCGGCCACACTTTCCAGTTGGCCGGATCAGTCGCGGGCCCGATCAACTCGCCAGTCTCGGACAGCTGCTCCTTGGGCAGAATCCGCGTATAGGTGAAGCTCATGAGCCCGGTGCCCAGATAGACAAACCCGTCGATGAGCCCCACCGCGATCCCCGCGTTCTTCGACCCGCCGAAGTCCATGCTCGCCGTGCCCGACAGCATGCCGTGCACACCGATCACCGCCAGCGACATGACGATCACCAGCCAGCCGACCCACGGCTGCATGAAGGTGAAGACCATGACCAGCGCGCCGATGAGCATCACACCGTAGAGCAGCGCCGCCACCGGTCCACGCCGCGACTGGAACACATGATCGGAGATGGTGCCGGCCACCACGCCGCCCAGGATGCCGGCCACGCAGAGCAGCATGCCCCAGTTCTCGTTGACGAAGCTGTCCTTGAGGCCAAGCACCGCGTCGGTCTGCTTGGCGAACGACCCGTACCACTGCATGATCGCCTGCCGCAGCCAGCCGCTGCAGAACTCGATCAACGCGATGGTCATGATGATGGGATTGCGCAGCATCTTGCTGAAGACCTTGACGGCGGGCAGGCGGGGTCCGTCGTCGCCGTCGGTGGCGTCGCCCAGGGCGATGTTCTCGAGGCCGGCGTCGCTGGGATGATTGCGCACCACGAACACGTCGATGAGCCAGAAGCCCACCAGCAGGATCGCCGGCACCAGGAACACCCAGGCCAGTCCGAAGTACTTGAGGACGAGCCCGCTCCAGTCGAACGCGAAGTAGATGCCCAGCGAGATGAGGATGCCGAAGATGGCGCCGAATACGCCGCGCTCGCGCACGTGGAACCAGCCGCTGTTGACCTTGACGATGGCCACGGCGCCGAAGCTCTGGAAGTACATGTTGAGGGCGTAGAGCACCGAGAACATCAGCACGAAATTTCGGGCGAACAGGTCGCAGCCCGGGCCCTGTTTCCAGAGCGACCAGCTCATCAGCCCCATGAGCAGGTTGGCGATAGCCGCGCCGGCCGCACCCAGCAGGATGGAGAAGCGGCCGCCGTAACGGTCGGTCAGCGGGCCGTTGATCAGGAACGACAAGCCGTAGACGAGGGTGCCCACGCCGAAGATGACCCCGAAGGCGTCGTTGCCCATCATCACGCCGCCGTCCGCACCCGGCAGGTCCTCGAAGGCGTACTTGGCGACCTTGAGGTTGTAGCGGCCCATGTAGAGGAACGCGTAGGTCAGGCCCAGCGGGAGCCAGTTCCAGCGCCGGCGCGAGAGGAACTTGTCGGTATATCCCATCTCGATGCGCGGCAGGCGGGCGAACACGATCCCGACGGCCACCAGCAGGATGACGATGGGCAGGAATTCTCGGAGCCAGGTAGGCATGGTTGTCACTCCGGGGCTGGGTTGAACGCGACGCGGCGCCGGCCCGGAGGCTGGCGCCGCATCAATCTAGCAGATGACCCCCGCTCAGGGAATCATCTCCTCACCCCGCTTGAGCACCACCAGCGTGATGTCGTCACCCTGAGGCTCGCCTGCGAGGTGGGCCTTCACCGCCGCGAGAACCGCCTCGCGAATGCCCAGGGCCGTCCGCTCCCGCGCCGCGGCCACCACCTCGGCCAGGCGCTCCTCACCGAAATGGTCGTCGTCGGCATCGTCGGCCATCTCCGGCGGCTCCTGGCCCGGCAGTATCAGCGGCGCGCCGGCCTCGGTGATGCCGTCGGTGTAGAGCACCATGACGTCGCCCGGCTCCAGGTCGATGGCCACCTGCTCGTAGGTCTGATCGCCGAACATGCCCAGGATGAGGCCGCCGGAACTCAGCCACTCCACCGTGCCGTCGCGCCGCACCACCAGCGCCGGATCGTGGCCCGCATTGGTGCAGTCGAAGTGGCCGGTGGGCCCGTCGAGTTCGCAGTAGAAGAAGGTGGCGAACATGTGCGGATCGGTGGACTCGCTCAACAGGTCGTTCATGCGCGTGACCGTGTCCGACACGGGCGACGGGTGCAGCACCTGGCCCTTGAGGCAGGCCTGGAGATTGGACATCAACAGCGCCGCCGGCACGCCCTTGCCTGACACATCGCCGATGGCGATACCGAGCTGTTCGTTGCCCGGGCTGGTGAAGTCGAAGTAGTCGCCGCCCACCTGGAGGCTGGGAATGCTCACGCCGGTGATGTCCCAGCCGCGCAGGAGCGGTTGCTCGTGGGGCAAGAGGCGCTGCTGGATCTCGCGGGCGGTGTCCATCTCCTGCATGAGCCGCTCGCGGGCCAGGGCGTCCTCGCGGCCCTGCTTCACCGCCACGGCCATCTCGTTGAAGCTGTCGGCCAGGTCGCCGAACTCGTCCTCGTTGGGAATCTCGATCCGGGTTTCGAGATCGCCCAGGGCCAATCGGCGAGTTCCCCGGTGCAGCGTCTTCACCGCGCCCACGATACCGCCGGTGATGCGGAGGCTGAACATGAGCGCGACCATGCCGGCCACCGCCAGCATCATCGCCAGCACGCCCAGAAGCACGATGAGCCCCATGTTGAAGAAATTGTCCCGACTGACGAACTCGCGAGCGAGGTCCGCGAAGCTGGTCTTGACGGTGGCCAGCAGGTACTCCTCGGCAAGAAAGCGGTCGCGCAGGTCGGGGGCGGGAATGAGCGCGGCGCCGAAGTAGCGCGGCGTGGACCACCAGCCGGGATCGTCGTCGCCGGTGGGAGGATCGTGGAGGCCGATAAGGGGCACCCGAGCTTCGACGTCCGGAGCATCGTCCTGCTCGCCACGCTTCACTTCCACGTCCACCCGCAGGTAGCGGGCGAGGAAGCCCATGGCGTGCGGCGTGAGTTCCAGTGCGTCGACGCGCGCCTGTCCGGCGGCCGGATCCTGCAGCCGCACCAGCCACACCTCCGGCCCCCTGCTCAACCAGATCGTGGTGTCGGCGGCGGCCACGACCGTGGGTAGCCAGGGCTCATCGCTGTCAGAAGTGAATCGGACCTGTCCGTCGCGCTCCTGGTGGACGACGAGGGGGCGTTCGGCGGCCACGACCGCGTCGTCCTCGTCATCATCGTTGCGCGTCTCGCCGCGCCGGCCCGCCCGCGCGGCCGCCACCAGTTCCGCCCCCCAGGCCAGGCCCTCTCCAGCATCCAGTTCGACCCAGACCGACGGCGCCTTGTCGAATGCGGCGGGCACGTCTCCTTGGGCGAACGTGTCGGCCCAGATGGCGAGCACGTCGCGGGTCCGGTTGGCCCGGCTGCCGCCGAGGGTGCCGTAGAGCAACAGGCTTCCGAAAACCATGAGCAGCATGAAGGGCACCACGCCCACCAGGACGCCCGTCACGAACAGCTTGGGCCGGATGCGCAGGAAGTGCAGGCGCATGCCGAAGAGCAGCGCCAGCAGTGCATTCAACCAGAAGATCTGGAGACCGGAGCGGGCCATAACGATGATGTCTCCGGTCTTGCCGTCGGGCACCGACCAGCCGAGTCCGAGGCTTGCCACCGCGGCCACCAGCCCCATGCCGAATATCAGGGCGCGACGCCGGCTGCTGAGCAAGCGCAGGCTGCCACGGCTGTCCCAGGCGAAGATCAGCCCCGCCGACATGCCGACGATCGCCAGCGCGCGATTCCCCAGCACGGTCAGGAGCCAGGCGGCCACGAGGATTCCCAACCAGGTCTTCCACCAGCGCACGGCGAACCAGCGGAAACGCGCCATGGCCAGCCACGCCGCCGACCACGACAGGGCCGCCAGCCAGGCCAGGGGCGCGTCATCGCCGCCGGCCCGCCGTCCCAGGAGCGCGGCGCCGAGCGTCATCACCAAGACCACGAGCAGTGTCCACCAGCCCGGATCGTTGCGGGGGTCGTCGCGTCGCTTCATCGGATCCCGTGCTCCTTCTTGAACGCAGCCCAGTTGGCCTTGAGGTGCTCGAACGCCGCGAGGTCTGCACAGAGGAGGAACGGATTATTCCTGCGCTCGTGGCCGATGGTGGAGACAGGCATGTCGCCGTCGCCGCCGTAGTAGTCGTGGCCCGGTAGAACCATGACGTCGTCGGGCAGCGAAAGGATGCGTGCCAGCGACGACCATTCCGCCGCCGCCGAACTGCCCGGGAAGTACGACCCCGTGCCGCCCACCTTGCCGCAGAAGAGCAGGTCGCCGGTGATGAGGGCCGGACCGCAGCGGAAGCAGACGTGGTCGGGTGCATGGCCCGGGGTGACGATGGCCTCGATGGCCAGTCCGCCCACGGTGAAGACCTCGCCGTCGGCGATCTCCACGGCGCCGGGCACGGCGTCGGCACGACCGGTTCGCACGGGCGCCCCGGTGAGCGCGGCCAGTTCGGCGGCACCCGCGGTGTGGTCGCCGTGGCCATGGGTGATGAGGATCTGCTCGACGATGAAGCCTCGTTCGACGGCCAGGGCGTGGAGCTGGGCGGGCTCGTGACCGGGATCCACCGCGGCCGCCTTGCCGCTGGCGGGGTCGACCAGCAGGTACTGCCAGTTGCGATCGCCGCCGAGGTGAATCTGGAAGAGGCCGAGGTCGGCCGAGGAGTGGTCGTTCAGATGCATGGCGGTTCCTCCGGTCAGATGCCGTCCCAGAAGCGGACGGTCAGGAAAACCCAGGTATCGCGGCCGCTGGCGAAGTACGTCTTCTCCGCGCCGGTGAAGATCCAGGGGTCGGCGGACGACGACTGAAAGCCGAGGCCCACGTCGAGGAATCGGGGTCGACGGGGATGGTTGCGGCTCAGCATCCAGCCCACGCGGGCGGTCCAGCCGAAATCGGACTGCTCGACGACGCGCCCCTGGGTGACGTCGCCGGTGGTCGGATTGTAGAAGCTCCCACCCCAGAAGAGCGAGCGCAGGAAGAAGCCGCCGCCGCCCTCCACGTAGAGGCTGTGCCTGCTGGCGATGGGCTGCCGCAGGAGCGCGGTGAGGGTGACGCTGAACGAGTTGGCGCGGCCGTCGCCGAACTCGTCCTCGAAGTCGCTCTGCATGTCGCCGAAGCCGGCCCCGAAGCTCACGCCCGGCAGGAAGCGCTCGCTCGCCCCGTAGGCGAAGGCCACACCCACCTGGCCCATGGGCGTGAAGAACGTCTCGAAGCTGGACACGTTGGTGCGCACGCCCGCCTCCACCAGCGCCAGCCACTTCCCGCGCACGGGAACCGGGCCGCCCGTGGGTCCGCTCGCCGCGGCGAGCGGCGCCGAGGGCGGCGGCGGAGTCTCGGGCCAGGCCCGCGCCTCGGCCAGGGGGTCGACATCGGGTTCCTCGACCACCGGCGCCCGTGGCGGCAACGGCTCGCCGGCGGCCACCAGCTGGGCGCGCTGCTGCAACTCCCGCCAGGTCTCGCCAGCCAGGCTGCGCACGATGATCCTGACCTCGCCCCCGTCTTCGGACACTTCCAGTCGGGCGAGCACCGATCCCCAGGGCGCCTGCCCGAAGCGCACCGACTGCAGACCGGCCACCCCGGGAAAGAGGTCGAGCCGCTCGATCCAGGCCCGGTCGAGGGTCTCCGGCAGGTCCTGATGCAGAAGCACGGCCGCAGTTTCCGGCGGCGGCGGCCAGGTTTCCGCAACGAGCGGTCCTGCTACCAGCAGGACCGCCCCACACAGCAAACCCATGTAGACGTGTCGGATGACCATGCGGGGCATCATACGCGCGGCTGCGAGGCGGATCCACCCCGGCCTTGCCCTCGGCAGCGGTCGGCCGTACCGTTCAGCGCCTGAACCCCGTTCGAGGAGCCGCCATGAGCGATCACCCGTTGCCCGATCTTTCGCGCCTGCACGCCATCATTGACGAGGTCGTTGCGACCTGGCATGCCCGCGAGCCCGAGTTCACGGACTGGGACGTCACCGAGCGCCTGCTCTGCGGTCCCGAGGCGCCGCAATGGGAACGTCTCGCCTGGCGACTGCAACTGATCAACACCTTCCAGTGGCACGAGGAAGACAAGAGCCGCGCCCACGGCGCCGGCGACGAGTTGCTGGGCGCGGTCAAGCGCTCCATCGACGCCTCCAACCGCCGCCGGGTCCAGACCATCGACGCCCTGGACGTCCACCTCGTCGAGGCCGCCACGGCAGCCGGCGTCAACGCCCCCGACGGCGCCCTACACAGCGAAACCCCCGGCAGCATCATCGACCGCCTCACGGTTCTGGCCCTCAAGCGCTATCACGTTGCCGAGGCCCTCTCCGCCTGCGATCCCGACGACCACCCCGCCATGCAGGCTCGCCTCGACACCCTCGAGGAGCAGGTCACCGACCTTTCCGGCTGCCTCGCCGCGCTGCTGGTGGACATCCTGGCTGGCCGGGTCCGCCTGAAACTGTACCGTCAGGTGAAGGTCTACCGGGACCCCGCGACGGGCCAGTTACGCGCCGACGTGTCCTAGCTCTTTCCCGCCCGACCCGGTCCGCGCGAAAGCGCTGTCACGAAAACTGTACTATTTTCGTAATTATTAATGAAACCCGTTCACCCATCGGGGTGAGATGCGTTTGTTCGTGACCAGTGAGGAGACCTCATGAACGTGAAGCCTACCCTCCGATTGGCCATTGCAGCCGCCCTGCTGACCCTGTCGGCCGGCGGCGCCCTGGCCCAGGCTGCCCTCGGAACCCCGGCGCCCGACTTCACCCTCACGGGCAACGACGGCACGCCCTACACCCTGAGCGACGTCTACGGCGACCAGGTGCAGCTCTTGCACATGGTCGGCTATGCGTGAGGCACCTGCATCAATGACGGCCCCGGTCTGGAGGCCCTTCATCAGCAGTTCCTGCCCGACGTCCGATTCCTGGCCTGCGATTTCTGGAACGGCACCGACGCCCAGTGCGACCTGTTCCAGAGCGTGGCCGACATCACCTTCCCGGTGCTCCTGAACGCCAGCGGCCTCGGTGCCCCGGACATGTTCAATTGCAGCTACCACTACGCCATCGTCATCGACGGCGACGGCATCGTGCAGTACCGCGGCACGGTGAACGTGCCCGTGCTGGAGTTCGTGATCCAGGCGGCGGTCGACCGCCTCCACGGCGTGCCCGTGGAGGATGTCCCGGATGCCGGCGCCATCCTCGGCGCCAACTACCCCAATCCGTTCAATCCCCGCACGACCATCCCCTACGAGGTGCCAGTGGGCCAGAACGGCGCGTCGGTCAGGCTCGACGTGCTCGACCTCCGGGGCCGCGTGGTCCGGACCCTCGTGACCGGCAGCCGGGTCTCCGGACCCCACCAGGTGGAATTCGACGGCCTCAATGGCGCCGGTCGGTCGCTTCCCAGCGGCAGCTATCTCGCACGACTCCGGGTCGGATCCACCGAGATCTCCCGGGTCATGACTCTCGTAAAATAATCGTCCGTTCGAGCAGTCAGGCGCCGCTGCGGCGCCTGAAGCTCAACGGCCGGCTTCGAAAGGATGCCACGATGAAACTGACGATCTTGTCCCGGATCGGTCTGACGGGGCGGCTGGCGTTGACGGCAGCCGTTCTCGCGCTTTCCTGCAGCGGCGCCCTGGCCCAGGCCGGCCTCGGCGAGCCCGCTCCCGACTTCATGCTCACCGGCAACGACGGCGTGGTCTACACCCTGAGCGACGCCTTCGGTGACCAGGTGCATATGCTCTACATCATCGGCTACAGCTGAGGTTCTTGCATCAACAGCGGCCCCAGTGTGGAGGCCATTTATCAGATGTTCGACCCCGCCCAGTTGCGCGCCTTCTCCCCCGACGTCTGGAACGGCAGCGACGCCCAGTGCGACCTATTCCAGACCCTGTCGGAAACCACGTTTCCGGTGCTCCTGAACGCCGAATTCCTGATGGCTCCCGACCAGTACAACACGGGTCGTCACCGGGTCTTCGTCATCGACGGCGAGGGCATCGTCCGGTACCGCGGTCCGGTGAACGTCTCGGTGATCGCGCCGATCGTCGAGGAAGCGATCGGAAATCTCGGTGGCGGCACCGCCGTCGGCGACACGCCCATCGCGGCGGCCCTGCTCGGCGCCAACTACCCGAATCCGTTCAATCCGTCCACGCGCATTCCCTACGAGGTGCCGGTGGACCTCGATGGCGCCCGGACCCGTCTCGAAGTGGTGAACCTGCGAGGCCAGGTCGTGCGCACGCTGGTGGCCGCCGGGTCGCTGCCCGCAGGCCGGTACACCGCCGTGTTCGACGGCCTCGACGACCGAGGCAACCAGCTCCCGAGCGGTAGCTACCTGGCGCGGTTGCGGGTCGACGAAGCGGAACTGTCGAGAGTCATGACCCTCGTCAAGTGAGCGTCCGATCGAGCCGACGGGCGCCGCGACGGTGACCGCAGCTCAACCGGCCGATGACCAAGCGAAAGCCCGGCCGCCATGAGGTAGCCGGGCTTCGGTCTGTCTTCGATCACGACGGGGTCGGATTACTGGAACAGTTCCTTCACGTCGCTCCAGGTGGACGCCTCCACCGGGGTCGTGTCGTTGGTGTAGATCACGTTGATGATCATATCGGTCATCAGCACGCCTTCGCCAACGCAATCGTAGGACAGGCCGAGGGGGCCGCCGACGACCCAGTAGGTACCGGGAATGTCGGTGTCCATCTGGACGGTGAGGGTACACAGCAGCAGGGCCGCGCCGGACACGCATTCGTCCACGGTGGTGGTGACACCGCCGTAGGCCGAACCGACGTGTTCGCAGGCGGGATTGTAGACTTCGGACACGATATTGGCAGCGCCACCGCAACAGGCCTCGAGCACGGCCCAGTTGAACGATGCGTATTCGTTCTGCATGAGGGCCTGGCCCTCGGGCGGCAGGACGATCACGTAGATGTCGAAGGGATCCTGGCCGTGCACTTCGACCACGGGTTCGTAATGGTCCGGAGCGCCCGAAAGGCCGACCCGCGGAAACACCACGTATTGAGCTGCGGCTGGAGCCGCAAGCACGAGGCAAACCAGAGATGCCAGCAGGGCGCTGCGCGCGAAATGAAGAGGATTGGCGGGCATGGCCGTCCTTCCTGCAAAAAACCAGACTGTTTCACTACAAGATAGTCCTGAGTATGTGGCGCGCGCAACGAGGTTCTTACAACACCGATGCGCTGCGCAGCAGGGCGACCGCCCGCTGCCAGTCGTCCTCGCTGGTAATCTTCCAGTTGGCCCGCTCGCCCATGACCACCACAGGCGCCAGTCCGCGCTCGGCCACGAGACCGCCGTCGTCGGTGAAGCTGCGCTCCTCCGCCGCGGCCCAGGCATGGGCGTCTTGCAGATCGCGCCAGCGGACCACCTGCGGCGTCTGCACCGCCACCAGGAGCCCGCGGTCCAGATAGGCGGCCACCGGGATCTCGTCCAGGTCAGTGTCCTGTCCGGTGGCCAGCTGGATGACCGTATCCGGCACCGGAACGCCCGGAATGGCGGCACCGTGACGAGACGCCGCGCGGGCCAGCCGGTTCAGGAGATGGCGAGTGGCAAAGGGTCGCGCCGCGTCGTGCACGGCCACCATATCGGTGGCCTCCGGCCGCACGGACTCCGGTAAAGCGGCCAGGGACTCGATGCCGTGCCACGTGGACGCCGTCCGGTGGCGCCCCGCCGGCGCCAGGTCCACAGGAACAGGAAGACCGGCTGCGGCGGCTGCAGCCTCAGCCGTGGGTCGCCAGGCGTCCGGCACCACCAGCACCACGCGCACCACGCCCGGTGCGAGCGCCAGCTCCCGCAGTCCGTGCAGGAAGAGCATCTCACCCGCCACCTCGCGGAACTGCTTGGGCGCATTAGAGTCGCCGCTGCGCGCGCGAGTTCCCTGCCCGCCGGCGAGCACGACCAGGTAGAGTCGGGGCTGGAGGATCTGGGTCATGAACTCATCCTTCCTCGCGCGTGGCCGCCGGCTCGAGGGCCAGGGCCACGGCTTCCTCCACGCTGCGGGCGGCGATGGCCGTCAGGCCGGCCGGCGTCTGTGGCGGCGTGGATCCCTTCTGGGCGGCGCACACCGCCCGCTGGAATCCGTGCCGCCCCGCCTCACGCAGTCGCTCAGAGAGTGCGGCGGCCGGCCGCAATTCGCCGGTCAGTCCCACCTCTCCCACGACCAGGGTGCCCGGTGGCAGCGGTCGCTCTCGCAGGCTCGAGGCCAGAGCGGTGAGAATGGCCAGGTCGGCGGCGGGATCGTCGAGACGTGCGCCGCCGGCCACCTTGACGAACACGTCGCAGCCGGCCAGATCGAGGCCGGCCCGTTTCTCCAGAATAGCGGCGAGCAGGGCCACGCGCTTGCCGTCAACGCCCTGCACCACGCGCTGCGGCGTGCCGTAGCGCGACGAGGCCACCAGCGCCTGCACCTCCACCAGGAACACTCGCGAGCCGTTGCGCACGGCACACACCGCGGCTCCCGGTTCGTTGCCGTCGCGGCCGCCGAGGAAGAGGGCGCCGGCGTCGTCCACGGGAATCAGGCCGTCCTGGCGCATCTCCAGCACGGCCAGTTCACCGGTGGTGCCGAAACGGTTCTTCACCGCACGCACCAGCCGGATGGCGCCGCCGCCGGATCCCTCGAAGTACAGCACCGTGTCCACCATGTGCTCGAGGAGCTTGGGGCCGGCGAGGTCGCCGCTCTTGGTGACGTGGCCCACTAGAAATACGGGACAGCCGCGGCGGCGCGCCAGGTCGGCCAGGGTCCCGCCGCAGTAACGAATCTGCGTGGGCGAACCCGGATAGCTGTCCACTTGATCGCCGTGCAGGGTCTGGATCGAGTCGGCGATGATCACCGCCGGGCCGTCGTGGGCGGCCAGCGCCGCATCCAGGCTCTCGAGCAGGGGTTCGAGGCGCACTTCGGCGAGGATCTCGAAACCCTCCTCGCGCTCGGGCTTGAATCCCAGGCGTTCGGCCCGCAACCGGATCTGTGCAGGCGATTCCTCGCCGGCCACGTACAGGACGCGCACGCCGCGGCGCACCCAGTCCAGGGCCAGGCCCGTCAGGAGGGTCGACTTGCCCACGCCGGGTTCGCCGCCCAGGAGCACCACCGAGCCCTCCACCAGGCCGCCACCGAGCACCCGGGAGATCTCCTCGGGAACCACCGGCAGCCGGGCTGCGCTCCGGGCATCGATCTCGCGCAAGGGAACGGGTTTCGCGGCGCGGGTGTCGGTCTCGAGGGTCGACTGGAAGCCGCGGGCGCCCTTGCCGGCGCCTTTGCCGGCGCCGGCGTCACGGGCCTCGCGGAACTCCGTGAGCGTGCCGTAGGCGCTGCATCCGGGGCAGCGGCCGTACCAGCGCACCTCGGTATGACCGCAGTCGCCGCAGACGAAATGAGTGGTGGTCTTGGCCATTATGTCAGTGTCCGTTTCCGGATCGAGGTGTCGGGTCGCCGCAGGGTGCCAGATTAGCGGGCCGCCGGGCCCGGGTCAATCGGGCGGGAACAAACCCGCCGCCGCCCGGGTAAACGCCCGGTCGTACCCCGAGCGACAGGTCGTCCCCTGACCATCCTGCACGAAGGGATGGAGATCGCCCATGAATCGCCGCCATCTGGCCGCCGTGGCCTTCGCCGTGACCGTGCTGCTCGGGCTCTGCCATGCCCTCTGCTATTCGACCATGCTGCCCGACCGTGTGGCGACCCGGTTCGATACCAGTGGCGTGCCCGCCGCCTGGTCGAGCCGCAGCACCATGATCGATATCCAGTTCACCGTGATCGTGGCCGTGGCCGCCGGCTTCCTGCTGCTGGCCGGCGCAGCCCTGAGATCGCCCGCACGCTGGGCCGCCTCGAAGCAGCACCAGTGGTGGCTCGCTCCCGAGCACTTCGAACGGACCCGCCAGGACCTGGCCGTGCGGCTGCTCTGGCTCGGCGCGCTGACCCAGCTTCTCGTCTTCGACCTCTTCCATCGCACGATCCGGTTCAACACCGGCCGCGTACCGGCGCTCGAGAGCTACTGGCTGGATGTCGGAATCTTCGGAGCATTCGTGGCTGTCTGGCTGGGGTGCCTGATGTGGCGCTACCGGCGGGCGCCGGCCACCGCCTCGTAGGCCTGAAGGTACCCCTCGCCCATGGCCTCGAGAGTGTAGGCGCGCCGCTGCTCACGCGCCGAGCTTTCCCCGAGCGACCGCCGCAACTCGCCGTCTCGCCCCAGACGGTCGAGGGCCGCCGCGAACCCACCCACGTCTCCCACCGGAACCAGCAAGCCGGTCTCGTCGTGACGCAGGACCTCGGCCAGCCCGCCCACGTCCGACGCCAGGGTGGGCCGCCCCAGGGACATGGCCTCGAGCAAGGTGTAGGGAAGCCCCTCGTGCAGGGACGACATCACCAGCAGGTCGCCGTGGGCCAGCAGCGCGTGGGGGTCGCGGCGGAAGCCGAGGAAGGTGACTCGGTCGGCGATGCCCAGGCGCGCGGCCTGGGCTTCCAGGTCTCTCCGCAGCGGTCCGTCGCCCGCCAGCGTCAACTGCCAGGGGTGGCCGGATTCCAGCCGCGCCATGGCCTCGAGCATGAAGGTGATGCCCTTGACCGCCGAGAGCCTCCCCAGCATGAGCGCGTGCAGACGACCGTCGACCAATCCGTCGGGGCGTTGCGGAAACGCGGCGGCGTCCATGGGCTCGATGCCGTTGTGCACGGTGGCCAGGCGTAGGGATCCGTACGCGGCGCCATGGCGCTGTTGCAGGTCGGCCGTCACGAAGCACACCGCGGCGCTCAACTTGCGGCAGGCCAGGACCTCGAGCGTGCGATAGATACGATCCTTGAGGTACGCGGTGGGCTTGCGCCACGTGGGTTCGCCCTGACCGTGCAGCGTGGCCACCATGCCGAATCGACCGGGCGCCAGGGCGGCATTGACGGTCGCCTTGTAACCGTGGACGTGCGCGACCCTCAGGCCGTGCTGCGCCATCCAGGCGCCGAGGCGGCGGGGTCCGGCCAGGTCGTAGGCGGAGCTCAGTTGCAGCACGTCCACCGGCAGATTCTCGTCGCGGCAGCGGTCGGCCAGTTCACCCGCGCTGAAGAGCAGGATGCGCGGATCCAGATCGCGGCGACGCAGGAAGTCGGCGAGGCCGAGGATGTGCCGTTCGGCCCCTCCGAAGAGTTCGCCCGTGGCGATGATGGCCACCGGACCGGTCACTGGTCGAACCAACCCATGCCGGCGACTGCCGCGGCGAGCAGCGGCACGAACGCCGCGGTGGAACGGGCATTTCCCTCGCTGCTGGGATGGCTGTCTCCCGGTCGGGCAGGGTAGGCCGCGAAACTCGTGCGACCGTGGTCGGTGAGCACGTCGTAGTGGTCGAAGACCATCACGTTGGACGGCTCGCCATCGGCGAGCCAGCCGTTCTGGCGGTCGGCGAGCCAGGTGTTGAACTCCCGCGCCAGATCACCGCTCTGGTCACGTCCGGCGACGAGGCTCTTGAGGCGGGCCTTCCAGCCCTGAGGCAGTCGCTCGGCCAGCGGCGGTGCGGTGAAGGCCACGAAGAGAACGTCCGACCGGGCGCCCAGCAACGGTAGCAGCGCCCGGTATGCCGCCCTGGCGTTGGCCAGCGTGAGCTGGGACGAATCCGGATCGCCGGGATCGTGCCCGCGACCGGTGAAGCGGTTGTTGGGGAAACAGCTCTTGAAGAGGACGACGCAGTTGGTCCGCCCCTCGGGCAACGGCACGTCCTGGCGCTGGGTCTTCAGGATCCGGTCCATGTGGTCGGCGAACTTCCCGCGCCAGTGACAGATGTCCGTGGCGTCGCCCACCACCGAGCCGTAGCTGGCCTCGTTGACCTGGAAGCCGGCGCCCTCGAGCGCGGTCCGCAGGCCGCCGCCGTTGGGATGGCTCGCATAGATGCAGCGTTCGGCAGAGTCGCGGCCGCCGCCAACGCGCTCGCCGCGATCGGCGAGGAGCTGGCCGCCGCAGGAATGGTGAATGAACAGGAGGTCCAGTGGCATGGCGACGGCGGGTCCTTTGGTGGCGGCGGATGACGGTGACGAGGATCCGGGTTCTCGGCCGCCAGGTCAATCGCCGACCGGCGCGGAACCCTGGCAGGATACCCCGGCCTCCGCGCCGTGGCCACCGGCAGTCATCGCACGAGCGTCAGCTTGCGCAGATGCACGTCACCGGCGGCGGCGAGGCGGCAGAGGTAGACGCCGCTGGCGGTCTCGCGACCGGCGCCATCGCGGCCATCCCAGTCCACGCGGTGGCGCCCGGCCGGCAGGTCGCCGGCAACCAGGCTCCGGACCAGCCGTCCGCGCAGGTCGAAGACCTCCAGGCGCACCGGTCCGCGCCGCGCCAGATCGAGCACCACCTCGGTGCGCGGGTTGAAGGGATTGGGATGGGCGCCGAGCAGGCGCGTGACCATCGGCGGTCCGTCGGCTGCAGTGGGAGGCGCCGGTATCCGGGCGTCGAGCCCCCAAATCCGCAGGATGCGCGTGCCGTCGGGGCTGGTATCGCGGATGAACAGGGTCCACTGGCCGGCGAGGTCTTCGCCGACGAAATCATCCAGGGTTCCGGGTCCGTCCACGGTGAGGGTCGCGGGCCAGTTGCCGGTGATATCGTCAGCCGGGCCACCGGATTGGTCGTGCAGGGTGATCTGGGTGCCGAGCGGGCTGGTGAGGTAGACGGTGAGATCGCCGATCCAGGTGTGCCGGATGTCGATGTCCACGGTGAGGTCGGACAGGATGCCGGACTCGCCGACGGTAATCACGCTGGTCACACCCTGAACGTCGTCGTCGGGGATGGGCACATGGGGCGCCGCAGCAGCCTGCACGACCACCGCCGGCCTCAGTTCGATGTTCACCCCGCCGAGCATTTCGCCGTCGTCCAGCTCGATCGCGCGCCGGACGGTGGCGTAACCGTCCCGCGACGCGACCACCATGTAATCGCCGCCGTAGAGTCCATCAATCTGGAACTGGCCGCCGGCACCGGTCACCGTGACGAACGCCCCGTCCAGGGCGACCGAGACCCCCGCGGGATCGCTGCGATCGGCCATGAAGACCGCCCCCGACACACCCGCGGTCGGCGGCGGCTCGGGCGCCATCAGGAAGGTCACGGCGTTCTCCACCAGGGCCCGGCCGGTGGCCGGATGGACCGCCCCCAGATGGAACGCGAAGTAGACGATCTGACCTGACTCCGGTGCCGCGTTGTCGTCGTACAGCAAGATGCCCGCCGCACCCGGCTGCCCCGAGGAATCCATGATCGTGACCGCGCCGGCGGCGGGATTCACGGCATCCTGATCGCCGTATCCCTGGTAGATCACGGGGATGGTTGCCGGCAGGACGTACGGCCGCACCAGCAGGGGGTGATTCTCGAGGCCGGACATCCGTCGAATGGAGCCGGCGTTGTCGCCACGCCAGCTGGTCGCGTGCAGTACGTCGCGGGCGAAATCCGGATAGCCGGGCGAGCTCAGGGCGTCGTAGGCGATCTCGCCGCCCTCGATCAGGAGTCGCCCGCCGGCCAGGACCCAGTTGCGCAGGAGAGCCCGGCTACCGGCGGTCGCCACCGGCGCGGTGTTGTCTCCGGTCGACACGACGACCAGGTCATACCCTTCGAGGCTGTCGGGCGTTGCGGCGGCCAGCGGCATCACCGGCGCCGTGAATCCCGCCGCGCCGAGCCAACCGGCCACTTCCGCGGCGGCCGAGCCGCCCACCCGGGATGGTACGATGCCCTTGTCGGGGTCGAATTTCAGATCGGTCTCTGAACCGCCGGAGTCGTCGAGGACCAGGACCAATCCCAGCGTTTCCATGACCTCGAAGGTGGATGGACCACTCTGGGCACCGTTGGGCTCACCGGCCAGGTCCCAGGCGGTCAGGGTGTAGGCGATGCGGTCGCCCACGGCCACATCCGCCGGCTCCAGGGGAAATGCCACGGCGTAGGCTGGTCCCGCGGCGGAGAGCGGATAGGGTCCCTGGACCGGGCCGGCATTCACCATGTAGGTGAGCGAGACACCGTCGACGCCCAGGTTGTCGGTCACCGTGGCGGTGATCACCGGCGGCCAAGCGGTGATCGGCTGATTGCCCAGGGGCGTATGGACGATCACCGGCGGTGTAATGTCCGGTCCCACGGCGAAGGAGAAGGGCGCGTCCGGCCCCAGGATCGGCAGGCTCGTCGTGACCTCGGAGGTATCGGTGACCTCGAGAAAGTACGTGACCTCCGTGCCGGCCGGCTGGGCGGGAATGGTCGCCTGCCAGCGATTGCCGTTGACGAGTTCGAGAGGTTCGGCCAGCCAGACCCCGGTATCCGCGCGCCAGAACAGGTGCATGCGCCGCGGGTCCAGCGGCAGCCGATCGGTGACCGAGGCGATCACGGTGTAAGGGTCGCCGGTGTTCTCGGTGTCGGGCAGCGGGTCGTGGTCGATGGAGGCGCCCCAGTAGGTCACCGCGGCCAGGGCGTCGACCACGCCCCAGCCGAAATCGTTGTCCGGCGCGTGGGCCTGGTCGGCGGTCTCGCGCAGCGCCTCGCGCACCTGCAGCGGCGTCAGCGTGGGTGCGCGCGACAGCACCAGCGCCGCCACGCCCGAGACAAGCGGGCAGGCGAAGCTGGTGCCCGAACTCGAGGTATAGCTCTCGTCGTCGATGAGCGCGACTACGTGGTTTCCCACGCCCTGGGCCGCAACGTCCGGCTTGATGCGACCGTCGAAGCTGGGCCCGGGCGAACTGAACGCAGCGAGGTTGCCCGCGACATCGACGGCGCCCACGGCGATCACGCTGTCACCGTCGGCCGGGGCCAGGATATGGTCGGTGCCCGTACCGCGTTCATTACCGGCCGAGTTGACCACCACCAGGCCGCGACCCACGGCGAGGTCGGCGGCAATGGTCGTCACGGCGGTGTTGCCGTCCAGGTCGCTGAACTCGTACCAGTCGGTGTAGCCGAGGCTGCTGGTGACGATGTCCGCTCCCATCAACTCCACCCATTCGAGGCCGGCCACCCAGTAGTCCTCCTCGACGGGGTACTCGGCCGCGCGATCCTCGGTCTTTGCCAGGATGACGCCGGCGCCGAACGCCGCCCCCACCAGCTCGTTGTCGCGATAACCCGCCACGGCGGACAGCACCTTCGTGCCGTGATTATGCTGGCCCGCGGCGTCGCCCGGCTCCTCCTCCACGACCGGATCGTCGTCGACGAAGTCGTATCGCGCGAGGACCGTCACCGACTCCAGCGCCTCGTGGGTGGTCTTGAATCCCGAATCCAGCACCCCGATGACCACGCCCTGCCCGGTGTACCCCATCTCGTGGACCTGCGGCACGTTGATCTGGGCGAGGCCGGCGAGGCTACCGCCATAGTTGAGATGCCAGGTCGCGACGTCGGCGCGCGCGGCCTCCCGGGCAGCACGCGCGGCGTCGAGATCGGCCGCGCCGACGATGGGTTCGTTGCGGCGGTACCGGGCCACCAGATCGATGCGCTCGACCTGGGGCAGCGCGGCGATGGCCCCGATCTGGGCGTCGGTGGCCTCGGCGCTGACGGCGTTGAGCCAGCGTGAATGGCGGCGGATCCGGGCGCCCGTGTCCGCGACTCCAGCGAGGTGACTCGGCGTCAGCGGCAGATCGCGGGCGTCCACGACCGTGGCACCGGGCGCCAGCATCTTGCCGCGTCGCCGGCGTGTCCGCTCGGGCAGAGACGCGTCGGCCGCCGCCAGGGCGGCGGCACGCTCGATCGTTGAGAGATCGCGCCCCGTGAAGTGGACCCAGATGGTGAGAGTGCCGTCGTCGCGCCGCACCACCGAACCTTCGTCAGCCAGCACCCGGGCAAGCCGCGGCGTGAGCTTGGCACCCGACGGGGCGCCAAGGCACGGCAAGGCCAGCAAGCCCAGCATGACGAGGGGCAACAGGCGCTTCAAGGTTAGCGTCTCCCCGGCGAAGCGGTGGGATGAGCGAGTGCACATGATGATACCATAAACCCGCGTCCGAGTCTCATTTGGCAACGGTCCGTCCATGTCCTATCGTCTCCATTCATCGCTAGACGGGGAGATGAGGATCATGGCCCGACCCACTCTCGGTATCGCCCTCGGCAGCGGCGGCGCCCGCGGCCTCGCCCACTGCGGCGTGCTCGACCAACTGACCGAAGCCGGCCTCACCGTGGATGTGGTCGCCGGCACGAGCATGGGCGCGCTGGTAGGCGCGCTCTACACGCGCCGTCCCGACCCGGCCGAGGTCTGGAGTCAGCTGAACGCGTACGTGGAAGATCAGGAGTTCGCCGACTACTGGTCGGCGTTCGTCCCTCACCGCGAAGACGACGACCGCGAGGACGCCCGTCCCTGGTCGGGCCTGTTCGATTTCATGCACCGGGGCCGCATCGCCGTGCGCACCATCACCACCCGGTCGGCCGAGGGAGAGGATCGCCTCTGGACGCCCTTGGAGCGGATGTTCGGCGCCGAGACCACGTTCCAGGATCTCGCCCTGCCGTTCGCCGCGGTGGCCCTGGATCTCACCGACGGAGACATGGTGATCTACCGCAAGGGGTCGCTGGTGGAAGGGCTCTACGCCAGCTGCGCCATCCCCGGGGTGTTTCCTCCGCTGGAACAGGACGGCCGCGTGATCTGCGACGGCGGTGGCCCCTTCCGCACGCCGGTGGAAGCCTGCCGCGCCCTGGGCGCCGACTTCGTGGTGGCTGTAGACATTCCCGGCTACCAGGAGCCCCACCTACGCACCGGCTTCGACCTGGGCATGCGCAGCAACGCCGTGGCCCGCGATCGCCTCAACGCCCACGTGTGCGCCACGGCAGACCTGGTGATCCGCCCCGCCGTCGAGCATATCCACTGGGCCGACTTCAAGGCCGCCGACGAAATCCGCCATGCCGGAAGCGCCGCCACGAAGGCCATGCTGCCGCAATTGAACCGGCGCTGGCGGCGGCACCGATCACCGGTGATGCGGGCGCTGCGCCGGTGCGCGACCGCCCTCGGGGGATCCGATTGATCTTCAGGTCTCGTTCTTGCTTGCAAAATCGAACTTGCGCCGCGGCGCTTCGGGAGTAATCTATCGCCCCCGGACGACCGGGGGTTCCGGTCACGGATATTCAGGAGGACATGGATGAACAACAAGAATCTGGCCGAATTTCGTGACATCCTGGAGACCGAACGGCGTCGGCTCCTGAAGGACGTGGACCGCAACGACAAGGCGATCCGCCACGCCGACGGCGAGTCGGAAGGCGGCGCCGGTCGCGCCCACAGCAATCACCTGGCCGATCAGGGCAGCGACGAGGCCGAATACGAGACCAAGCTCCTGCTCTCCGCCACCCAGAAGGAATTCCTCCGCGAGATCGACGAGGCGCTTCAGCGGGTGGAGGACGGCACGTACGGCATGTGCGAGGTCTCCGGCAATGCCATCGGTATCGATCGGCTGCGCGCGCTGCCCACGGCGCGGCTCAGCATCGAGGCCCAGGAGCAGCTGGAGAATAGTCGGGGCTGGTAAGACTCTGGCCTTTTCGCGATAGATGACGATGGACCGCCGCCCTGACTGGGGCGGCGGTTCGCGTTCAGAATCTGCTGAACATCCGCACGCTGCCCCCGCCGAACTGATCGAGCGACGGTTCGTGGCTGATCGAGACCTTCAAACCGGCGCCGTTGAGGAACCCGAGCACCACAGCCAGTTCCAGCTTGTCGGCGTAGCCGGTCACCTCGGCCTCGCCGTCCTCGTGCCAGCGATAGAACGTGGCCAGGTAGCCGAGCTCGAGCCAGTGCTGGCCACCGAATCCCCACTCCGCCCAGAGGCCGGGCAGGGTCTCGTCGCGATGGTAGACGAACGTGCCCCAGCCCCAGGCGTCGGCGCGGCGATCGACAAGATTCAGCTCGCCGCGCAAACGCCAGCGATCGTCGAGCGGGAGCAGACCGCGAGCCCCGAAGACGCGGTACCAGCCGGAGTACCAGTAATCGAAATGGGATTCGCTGCCGCGGAAGAGGCGCATCTCATCGTCCTCGACCTGACGCCAGGACAGCTCCAGCTGAGCGCGTGGTGCGGGCTGCCAGCGGGCGCGGAACTCCAGCGAGTTGGCGGTCTTCTCGTGGCGCAGCAGTTCCGGCGAGGCCCTGGGGTCCTGGTATTTACGAGCGAAGCCGGTGGTCCAGTGGCCCTGCGAGAAGAGCGACCAGTCGCCATGGGCCAGGCGCAGGAGCCAGTCGATGCCCTCGGAGGCCTGCACGGTCTGGGGCTCGAGATCGTCCTTCTCGTCGCGCACGATGTCCTCGGCCACGTACAGGAGTTGCACGTAGCGGGTGCGGTCCTCGCTGGCCCAGAGCCCGCCGAGGCGCACGTCGATGGTCTCCTTGGCCTCGGCGAGGGTGCCCTGGGCCATGACCGCGAAGCCGCGCCACACATGCTGCTCGAGGCCCAGCCAGATGTCGAGGCGTTCGGTGGGCAGGTGGCGTTGCTCCTGCCAGACGATGTCGTTGCGGAAGCGCAGGCCGCCGCTGGTGAGTTCGGGGTTGAGGGTCCAGCGCGTGTCGATGAGCAACTCGTCCGTGGCCGTGCTGCCGAAGGCGCCGAGGAACTCGCCGGGACCGAGACGACCGCGCTCCCAGGCGTCGAGCCACTCGGGATGCTGCGCGTAATTCAGCTCCGGGTGCACGTGCAGGAGCGGATCCTGGAAGCCGGTCTGGTAGGGCCAGTCGGGGCGGGCCGTGACGGTGGTCGCCACGAGTAGCAACGACACCAGGATCAACCATCGCACTCGCATCACATCACCCTCCATTCGTCCGCGTCGGTGCTAGTCGCTGGAGGCAGCCGCCACTGCGGCCGCCTGGTCGTTACTCAATCCGCGCCGCGTCACCAGGTAGGTGGCGAAGCTCCCCAGCCAGTGGCCGCCGGCATAGTGCTCGCCGGTGATGGCGGCCAGTCCGGCGTCGCGGTGGCGGGCAGCAGCCGTCAGCAGAGTGCGACCCATCTCGGTGGTCGGCCCAACCGCAGCGGCGATACCCTCGAGCATCCAGGCTCGGGAGAGATTCAGACCGTCGAGGTGCGCCAGCTTGCCGTCGACGCGGTCGGTGACCACGGCCACGGGCAACCAGTCTTCGCCGGCGCCGGCGCGCGCCAGTTGAGGCAGCAGCGCGCGGAGCCACGATACGTATCGGTCCGGCGGCAGAATACGGCGCATGACGTCAGCCTCGGCCAGGCAGGGCGAGAGGAAATCCTGTCCGCTGGGTTCGTAGCCCAGCGGACAGTGGACATCGCCGGCGTAGTGCCGGATCGCCGTGTCCTCCACCAGGCTGGCCAGGGCGCTATCGCCCGCGGTACGCGCCCAGTCCAGCACCAGGCCGAGGGCGAACGCCGACTGGCTGTGCTCGCCGGTGCGGATGGCGTAGTGGAGCTTGGGCAACCAGTTGCGCAGCCGATCGGCAGCCACTGACTCCAGGGGCGCCAGGGCGTTCGACCAGGCCTTGACCTCGGCATCGTCCGGAGCGTCGGCCGACCATTCCCTCAACTCGGCGCCCAGTTGCAGCAGCCACGCCAGGCCGTATGGTCTCTCGTAACTCGCGCGGTCCTCGCCCTCGAAGTAGGCGACCTCGGCGGCGATGTTCGTCGCGGTCAGGGAACGGGCCAGAGCGGTCCGCGCCTCGGCGGTGAAATCGGCGTCCGGATACAGTCGCGCCAGCCGCGTCAGCAGCCAGTGGCCGTGGACCGCGGAGTGCCAGTCGAAGCATCCGTGGAACGCGGGCGCCAGTTCGCGAGGCGGCGCCACGTCGTCGTCCGACTGCAGGACGTGGGCGATCTTGTTGGGGTATTCCTGATGCACGCAATCGAGGGCCAGGTAGGCGAAGCGCGCGACGACCGTGGGGTCGAGATCGGTCGCACCGGCCGCAGCGGCAGTCAGCATCAGAAGGGGCAGGATCCAGCGCAATAGGGTCACCTCCAGGAGGCGACAACGGTACCACGGCGCGCGGATGCTGGGCACAGAAAAGCCCCGGTTGCAGGAGCAACCGGGGCTTGTATCTACGATCGGTCAGAACGGTTCTAGCGGTACATGTCCTTGACCGACGTCCAGCTGTGATCTTCGGTGGCCACGGCGCAGTTGATCCCCAGCGTGATGTCACTGGTGGAGAACAGCTCGCCCGTGTCGGCGCCACAGAGGAACGCGGGATAGTCGACCGGCATGGGCGTGGCCCAGTCCGAGCGCCAGATCAACGCGGCGTTGGCGATGGCGAACTCGATCACGCAGGCGTTCTGCTCCGGGCAGTCGCCGAAGACGCCGTTGAACGTGATATTGCTCACCGCGGCCACGATGTCGCCGCCGCTGTACGTGACGGTGGTGACCACGAGGTAGTCGTGAATGGTACCGTGGAGCTCGACGTCGCCGGTGGTCCAGGCGCCGTCGCCGGCGAGCCAGAACTCGCCGCCGTCATAAGAGGTCTGGTAGATGCGGACGCCGTTGCCGCCGGCCACGCCGTCGAAGACGAGGACCGGGCCACCGGCGTTGATGGACATGCCCCAGATGGTCCACTCGGTGCCGAGCGTGGCGCCATCCCAGGACAGGGCGTTCTGAGTGTCACCGGCGGTGCTGGGGTTGCCGTCGCACCACGCCTCGCTCACGCGGCCGTTGAGCAGAGCATAATCGGGATTGGTTTCGGGATTGCTGCTCCAGATGCCGAGGACATCGGGACACGCGGCCAGGGCCGAGCCCGCCGCCAGCGAGAGCAGCACGATGAGAAGGACATTCACCTTGCGCATGGAGATTCCCCCTTGCCGCGAGGCCAACTGTGGCCCCGCCCGTTAGAGTCATGAGATGCGAGACGAGATGCCAGCGTCGGATCCCTGCAGTATCAGTCCGCGCCCCCCGCGGATCGCACCTTCCGCCGGGGCCACGTACCGCGACCCACCTAGCGGCCGCAGTATATCACAAGACTCTTATCGAAGGGCTAACAATTTTGATACGAGTATTCTGTATTTAATTCAGGACAGGATCGATTCGATCTCGAACCGCGGGCCGGCGCCGCGACGGGCGCCGGCCGAATTCAACACTAGCCGACCACCAGCCCCACCAGCTTTCCCGGCACGAAGATCGTTTTCCTGATCTCCTTGCCCTCCAGCCACTTCTGGACCTTCTCGCTGGCCAGGGCGGCCTCGCGGACGGCGGCCTCGTCACTGTCGGCGGACACCTCGAGTTGGTCGCGCACCTTGCCGTTGATCTGCACCACGTAGGTCACCGTGTCGGCCACCAGGTAGCGCTCGTCCAGCTGGGGCCACGGCGCATCGGTGAGGCTCTGCTCGTGGCCCAGCTTGCGCCACAGTTCCTCGCCCACGTGCGGCGCGTAGGGCGCCAGCATGAGCACGAACTGCTCCATGACCGCGCGAGGTCGCGCGCTCTGCTGGTTCATCTCGTTGACGAACACCATCATGGCCGAGATGGCCGTGTTGAAGAGCAGCTTCTCGGTGCGGTCGCTGACGTCGGCGATGCAGCGGTGGAGGATCTTGAGCGACACCTCGTCGGGTTCCACGTCCTGAACGGAAGGTAGCAGCGCGTCGGTCTCGTCGTCGCAGAACAGCCGCCAGACGCGGTCGAGGAACCGGTGCACGCCCTCGATACCCTGGGTGTTCCAGGGCTTGTCGCGATCCAGCGGCCCCAGGAACATGAGGTACATGCGCAGGGCGTCGGCGCCGTGCGCGGCGATCACGTCGTCGGGATTGACCACGTTGCCGCGGCTCTTGGACATCTTGTCGCCGTTCTCGCCCAGGATCATGCCCTGGTTGCGCAGGCACTGGAACGGCTCCTTGGTGCTCACGAGCCCGAGATCGAACAGCACCTTGTGCCAGAACCGCGCGTACAGCAGGTGCAGCACGGCGTGCTCGGTGCCGCCGAGGTAGAGGTCCACCGGCATCCAGTAGTTCTCTTTGTCCTTGTCCCAGGCTGCCTCGTTGTTGCGCGGGTCGATGTAGCGCAGGTAGTACCAGCAGGACCCCGCCCACTGGGGCATGGTGTTGCTCTCGCGGGTGGCCTCCTGGCCGCTCACCGGATCGGTGGTGTTGATCCAGTCGGTGATGGTGGCCAGCGGCCCCTCGCCCGTACCGGCCGGCTTGTACTCGGCCACCTCGGGCAAGGTGAGCGGCAACTCGTCGGACTCGAGTACTCGGACCGTGCCGTCGGCCAGCTTCAAGAGCGGGTACGGCTCGCCCCAGTAACGCTGACGGCTGAAGAGCCAGTCGCGCAGCTTGTAGTTGACCTTGCTCTCGCCCAGGCCCTTCTCCACCAGCCAGTCGGTCATCTTGGCCTTGGCGGCGGCGACCTCGAGCCCGTCGAGGAAGTCGCTGTTGATGGCCGGACCGTCGCCCGTGTAGGCCTTGCCGTCGAAGTCGGCGGGCGGCTGCACGGTGCGCAGGATGGGCAGGTCGAAGGCCTCGGCGAACTCCCAGTCGCGCTCGTCCTGGCCCGGCACGGCCATGATCGCGCCCGTTCCGTAGCCCATCATCACGTAGTCGGCGACCCAGATGGGGATCTCGGCTCCCGTGGCGGGATTCAGGCAGTTCGTTCCGGTGAAGACGCCGGTCTTCACCTTGGACACCTGGCGGTCGCGGTCGCTCTTGCGGGCGGCCTCGTCGCGGTACGCCTGGACGGCCTCGCGCTGGCCGTCGGCCGTGAGCTCGTCCACCCACGGATGCTCGGGGCTGATCACCATGTAGGTGGCGCCGAACATGGTGTCGGGGCGGGTGGTGTAGATGCGCAGCTTGCGCTCGGAGCCCACCACGGCGAAGTCGGCCTCGGCGCCCTCGCTGCGGCCGATCCAGTCGCGCTGAAGAGCCTTGATGCCCTCGGGCCAGTCGAGTCCGTCGAGATCCTCGAGCAGGCGGTCGGCGTACTCGGTGATCCTGAGCATCCACTGCTTCATGGGCTTGCGGACCACGGGGTGGTCGCCGATCTCGCTCTTGCCGTCGACCACTTCCTCGTTGGCCAGCACCGTGCCCAGTTCGGGGCACCAGTTCACGGGCACCTCGGCCTCGTAGGCCAGACCCTTCTTGTAGAGCAGCGTGAAGATCCACTGGGTCCAGCGGTAGTAGTCGGGATGCGTGGTGGAGATCTCGCGATCCCAGTCGTAGCTGAAGCCGAACATCTTGAGCTGACGCTTGAACGTCGCGATGTTCTTGCGCGTGGTGATCGCCGGGTGGGTGCCGGTCTTCACGGCGTAATTCTCGGCCGGCAGACCGAAGGCGTCCCAGCCCATGGGATGCAGCACGTTGAAGCCACGCATGCGCTTGAATCGCGACACGATGTCCGTGGCGGTGTAGCCCTCCGGGTGACCGACGTGCAGGCCCTGGCCCGACGGGTAGGGGAACATGTCGAGCACATAGTACTTGGGCTTGTCGCTGGTGTCCGGCGTCTTGAAGCTGGCGTGCTCG
>PIVY01000241.1 GCA_003353795.1 bacterium
GCGGAGGAGGGACTCGAGCCCCTGGCCAACCCCCGCAACGCCACCGCCGGCACCCTCAAGACCCTCGACCCGGACGAGGTGAAACGCCGCGGACTGTCGGTGGTCTTCTACCAGCTCTTTCCCCTCGACCAGGATGATCGCCACACCGAGGCGGGCGACCTCGTGACACACGGCGCGGAACTGGCGTCCCTGGCGGCGCTCGGCCTGCCGGTCAATCCGCTGGTGCAGACGGCGGCCGGTCCCGGTGAGCTGGAAGCGCGTCTGACCGCCCTGGAAGCCATGCGTCACGACCTCGACTACCAGATCGACGGCGCGGTCATCAAGGTGGACCGGGCCGATCAGCAGCGGCGCCTCGGCTGGACCGCCAAGGCGCCACGCTGGGGCGTGGCCTTCAAGTTCGCCGCCGAGGAGGCTACGACCACGCTCGTGTCCATCACCCTGCAGGTCGGGCGCACGGGCGTGATCACTCCGGTGGGAGAACTCGAGCCCGTGCAGCTGGCCGGCACCACGGTCAGCCGGGTCACCCTGCACAACTGGGACGAACTGGAGCGCAAGGACATCCGGCCGGGCGATCGTGTGGCCGTGGCCAAGGGCGGCGACATCATCCCCAAGGTGCTGCGCTCGTTCCCCGAGGAACGCGACGGGAGCCAGCAACAGTTCACCGCACCGCAGCAGTGTCCGGAATGCGGCGAGCCGGCCGTCCGGCGCGAGGGCGAGGTGGCCCTACGGTGCGTCAACGGGTTCTGTCCGGCGATCCAGGCCGGGCGTCTGCGCCACTTCGCCGGTCGTCAGGGCTGCGACATCGAGGGTCTGGGCGGGCGCTGGATCGATCTCTTCCTCGAGCAAGGCTGGGTGCGCAGCCCGGCCGACCTGTTCCGCCTCGACCGCGACACCCTGGCCGACCTGCCCGGCTGGGGCGAGAAGTCGGCCGATAATCTGCTGGCCGCCCTGGCCGACGTGCCGTCGCGTCCCTGGGCCAACAAGATCTTCGCCCTGGGCATTCCGCAGGTGGGCATCACCACGGCCACCACCCTGGCTCGCGAGTACGCCGACCTCGACGCGCTGGCCCGAGCCGACGCCGAGGAGCTGGCCGACCTGCACGACATCGGTCCGGTGGTGGGGGAGGCCATCGTGGCCTGGTTCGCCGAGCCGGACACCAGGGCGCTGCTGGAAGAGTTGCAGGCCGTGAAATTCTTCCTGTCGCTGGAACAGCAGCCCGCCGCGATTCCCGAGCCGTCGGGAGACAATCCGTTTCTCGGCCGCGTCTTCGTGATCACCGGCACGCTGTCGGACATGACCCGGGCCGAGGCCAAGGCGGCCATCGAGCGGCATGGCGGCAAGGTCACCGGCAGCGTGAGCAAGCGCACCGACGCCCTGGTCGCCGGCGAGAAGGCCGGCAGCAAGCGCGACAAGGCCGAGAAGCTGGGAATCGAGATCCTCGACGAGGCGGCGTTCGCGGTGCGACTGACGGAGGCGGAGGCCGATCTTGGCCAGTGATCACGCCCGGCTGCTGATCCGGCGCGGGGAGAGCATCCTCGATGCCGGGGCGCCACACCGTGACGCCGACATCGGCGTTCTCGAATCTCAAGTGCTACCCGCGGGCACGGTCATCGTGGACGTGGGTCTGGCCGACGGAGCGCTCCTCGAGCGTGCCGGCGACGGCTGGCGCGTCGACGAGGCGCTGTTCTGGTCGATCGTCGATCCGCTCGAGCCGCGCCTGGGATCCGACGACGACGATCCTGCCGCGGCCTCGCGACGACTGTGGCGACGGTTGCTCTGGTGGCAGTCGGTGCCGGAAGCCGACCGGGTGGCCTGCGCCGGCTTGCTCGACCGGTACACGCGGGGCGGCGGCGATCTGATCGCGCTGATCGAGCGGGTGGTGGCGGCCGGCAGTCCGTTCGGTGCCGGCGGCGCCGACGAGCCCGCGGCGACACCGCGAGATCCTGTGCCGCCCATTCCTGCCGAGCCCGCGGCGCTGTCGGACTTCCTGCAAGCGGCCGACGGGCTGGGCGCCCGCTATGGTGACGGTTTCGTGCCGCGCGCCGAGCAGGCCGAACTGGCTGCCGCGGTGGCGCGCGCGCTGCAGGATCACCGCGCACTCCTGGCCGAGGCGGGAACCGGCACCGGCAAGACGCTTGCTTACCTGGCACCTCTGGTGGCGCGGCTCGCTGCGGGAGAGGATCGCGCGGTGATCAGCACCTACAGTCGGGCGCTGCAGACCCAGATCCTCGACGGCGACCTGCCGCTGCTGCTGGCCGGCGACACCGAACCGGTCGCCCGCCTGCTCATGGGGCGGTCCAACTATCTCTGTCTGCGGCAACGCCGCGCCTACCTCACCCGCCCGCTGGACGATCGTCGCGATGCGGTTCGCACCGCGGCACTCCGCCTCTGGTTGCATGCGACCACCGACGGGCTGCGGGACGAGCTGGTCCGCCATCCCTTGCTGGGGCCGGACCTGGGCCAGCTCTTCGCCGGTGTCCAGCCCTGCACGCCCGATTGCTGGGAGCAGCCCGGTTGCTTCGTGACCCGGGCCCGCCGACTGGCGCGGCAGGCGCGCCTGGTGGTGGTCAATCATGCACTCCTGTTGAGCGATCATGACGCCGAGGGAGCTCTCTTCGGTCCGTTCACCGATCTCGTGGTGGACGAGGCCCACCGTCTTCCGCAGGCGGTTCTCGATGCCCGCACCGTGAGCCTCGACCACCGACGGCAGATCCATCTGGAGGAGTTGCTGGGCAAGATCCCGCCGGCCGGTAAACTGCCCGAGACCGCGGCGCTGCTGGCCGTGAAACTGCGGGACCACGAGGACGGCACCCGCGCCGCCGATGCGGCCGAAGAGCTGGGCCGCGCCGCCGGTCGCTGTCTACGGGTGTATGGCGCCTGGTGGCGCAAGGTGGGCCGCGCCATGGCGCCGACCGTGGCCACCGTGCCCGGGCAACGCCTGCGCATCGCCGACAAGGACGTGGCATTCGCGCCCCTGGCCGAGGATACGGCCGAGCTTCTCGAGGCCACCGCCCGCGCCGCCGCCGCGGCCGCCGCCCTGAATCAGCGGGCCGAGGCCCTGGAGGATCTGCCGGCGTCCACCATGGATCTGCTCCTGCGCACGGCCCAGGCGGGGCACCACCTGCACCAGCTCGACCGCGACGTGCGCTTCGTCACCGCCGACCCCACCGACCGCTGGGTCACCTGGCTCGATCCGGGCCCTCGCGGCACGGTGCGCAGCCTGGGCGCCACCCCCCTGGAGTCGGGCCCTCTGCTGCGCGACCTCTGGCAAGGGCGGCAACTGGCGCCCGTGGCCACCAGCGCCACCCTCGCCGTGGGCGAGGATTTCGGCTTCATGCTCGGCGAGCTGGGCCTCACCGGTCGCCGCCCCGCCACGGCCACGGTGACCGTTCCGTCGCCCTTCGCCTGGGAGGAACAGGCACTCTGCCTCGCGGCGGACGACCTGCCCGCTCCCGACGCTCCCGATTTCACCGATGCCGTGGTCGACCTGCTGGCCGACCTGCGCGGCGAGGTGGGGCGCCAGACCCTGGCGCTGTTCACCTCCTACCGACTGCTGAACGACACCGCCGAGGGACTCCGTGAGCGCGAACGGGATGCCGACCTCTTCGATCCAGCCACCACGGGCGAGTTGCTCGTGCAGTCGCCGCGGTCGGGACCCGGCGAGCTGCGAGAGCGATTCCGTCGCTCCCGGGGCGCCACGCTGCTGGGCACGAGCACCTTCTGGGAAGGGGTCGATTTCCCGGGCGAGAGCCTGGAGGTGGTGGTGGTCACCAAGCTCCCGTTCCTGGTGCCCAGCGACCCCTGGGTGCAGGCGCGCTGCGAGCACCTGCGTGCCGCCGGACAGGATCCGTTCCGTGATTTCATGGTACGCGACGCCGTGCTCCGACTCCGACAGGGCGTCGGCCGACTGCTCCGGCGCCGTCGCGATCGCGGCGTTATCTTGCTCCTGGACAATCGTCTCGTCACCCGCGGCTACGGCGCCACGTTCCTGGCCGCGCTACCGGCGCCGGTGCGCTGGCTGCCAGGCCGAAGCGAGCTGGCTGCCGCGACCCGCGACTTCCTGGAGCGATCGTGACCCAACGCGACCCCTTCGTGATCGGCGAACAGTCTCTCGACCTGGACGCGTTCCTGGACCTCGCCGCCGGCCGCCGATCGGCGCGCCTCGGCAAAGATGCGCGGCAGCGGGTGAATGCATGCTGCGATTTTCGACGTCGCCTGGAAACCGGCGCCGAGAAGGTCTACGGAATCAACACGGGCTTCGGCAAGCTGGCCGACACGGTGATCCCCGCTGCCCAGCTGGCCGACCTGCAACGCAACCTGGTTCGTAGCCACGCCGTGGGCTGGGGGCCGGCTCTCGATGGCGACGCGGCCCGCGGCATGGTGCTGTTGCGCGCGGCGAGTCTGGCCGGCGGTTACTCGGGCGTGCGGCCGGAGGTCATCGATCAGTTGCTCTGGCTGCTCGAGACCGACGTGGTGCCCTGGATTCCGGGTCGCGGATCGGTGGGTGCGAGCGGCGACCTCGCGCCCCTGGCCCACCTGGCGCTGCCGCTCATGGGCGAGGGGCATGTGCTCGGCGCGGGCGGCGCGCCTACCGACGCCGGCGCGGTGCTCGCCGAACACGGACGGGCGCCGCTGGTCCTGGAAGCCAAGGAGGGCCTGGCGCTCATCAACGGCACTCAGCTCATGACCAGCCTCGGCCTGCTGGGTATCGCACGAGCTCACCGACTGGTGCGCCACGCCCTGGTGGCGGCGGCGCTCACCGTGGAGGCGCTGGAAGGCAGCGTGAAGCCGTTCGGCGCGGCATATCATGCGCTGCGCCCGCACCCGGAGATCATGGATGCCGCGGCCGTGCTCGACGGACTCCTGCGCGGCAGCGAGGTCATGGCCCACCACCAGGGATGCGGTCGGGTGCAGGATCCCTACTCCGTGCGTTGCTGTCCGCAGGTGGTGGGAGCGAGCCTGGGCCAGATCCGCCGCGCGGAGGACCTGCTGCTGCGCGAGGCCGCCGCGGTCACCGACAACCCGGTGCTTTTTCCCGACACCGGCGAGGTGGTCACAGGCGGACATTTTCACGGCCAGCCCCTGGCCCTGCAACTCGATGCTCTCTACTCCGCCTGCAGCGAGGTCGCCAACGTGGCCGAGCGCCGGATCGACCTGCTGCTCTCCGGCAACGGCGGTCTGTTGCCCCGTTTTCTTGCGGCCGATCCCGGCCTGGAGTCGGGCCTGATGATCGCGCAGTACCTCGCCGCGGCGTTGGTGGTCGAGAATCGCGGCAGCGCTTTTCCTTCGGCCGTGGATTCCATTCCCACCAGTGCGGGGCAGGAGGATCACGTCAGCATGGGCAGCGTGAGCGCCCTCAAGCTGGGACCGTGTCTCGACCGCTGCGAGGCGGTGGTGGCCCTCGAATTCCTCACCGCGGCGCGGGCTCTGGAGTTCATCACCGAACCGGTGGCGGCGCGACGCCTCGGCCGTGCGGTCCTGAAGCCGTCCGAGCCCCTGGCGCGGGTGCTCGAGCGTTTGCGCGAACACGTCGACACCCGTCCCGGCGACCGCCCGCTCACGGCCGATCTCGAGATCACCTGCGACCTGGTCGCCGGCGGGGAGCTGCTCGACGGCCTGGATCCCTATCTGGCCCCCCTGGTAACGAGGAGGACGATGTGAGCGCAGCCGGGTATTTCAGCAATCCCCTTCCGGGGGTCGAACAGCTGGACCTTCTCGTGGTCGGCATCGGCCGTCTCTACACCGTCCACGATCCCGAACTGGATGGCGCCGGGCCCCGTCGGGGTGCCGGTCTGGCAGCGTCGGGCATGGTCGAAGACGGCGCTATGGCCGTGGCCGCGGGGCGCGTGGTCGCCGTGGGGCCCGAGACCGAGGTTCGTCGCCGGCTGTTTGCCGGCGGCGCGACCCCGGCCGGCTTGAAGGTGGTCGACGCCAGTGGCCTCGCGGTATATGACAGGCTACAACAACGGGCACTGCCACCAGGGATTGAAATTTTTGAAGGAGGAACAGCAGGCCTAAACCTACTCCCCCTGCTGGAACA
>PIVY01000364.1 GCA_003353795.1 bacterium
GATTCGAACCAACATCCCGCGGGCGCTTCTTGACCGGCGTTTCCGCCCTCGACACCACCCGGATCGCCCAGATGGGCTTCCTGCTGGCCGACAAGCAGCCAGGAGCGTTCGCTCTCGAGATCGAGTCCGTCCGGACCTGGACCGAGTCCGGCGATTCTCCGTGATGAAGAATCGGGTGCGGTGACCGCCCGACGCCTGGGGATCATTCTGCACCTGACGGCTCACTTCACGAGCGTCAGACGGACGATCTCACGCCGACCGCGGGATTCCGCCACGGCGAAGTAGACGCCCGCCGCCACGCCGCGACCGTTTCCATCGCGGCCGTTCCAGGCGATCTCGCTGGTGCCGGCCGGCAGATCGCCGTCCATCAGCACCCGCACCAGACGACCGGCCGCGTCGTGCAGGGCCAGCCGCGCCGGTCCCGCCGCACCGAGTTCCAGACGCAGGGTCGTCTGCGGGTTGAACGGATTCGGGTAGGCCGTCAGCGCCAGGAGCGCGGGCACCGGTGGCGCGTCGGTGATCGTGCCGGCGAGCACGTCGCACAGAATCCAGTCGTCCGGATCGAACTGAGCCGACGACGCCGTCCCTGGTACGGTGACCGCGTAGTAGTGCGCCTCACGCTCGTTCTCCAGGGTCACCCAGTGGTCGCCCTGATCGGTGATGAATCTGACCTGGATGGGCATGGTGAACAGCCCGGTATTGGTCTGGATCTGGTCGACGCGCATGTGGGCCGTGGTGTTGGGTCCGTCGGGGGTCAGGAGGTAGGCGAACTGGTACCTCGGATAGTACTCGCCGTAGATCCACTGCTGAAAGAACTGCGCGAGGTCGCGACCGGAAACCTCTTCCATCACTGCCTGCAAGTCCTCCGTGTCGGCCGCGCCGTAGGCGAAACGCTCGCGGTAGAGCGCGAGGCCGGCGAAGAAGTCCTCGTCGCCGAGGACGCCGCGCAGCATGTGCACCACCCAGCTGGCCTTGTCGTAGCTGAGGTTGTTGTCGAAGATGCTGTCGAAGTCGCTGGGATTCTCCACGAAGATGGTGCCGCCGCCCTCGTAGCGAAAGTACGCCATCAGGTCGCGGTAGGCCTGCGCGCCCTGGTTCTGCTCGCGCCAGTAGGCCTCCGACCAGGTGGCGAATCCCTCGTTGAGCCAGATGTGGTGGAAGCTCTTGCAAGTCACGAGGTCGCCCCACCACTGGTGCGCCAGCTCGTGGGCGATGAGGCCCTCGGGAAAGTAGAAGTAGAGCATGCTCGAGCAGGTCTGATGCTCCATGCCGCCGCCCCAGGTGAAGCCGGCGTGACCGTATTTCTCGTCGAGGAACGGATACTCGCCGAAGCCCTCGCGGAAGGCGGTGATCATGTCGACAGTGACGGCGTAACCGTCGCGCGCCTCCTGCTCGTAGCCGGGAACCACGTAGTTGACGATGGGCATGGTTGCACCGGACCCCGACGTGTAGGTGTCGGTGACGATCAGGTAGGGATACGCCGCGATCGAC
>PIVY01000055.1 GCA_003353795.1 bacterium
CTGTTCGAGCTGACGGGCGCCGAAGGCGCCCGCAGCTCAACAGCCGACTGCCCGTCACGGTGGAATTGAGAGAGCGTTTTTGATATGATTCTCCGGTGCCCCACAACCGGAGGGAGACTCTCATGCGAACGTTCGCCCCGCTCGCTGTGCTGGCCTGTTTGATCCTGCTTGCCACGCCGGCCGTGTCCTCGGCCAAGACCAACGATCACGTGGGCTCACGGCCTGCGTACACCGACCGCCAGGGTGGCGACACCATCGCCACCGCCGTGGAGGTCACCGTGCCGTTCGCCGAGACCGGCGCCACGGGCGGCTACGCCGACGACTACGACGAGGTCTGCCCCTACACCAACTCGACCTCGCCGGACGTGGTCTACACGTTCGTGACCGCCATGGACATGGCCGTCGACTTCGACATGATCGGCTCCGCCTACGACACCAAGATCTACCTCTACGACGAGGACCTGAACCTGGTCGCCTGCAACGACGACTTCCACTCCGACTACACCTCGAAGCTGGAGAACATCCCGTTGAACGCCGGCGTGCGCTACTACCTGGTCATCGATGGCTACGGCGGGGACTTCGGCGAGTACGTCGTCGCGGTCTGCGAGAACTATCCCTGCGCCTACTCCTGCGCGTCGGACGCGGTGCTGGAGGGAGAGCCGGCCCCGCATGACGGCTACGTCGACCAGTACAACGGCGGCTGCGACGTCGACCCGCCCGTCTTCCAGACCCTCTACCTGCCCATGGGCGAGGACGAACTCGTGTTCTGCGGCTCGTCCGGCTGGTACGACACCGGCGGTCCACAGCGCGACTCGGATTGGTTCGAGTTGGTGGCCGTCGGCGACCAGGTCGACGTCCGGGTCCACGCCCCGTACACGTTCGGCATCAGCGTCGATGTCATGTACATCCAGGACTGCCAGGATGTCTCGGTGCTGCCCTTCCAGCTGGGCTCCTGCGGCTTCGAAGGCCTGTCCATCCCGACCACGCCCGGCGAGTTGGTTCGCTTGCGCGTACGGCCCACCTCACCGACGCAGGCGCCGTGTGCGGTCGAGAACGACATCTACGAACTCTACATCACCGGCCTGGACGGAGTGGTGGCGGTGGAGGAGACCAGCTGGAGCGCGCTCCGGCAGCTGTATCGCTGAGGGCCGCTAGCCTTCGGGCGTTTCCGGCGCCACCCGCTCGTAGGATTCTTCGAGCACGATGTCCGGGTGAATCGAGTGGCGTAGCGGGCAGGTCTTGCCGGCGCGGACGATCTTCTCGAACTCGAGCTCGCTGCAGTCGGTGACGATCTCGTAGCTCACCGTGAGTCGGCCGATCCGTCGCGGGTTGGCCGACATCTCCTTGTCCACCGTGTAGCTGATGCGTCCCACCGAGATGCCGCTGTTGTAGGCGTACATGTTCATGATGGTGGCCGCGCAGGCGCCCAGCGAGGTTGCGCAGAGGTCGGTGGGGGAGAAGAGCAGGCCGTCGCCGCCGTTGTCCTTGGGCGCCATGGTCTCGATGGTCGCCCCCGATTCCTCGTGCACGATATTGACCGTGGTCTTGCCGGTGGTGTCGCCGAAGGTCCGGACGATCATGGGGTTCCTCCCGGGGCTGGGGTTCTTCCACCGGAGCATCGTACCGCTACGCCCGGGGCGCAAGCGATCCTGTGCTATTGCCGTTAGGCTGTGCCGATTCCGGCGGACTGTCCGCCCGTTTTTCAGACCACAGGGAGTTGTTCGTGGCCAGCAACGATCTCACCACTGCGCCCGTTCCGGGGCTCATTCGCCGCCTGGCCATTCCGGTGAGCATCGGATTCTTCTTCAACACCATGTACAACGTGGTGGACACCTACTTCGCGGGTCAGCTGTCGACGGCCGCGCTGGCCGCCCTGTCCTACTCGTTCCCGGTGTTCTTCATACTCATCGCCATGGGCTCGGGCTTCTCGACCGGCGCCACCGCGCTCATCGGTCAGGCCCTGGGCCGCGATGATCGCCGCGAGGCCGCGCTGGTTGGGACGCAGGGAATCATCCTGGGCGGACTGCTCACGGGCGTGATCATGGGGGCGGGATACCTGGCGGCGCCGTCGCTCTTCGGGCTGCTCGGCGCCAAGGGCGAGAGCCTGGAACTGGCGCTCCAGTACATCAACGTGATTCTCGGCGGCACCGCGTTCGTACTCACGTTCTACATGTTCAACGGCATCCTCAACGCCACCGGCGACACGCGACCGTTCCGCGACTACCTCATGGCCGCGACGGTGGTGAACGTCGGCCTCGACTACTGGTTCATGTACGGCGGCTTCGGCGTGCCGGCCATGGGAGTTGCGGGCATCGCGCTGGCCACGGTGGTCGCTCAGGGCGGCGGCGTGTTCTACCTGGGCTGGCGTGCCCGGCAGACCGGCCTGCTCTTTCGCAGCGAGGGCGCGCAGTGGCGGCCCCACGGCCCCACGTTGCGGGCCATCGCCGGCCAGGGTATTCCGGCCAGCCTCAACATGATGTCCGTGGCGCTGGGGATCTTCATCATCACCCGCTTCCTGAGCGAGTTCGGCGAGCAGACCGTGGCCGCCTACGGCGCCGCGACCCGCATCGAGCAGATCGTGCTCCTGCCGGCCGTGGGGCTCAACGTGGCGGCGCTGACCCTGTCGGCGCAGAACGGCGGCGCAGGACATTACGACCGCGTGCGTACTGCCATCCGCACTTCCCTGGGATACGGCGCGGTGGTCATGGCTCTGGGCACCGCGCTGGTATTCTTCGGCGCCCACTGGCTCATGGACGTCTTCACCGACGACGCGGAGGTGGTGGCCATCGGCGCCCACTACCTGCGCATCGCCGCCTTCATCCAGTACGCCTACGTGATCCTCTTCGTGAATACGAGCGCGCTGCAGGGATTGAAGCTGCCCAACTTCGCCCTCTGGATCGGTCTCTTCCGCCAGATCGTGGGGCCCGTCACCCTGTTCTGGGGGGCGACGCGCATCTGGGATCTCGGCCTCGACGGCATCTGGTGGTCCATCTTCGGCATCACCTGGGCCGCCGCCGTGGTCGCCGTGGTATTCGCGCAGCACCGCGTGGGCAAACTCGAGTCCGAATACCAGAGCGCGCCGTCCGGCGAACCCCCCGCCCCCGACCCCACCTGATCCCAATAAGAATCGGCGGCCACAATGTGACCGCCGAAACACGAAACCGGTCGTTGAGCTGCAGGCGCCCATGGCGCCTGTCTGCTCGAACGAACGCTTATTTGAGGAGCGTCATGCTTCCCATCTGCCGCTCGCCGTCGGCCTCGATCACGTACAGGTACGTGCCCGAGCCCATGGTGCGGCCCGTGTGATCCTGGCCCTGCCAGCGCACGGCGTGGCTGCCTTCGCCGAATGCGCGATCGGCCAGCGTGTTCACCCGGCGACCGTCCATCGTGAGCACCGTCACCCGCACGTGCGAACTGCGCGGCAGGTCGAAACGGATGTTGGTGATCGGATTGAACGGGTTGGGCGCGGCGCCGTGGAGCGTCATGGCCAGCGGCGTGTCGAACACCGGCACACCGGAGTCTTCCATGCTTCCGAAGAACGAGGCGTAGATCTCGTCACCGCTGGTGCTGCCGTTGTTGTTGGCGGCGTTGCCGGCCACGAACAGGACGATCTCGCCGGTTCCCTCGTCGGGGGCGGTCCACTGGAACGGCCAGCTCTTGGAGACCAGTGTCCCCGGAGCGGTGCCCGACGAACGATGCTTGAGGTAGGTGCGGTCACCGTCGACGCTGGTCTGGGTGCCGGCGTCGGTGGCGGTGATCATGCCGGCGGTGCCGGTGAACGTGCCGTCGAGGACGGTCAGCTCGAAGCCCCAGCGCATGGCGGCGGGGTCGCTGAGGGTCACGGTGAGGTCGTAGGTCTCACCCGGCGAGTAGACCTCGGGCAGACCATCGAGGGCAAGCATGCCGGCACCCGAGTTGAGCGTGCCGCTGTGGCAGGCCGTGCAATTGTTCTCGTCGGGGGCGTTGGTATAGCCGTCGGGCGGACCGCTCGAGAATGCCAGGGCGCTGCCGGCGATGAGCATGAGGGCGCCGGCGAGGAGCAGGCGAAGGGCGCGGTTTCGGTTAGCAATCAGCATGGATCGATCCTCCAGGGGTTGGGCGCCGCGAGGCGCGGATCATCGTGTTGTGTGGGCGTTGGTTGATGATGATCTAGTTGTCGAGGGCTCCCTCCTCGATCCAGGTGCGGACCAGGTCCGTCGTGTCCGCATCCAGCAAGCTTCCCGGCGGCATCTCCGTTCCGAAGTTCTGCTGACCGGTCAGCTTGAGATAGAGCCAGCTCTGCATGGGCAGATCGGGTTCGACCCGTGCGAGCGCCGACTCCGTCGACGGATTCTGTACCAAGTTCGTATAGCTTAGCCCGGATCGCAGGTCCAATCCGGCATTTCCTCCATCGCCGTGGCAGCCGACGCAGTTGTTGTCGAAGATCGGCTGCACGTCCGTGGCGAAGCTCACGGTCTCCGACGGCGGGTCGACGGGGCCGGTATCCGCGGGGTCGTCGCCGTAGTCGCTGCAGCCGGCCAGCGCCGATACGGTCACGAGCAGGCACAGGACCCTCCGCATCACGAACCCTCCCGGGTGGCCTTCAGGCTGACGCGGACCTTCTGCTCGTCGGCCAGCTTCATGACCAGGAACTTGGGCCGATCGATGTCGTGGGCCTCGAGACTCACGGCGAACCGGGCCTCCACCGCCAGGGTGCCGTCCGCAGCCAGGGTCACCTCGGCGGTGATGTCGCGGGGTTGCGAGACGCCGTGCAGGTCGAAGGTGCCGCGGACGGTGAGCTCCACCGTCTCGCCGGCCGCCAGCATCGCGGCCGACGTGGCCACCACGGTTTCGCCGGTGTACACGGCCAGCGGAAACTCGTCGGTCTCCAGGTGCCGTTCCCGCATGTGGGTGTTGCGCTTGCCGATGCCGGTGTCGATGCTCGCCAGGTCCACCTCGATGTGCAGTTCGAGGGCGCCCGAAAGGTCGCCCGCGGCGCAGATGATGTGGCCGCTCACCTTGTCGGTCTTGCCGTCGAAGCTCTCCATGGGCGCCTTGGAGGTGAAGACCACCTCGCTGCCTTCGCCCACGGTCCAGGTCTCGGCCCAGGCCGCAGTGGCCACCGAAAGGGTCGCGAGCAGGCTCAGGATGACGATCCGTCGTAGCATGATGGTCTCCATCAGTAGAGGAAGTGCAGGACCACTTCGCCCTGCCAGTAGTCGTCCTCCGCCACCAGCTCGCCCTGGCGGAAGTGGTGATAGTTGGCCATGACCAGCACGCCGAAGAACGGATTGATGAGCGAATCGGCGCCGATGCCCCAGCGGTTGCGGGTGCCGTTCTTCTGGCTGTGGTCGGGATCCTGGAAGCTGTAGGTGCCGCGTGCGTTGATGCCGCGCACGATGCGGTAGGTCAGTTCCTGCGACACGAGGATGCCGTTGCGCAGGGCGTTGCCGGTCTCGTCCACCTGGAAGACCCAGTTCACGGGGCCGGCGGACAGGTATCCGAATCCGCCCCAGGCGCGCACGTGCTCGGCGGTCAGTTCGCGCCGGATGATGGACGAGCCCAGGGCCAGGTTCACCTTGCCCAGGCTCTTGCGCAGGGCCAGTCGCGCGGCATAGCTCTCGCCGTTGGTGCCGCCGCCCTGCAGGATGGAGGCGGTGGCTTCCCACCACTGCTGATGCATGCCCACCTGCAAGCCCGGTTCGATGAGCGAGGCCCCCGAGAGGCTGCCGCCCTCGTCCAGGAGATAGCCGCGGCCGGCCATCTTGTGGTCCGCCCAGCGCCAGCCGTAGTCGGGGGCGAAGCGACCGAACTTGAAGTAGCCGCCCACGGGCAGCACGTACGCCAGGCCGGCGTACTCGTGGTTGCCGCGCTTGCCCATGCGCACGTATGCCGCCATCTGCCGGCTGGCCTGCACGCCCAGGTAGACATCGCCCTGCATGTCGATCTGGCCGCTCTCGCCGCCCTCGCCGCCGTAGTACAGGCTGCGCAGGTCGACGCCCGCGGTGATCGCAGGACTGAGGTCGGGCCGGATGGCCTCCAGTTCCTCGGGCTCCATCTGCAGGAAGCTGAGCTCCTCGGGCACGAGCGCCATGCTCGCGTACTCGGTGCGCAGGCCGCCGCCGGTGGGTTCGAAATGGCAGAGCGAACAGCGCTGGCCATACTGGGCCGAGTAGCGGGGAAGCGCCGAGGCCGTACTCGCGACCAGCACCACCAGCAGCGTCAGGATTCCGGCGATCGATCTCGTCTGGCCGGTCATCGTGTCTCCTCGTGAAACAGGTTGCGGACTCCGGTCCAGGCGGTGGGATCGACGGGCACCTCGATGGCGGAGACCCAGCCGGCGATCTCGCCGGCGGGGTACGCGTCGCTGTGGATGACCACGTAGATGTGCCCGTCCAGCAACGACTGCACCCGCTGTGCCGGGATTTCCCAGACGCCGTTCTTGGGCGTACCGAGGGGCAACTCGAACACGATGGGTCCGAAGGTGCCCGGCGGCGCCGAGTGGAGGTGGGCGGCGATCTCGTCGCCCACGAGGTTGCTGTAGGTGATGGTGAACGCGACCTCGGTCTGGTCGTCGTTGAGCACGAGGGTCGCCTCGCCGGTGGCGGGCGAATCCGAACCGACGGTGGGTCCGTCGAGGCTGCCCTCGAAGGTGATCTCGGCTCGGGCGAAGCCGGGCAGGACCGTGGCGACCATGATCAATCCCGCGAGCGTTAACAGTCTCATCAATCGTATCTCCTCATGACCGCGGCAGAGGCCGGGGCGCAGAATCCTCGTTTCAACAAGGACTATTATAGTCCCAATTTATTGCGATTGTATGTAACCACAGTCACGAACGTGCACTGTCAGAATGGAGCCTCGCGGACAGCGAGAGATTGGTGACGGAATCGGCGCGGTCGTTACAGGAGAATCAACGCAAGAACCGCCGTCCCAGCCAGATGACCAGGTTGAACAACGTCGACACGATCACGAGCGACACCCACGGCACGTAGACACGGTAGCCCGGTTTCTGGATGCGGATGTCGCCGGGAAGCCGTCCGAACCAGTTGAGCGCGCCGGACCAGACCAGCAGACCCACCATGGTCACCAGGAGTCCGACGAGGACGATGATGCGGCCGATCTGGACGGGGGCCATGGCGACTCCGGGACGGCGGTCGGTGCGAGCGCGGCAGAACGGAAGATACCACGACCCTCATGGGCCCGAAAGGCCGTCCTATCCCGGGATCGGCTCGTTGGCGATCTCGGTGAGCTGACCGAGCACCCGGCGAAGCTCCTCGGATTTGAGCGGCTTGCTCACGAACGCGTCCATGCCGGCATCGCGGCAGCGGCGTTCGTCCTCGGCGAAGGCGGCGGCGGTGAGCGCCACGATGGGCACGTGATCAACCAGGTCCCGCTCGCTCTCCGCGCGGCGGATCCGCCGGGTGGCCTCGATGCCGTCCAGGCGGGGCATCTTCACGTCCATGAGGATCACGTCGAAGGGGTCGTCGTACCAGGCGCGCACGGCTGCCTCGCCGTCGGTCACCACCACCGACGTGTGCCCCCACTTGTCCAGGAGCTTGGTGACCACCTTCTGATTGACCGGATTGTCCTCGGCCACCAGCACGCGCAACGGTCGCTGGGACACGGTCGTCGAGCCCGTCTCCTCCGATCGCACGGCATCGGTCGCAAGATCGAACGGCAGGGTGAAACTGAAGGTGCTGCCATGGTCGGGTGCGCTCTCCAGCTCGAGCTTGCCGCCCATGAGGCGCACGAGGCGGCTGGAAATGGTCAGGCCGAGGCCCGTACCGCCGTAAGTGCGCGACGCCGAACCGTCGGCCTGGCGGAAGGCTTCGAAGATGGATTTCTGCTGGTCCTGGGAGATGCCGATGCCGGTGTCCTGAACCTCGAAGAGCAGACGCACACGGTCGTGTCCCTGCGCTGCGAGGGCGATCGCGAGGCGGATCTTTCCGTCGTCGGTGAACTTGAGCGAGTTGCCCAGCAGGTTGATCAGCACCTGGCGCAGGCGCATCGGGTCGCCGAGGAGATGGTCGGGAATGTCGTCGCTCACGGAGATCTCGAACTCCACGTTCTTCTGACGGGCCTTGGGCGAGAGCATGCGCGACACGCCGTCGACGGCAGCGCGCAGGGCGAAGGCCTCGCTGGCCACCTCCATGCGGCCGGCTTCGATCTTGGAGAAGTCGAGGATGTCGTTGATCACCTCGAGGAGCGCGCGACCCGAATCGCGGATGGTTTCCACGTACTCGCGCTGCTCCTCATCGAGTTTGGTCTCGAGCGTGAGGTCGGCGAGCCCGAGGACCCCGTTGAGCGGGGTGCGGATCTCGTGGGACATGTTGGCCAGGAACATGCTCTTGGCCTTGCTGGCTCGTTCGGCGGCAGTCTTGGCGTCGCGGAGGCGGACCTCGTAGAGCGCACGCTGCTCCATCTGACGCACCAGCAGTTCCTTCTGCTGGGTCACGAGCCGGTTCCGTGTGGCCTCCTCGTCGAGCTTCGAGGCGAGGCGGTGATTGCGGAGCTGGGAGCGGCCGATGTAGATCGTGGCGCCGAGCATCAGGGTCATGCCCAGGCCGAAGATCACCAGCGATCGCCGTGGGGCGTTGGGGCTGAGGCCGGCGGGCAGGTCGAAGACCTGGACGAGGTCGAGGCGGGTCCAGGGCACCCGGGCCTGGGCCACGTGTCGTGTGCCGTGCTTCGCATCGTCGTCGGTGGCCACGGTCCCGAGGGGGATCTGTTGCGCCACGGCCTCGACGAGTCCCGGGTGGCATTGGATCTCTTCATCGTAGGCGGTCGAACGGGTCAGTGTCTCGCCGTCGTGGGCGATGGCCGTGGCCGGCAGTTTTTGCGACGCGAGGGAATTCAGGGCGCCGAGCAAGGACGAACCGCGAACGACGCCCACGAGCTGGCCGCTCGACTCGGTATCGCCGGTGATGGGGACGGCGAGCAGATACCACGCCTCCTGGTCGACGCGAACGAGGCGCAGCTCACCGGAGCCCGGAAGGGTGCCCACCACCGGACGCAGGCTCAGGTTCTGGAGGCGTTCGTCGGCGGCATCGGGCCAGGCAGTGAGTATCTCGCCGGCAGCGTCCAGGAGCGCGATGGCCTCGAAGTGGGCGGTGGCTGCCCGGCGCGCGCCACAGAGCACCGAGAAGCGATAGGAGAGAATGGTCTCGAGCTCGCGGTCGCGTTGATCGAGTTCGCCGCGCACGTCGGCGGAATGCCCCAGATCCAGCAGTCGTACGTTGGCGCCGTAGAGGCTATGACCGAGGCTGGCGGCGAGAGTTCGCGTGTGGAGCCGTAGCCCCTCGCGCGCGAACTCCCGGCGCTGGATCAGCCCCCTGTAGTTCCCGAGTATGAGGTGCCCCACGGCGGCGGTCACGACCACGGCGACGACGATCGACGCCACGGTCCAGGTCCGCGTTCGGCGAGGCCCATGCGGTCTCATGTTGGTCTCTCCAAGCAAGCGAGGTAACATGCCCGTGTGGACATATCCGTTCTCGTCTTGATTATCGGGTCCCGGCGGTGCGCCTTGAGTGGCGAACGGAGGCGACGACTCATGTTTTGCCGATCTTCCCGCTGCGGGTCGGCCCGCGGACGCGCCCTGGCGGGATTCCTGGCCGTCGGGCTGATCCTCGTATCGGGGCCGGCCCGTGCGGGCGACCGCTACGAGCTGGATGGGGGCCGCGAGGCGGCGCTCATCGGCGCCGGGCTCGTCACCGGCGCCGGCGCCCTGCTGCTCGGCGCCAATCAGACCCCGCTGACGGTGGAGGAGATCGCCGGTCGGGATCGGTCGCAGATCGGCGGATTCGACCGCATTTCCACCCGCAAATGGTCCGAGTCGGCGGACAAGGCCAGCGACATTCTGGCCATGAGCCTCATGGTGAGCCCCGCCCTGCTCTACACCCAGACCGGCGCCGGCATGGACGCCGGCGAGCTCACCGTGATGTGGGGCGAGACCTTGCTCCTGCAGCAGGCCACCACGGGTCTGCTCAAGAGTCTATTCGGACGGGCCCGGCCCTTCGTGTACAACGACGACCCGCGCATCCCCACCGAGCTCAAGCAATCGAGCACCGCCGTGCGCTCGTTCCCCAGCGGACACACGGCCACCGCCTTCGCGGGCGCCGTATTCCTGGGCGAGGTCTTCGCGCGGCTCAATCCCGAGGATTCGTCGCGACACTGGGTACGGGGCACCTCGCTGGCTCTGGCGGCAGTCACGGGCTGGCTGCGCATCGAGGCGGGCCGGCACTATCCCACCGACGTGCTGGCCGGCGCGGTCCTCGGGTCGTTGATCGGCTGGGGCGTTCCCCAGCTGCACGAGGTGAGTGGCGGCGGCGGCGGTGACAAGGCGCGGCCGGGTCCCGGCATGGTGTTCGGCTTCAGCTTCTAGCACTTCGGAGGTTGGCATGGCCCGCAACGTGGAGATCAAGGCTCGCCTGCGGGACGCCGAACGGGTTGCCGCTGTCGCCGCGCGCCTGTCCGGTGGCGAACCTCAACTCATCATCCAGCACGACATCTTCTACGGCAGCGCACAGGGTCGCCTCAAGCTGCGCCGGTTTCCCGACGGGAGCGGTGAGCTCATCGCCTACGACCGCCCGGATCGTCCCGGTCCCAAGACATCGAACTACCACATCCATCGCACGGCCGATCCTGCGACGCTGCACCAGGCCCTGGCCGCCGCGCTCACGCCGGTGGGCGAGGTTCGCAAGGAACGCCGACTGTATCTCGTGGGCCGTACCCGCGTGCACATCGACCACGTGGACGGGCTGGGCGACTACCTCGAACTGGAGGTCGTGCTCGCCGCACACGAGACCCCGGAAGATGGTCGCGTCGAGGCGGAGAAGCTGCTGCAGGAACTGGGAGTGGCCGTCGCCGACCTGGTATCGGGGGCGTACGTGGACCTCCTGGCGGCAGGGGGCGAGGCGCGGGCGCGTCGAGATTAGTTGGAACATGCGCGTGGGCGCTGCGTTCTAATGGAGGTCGCCGCCGTGGCCAAGCCGCAGCGGCGATTCCCTCCCAAAGGGGGCGGAGGATGGGGCCTTTGGTTCCTTCGCCCCCCCTCTTTTTTTTGTACAGAGTTGATCAGGCCGTGGGCTGCGGTTCCTTGGGATCGGTCTGCGCCGGGGCTTCGGGCACCGGAGCGCCGGCCCGTTCCAGCAGGGCCGCGGTATTGCTGTGCTGCTCCATGAGATCGCGGAACCGGTCGAGATGCTCGAAGAACAGGTCGAGCAACTCGGGGTCGAAGTGCGTGCCGCGGCCCTCGGTGAGGATGGCCAGGGCCTTCTCCAGCGGCATGGCAGGGCGGTAGCAGCGGTCGCTGGTCAGTGCGTCGAACACGTCGACGACGGCCACGATACGGCCGAAGATGTGGATGTCCTCGCCCGCGATGCCGCGCGGATAGCCCTTGCCGTCCCAGCGTTCGTGGTGCTGGTAGGCCACGATGGCCGCCGCGCGCAGGATCGGGCGATTGCTCTGGGAGAGGATCTGGTGACCCAGTTCGGCATGGGTCTTCATGACGTCGTACTCTTCGTCGGAGAGCTTGCCGGGCTTGTTGAGGACCGAGTCGGGAATGCCGATCTTGCCCACATCGTGCATGGGCGCGGCCATGCGCAACAGGTCGCACTGCCGCGAGTTGAGGCCCGCGAACTCGGCCAGCAACGCGGCGCCCTCGGCCACGCGGTCGATGTGGTTTCCGGTCTCGTGCGACCGGCTCTCCACGACCTCGCCCAGGGTATGAATAACCTCACGCTGGGTGGTGATGATCTCCCGCTCCTTGGCTCGAGTCTCGGCTCTGGACCGCTTGAGCTGAGACGCCATGGTGTCGATGGTGTCGGCCAGGAGCCCGAGCTCCGTGGCATTCCTGAGCTGGATGGGTGTGTCGAGGTCGCCGTCACCGATGCGGGTCAGGCCGGCGCGCAGGGTATCCAGCGGCGCCAGCAGACGGCGCACCACCACCACGGCCAGCACCACGCCGGCGATGGCGAGGGCGGCGGCCAGCATGGCCACCTGGCCACGGCCGGCGGCGAGCATGGTCGAGATGTGCGCGCGATCCTGCGCCACGAGCACCGTGCCAACGACCTGGCCGCCGGGGTGGCGGGCGGGAACGCGGGCGGCGATGAGGTCGGCGTTGGCGAGTACCACCTCGTCGTCCTCGAGGCGGGCCAGGGACCGATAGGGCGTGAAATCGTCGAGCATGGGGAAGCGTTCGCCCAGGCGCCGCACGTCGGGATGACCCTTGATGCATCCCTCGTGATCCAGAACCACGGCCACCGATAGGTCCGACTGCCGCTGCAGCATCTCCCGCACGATGGGACAGAGCGTGAGCTCGGGGTACTCGGCCAGCAGCGCGTCGGTGCTCAGGAGCGCCAGGTGGCGGGCCTCGAGCACCAGCCGCATCTCCATCTCCGCCTCGAGGGCGCGCCGGGCATTGCGGTCGGTGATCATGAACACACCGATGACGGTGGATGCCACCAGAGCCACGGTCACGGCCGAAAATACGAACTTCATGCTGACGAGGCGGCGGTTCTTCGGCGGGGTCATGATTCACCTCCTTCCGTACGCACCTAGTTGCCGGCGCTGATCTTCTCCATGCGTGACAACTGCTGGCGGGCGCGTTCGAGATAGCCGCTCGCTCGCGGATCGTCCGGGTCGACGCGCAGCGCCTCTTCCCAGCTGTCGACCGCGCGCCTCAGGGCGCCGCCGGCGTAAGCTTCCATGCCGCGGGCCAGATACTCCTGGGCCAGGTACTGGCCGACCTGCTCGTGATCCGGGTCGGCCGACCACACCACTTCCCAGTAGCGCAGGGCCTCGTCGCGTCGGCCGGCCTGCATGGCGTCGACGCCGCGGCGATAGAGCTCGTCGATCTCGCGTCGACGCTGGGGCGTCAGACCGGGTTCGGATACGGGGGCCGCGGCCACCACCAGCGGCGAGCTCGTGGTGGTGGATCGCGGCGCGGGGCGCGGGCGGGCGGCCTCGGCCTGCAGGCGCGACAGCTCGTTTGCGGCGGCCGCCAGTCCGGGCGCGTCGGAATCGAGCAGGCGGGCAGCGGCCAAGCGCTCTTCGGCGGCGTCGAGCTGGCCGGCCTGGGCCAGGCTCACGGCCTGCTCGCCGAGGGAGGCGGCGCGTCGGGTCATGGCCGTCTCGGTACGGCCGAGCATGGTGGCGGCGTCCGCATCCTGGGGCGACAGCTCCAGCACGGCGGCGAAGCCGTCGCGGGCGGTGCCCAGATCGTCGTGGGCGAAGGCGTCGAGGGCGGCCTCGTAACGGGCCTTGATTTCGCGGGTGCGCGCCGAACGCTGGTCGCTCTCGGCCTCCACCCGCGCCAGGCCGATGACGGCCTCCCGGTGGTCGGGCACGGCAGCCAGGGCGCGGCGCCAGCTCAGCGAACTGCTGGCCAGGTCGCCGCGGTTCTCTTGCTGACGGGCCAGGCCGGAATGGGCCTCGGCGGTCATGGTGGGAAGCTCGGGGCGGTCGGGCGCAAGCACCGAGAGGGTGCTGATCATGGCGAGAGCGTCGTCCCAGTGGCCGTGGTCCAGGGCGTCGCGGGTGTCGCCGACGAGTTGGTCTTCCTGGGCAGCGGCGCGCGCGGCGAACGCCGACTCCAGGCGCGTCTGGATCGCGGCCTCGGCCTCGGCGTGGTCGGCGGCGCGACTCTCGCTCACGGTCTGGCCGAAGCGCACGGACAGGCCGAAGCGATGGATGTCGCCCAGAGGATTGTCCTCGTACTGGTAGTCGACGCCCAGTCCGCGCCAGTCGATGCCGACGCCGGCGGTGAGGTCGCCGTCGGCGGTGCCGGCGCGCAGGGCGAACACCGAGTGGATGCGGCACTCGAAGCCGGCGTGCAGGCGGCCGTCCATGGTGCGGGTCTTCTCGTAGTCGGCGGCCAGGAGCAGGAATACACCGTCGGCCACGTCGCGCTGCCAGGCCAGGCCGGCGCGCAGGGCGGTGGGATCGGGTACGCCGTCCTCGTCCAGCTTGACAACTGGCTCGATGGCGTTGCGCACGGCGAGGCCCAGGGACAGGTCACGGGACAGCGCGCCGGTGCTGCCGGTCAGTGCCAGCGGGCGCATCCAGAGACCGAGGTCGAGCCCGAAGCCGCTGCCCGAGTAACCGGCCAGCGAGTGGCGCTGGACCTTGAATCCGCCGCCGAGCCCGAGGTTGCCGTCGAGGAGCGCGTGGCCGTAGCCCAGGGTCATCTCGGTCTCGCTGTCCGAGAGATCCGAATCGAGGAGGAACCCACGGTCGTCGCGTTGTTCGATGCCGTCGACGCCGAAGCGGCGCCAGGTCAGCGACGCGGTGCCGTAGCGCCAGTTCGGCAATGCGAACGAGGCGTACTGCTCGTTGAAGCCCAGGCCGAAGAGGGTGGTCTGACTGATCTGCAGTTCCTTGCGGGGCACCAGGGCCAGGCCGCCGGGATTGTAGATTGGCGCCGAGGCGTCGTCGGCCACGGCGGCAAACGCGCCACCCATGGCGAGGGCGCGGTTGCCGGCGCCGGTGGCAAATACCGAGCGGCCGCCGCCGTCGTCCATGGCCCAGGCCGGTGCGGTCGCCGCGAGCAGCGCTGCCAGCACGATCAGGCTGAGGTAGCGGCGCGCCATCATCGCACCACCGCCACTTTTCGGAGCAGGCGCTCGCTGGCGCCGCTCTCGTACTGCACGTTCAGCTCGGCGAGGTACACGCCGTTGCGCACGGTCTGGCCGCTGCCGTTGCGACCGTCCCAGGCGAGATCCTGATACAGGCCGTCGCCCAGGGCTTCACCATTCAGGAGCGTGATCACCGACTCGCCGCGCGGCGTCCAGATCTTCAGGGAGACCGTGGCCGGCTCGGCGAGGTTGAACGCGAACCGGGTCTCGTCACGACCGGCGGCGAAGGGGTTGGGGAAGTTGATGTAGCTGTCGGCCAGCACCTCGGCGCCCAGGCCGGAGGCGGCGGTCCAGAAGGGGAACGCCTGACCGGCGGCGGGGCGCACCACCACCTGGGTCGTGCTGCCGGGATGCACGCAGACCACGTCGGCTTCGCCGATGCCGAGGCTGAGGCCGTCGGCGTCGGTGTCGGCCCGGCCGGTCACCTTGACGACCAGCTCCACCTCCCTGCCGGCGTGCAGCAGGAGCGGCGTGGCGCCGGCCAGCGTGATGGTGCTGTCGGTGGCAGCCATTTGATCGAGATCGGCCCAGACATTTCCGTCGGCCTCGATGGTCACGCCGGCCAGCATGGCGCCGGCAGCCAGGGGACCGCCGTGACGGTCGGCGGCGCGTAGCGAAAGGGTCGACAGTTCCACCGGCGCGGCGCCCATGGGAGCCGGGTTGGCGAGCACGAGGCGCAGGGCTTCCACTCGTGTGGTGCCGGTGGGAAGCAGCGGCGGCAAACGGTCGAGCCAGCCGGCCACCACGTCGCCGGACGGCGGCTGCAGACGGGCCAGGCCGGAGGTGGCCGGCAGGGAGCGGCCGGGTGCGGCCTGCAGCGGCACGGGCGAGCCCGTGTTCACGTCGCTGGCGACCAGGCAGGTGGGCGAGGCCACCAGTTCGAAACCGCCGGCGGGCGCGGCCGCCTCGACGTCCACGCGCAGGGTCAGCGTGGCGAAGGTCATGGGTGCCAGTTCGCGGCCACCCAGCGGGATCACCAGGTGCTGGTGCTGGTAGAAGACCGGCACCGCGAGATCCTCGCCGTTCCAGAACACGCGGTACCCGTCGAGGATGGCGTCGGGGTCCTGGGGCTGGCGATCGAGGCCGAGGCACTCGAGGTACAGGCTGTCGACGCGCGCCGCCGCGGTGTTCACCGGGCCCGGGTGTTCCACGACCACGGTCATGGCCAGCACGTCCGCGGCACCCAGGGAAATGACCGGCGGCAGCGCGCCCGTCACGGCCAGCAGCACCGGCGGCGCCGGATCCTCGATGGTGACCACGGGTCCGTCGATCTGGCCGGGCTGGTACGTGACCAGAACGTCGGCGGCGTTGTTGCCGTCACGGGCGTCGAAGGTGCTGGTGGGCTGGAGGCGCAGGCGCAAGGGGCCGAGCACGGGGTCGTCGAGAAGGCGACCATGCACCGTCACGGCTACCGGCGTGTCCACGGGCACGGTCACCTGCGGCAGGAGCTCGAAGACGACGAGGCTGTCGGCCGGGCCGGTCAGATCCTGGGCCGAATGCACGGCCAGGGGTCCTTCCACCCAGATGCGGGAGAGGTGCGCGGAGGCGTCGGGAAGCGCCTGTCCCAGGGTGTCGGTCACCAGGACGGCGAAGCCGCCAACCTTGACCTCGCTGGCGGAGTCGTCGCCGCTGCTGGCGAGGTCGAGGCGCAGCAGGGTCACGTCGTCCTGGCCGGCGCCGGCCGACACGCCCGGTTGCACCGGCGCGTTGACCAGCAGACCGCTGGCCTGCGACACGATGCTGCCGGTGGCCGACATCACGGGGAAGATTTCGCCCGAGAGCTGCACGGTGCGCGACAGGCCGCTCACATGATCGACCACGGTGAGGTCGCCGGCGCTCTGCAGGATGACGCGGAAGCGGTCGACCATGGTGTCGCTGAGGATGTCCAGGCGCAAGCCCAGGGTGACCGGTTCGCTGTCGGTGACCACCACGGGCGGATTCAGGGCCAGGGTCATGGTCTGGCCGCTGGGCTCGAGGCTCCAGCGGTCGCAGTACACGTTCACGCCCTCGTTCACGGTGACGTGGGCGAAGAGGTCGGCCGGGATCACCGGGTTGCCGTCGCCGTCGTCGAGGGTGACCACGAGCTGCTCGAGGCGCAGGTCGGCCCGCTGGGGTCCGCCGCCGTTGAGCAGGGTCAGGGTCATGGGGACCACGCCGGTCTGACCGCGGTTGATGGAGAACGGCATGTTGGCCACGGGGTACAGGTCGAGATTGCCCGCAGGGTCGAGCACCACGTGCGCCGCCGAGCCGCTGGCCAGCGAGCCGCGAGGCTGACCGCCGATGGCGCTGGTGCCCTCGCAACGGGCGGTGAGGAACACGGGGCCCTGGTTGTCGCCGGCGAGCACCCAGGTGAAGGTGCCGGTGGCTCCCTGAGGCAGATCGAGGGTGGCCGGCAAGGGGCCGGAGATCAGGCTCACGCCGCCGTCGCCGGTGATGGCCAGGTCGCGCGGCGAGATGTTCACCACGTCTTCGCCGCCGACGTTCTGCACCCGCATGGTGGCCGTGACGGTCATCTCGGTGGTGGAGTGGGTGAGGTCGAAGCTGATGTTCGACAGCAGAGGCGCCGTGGACATGAGCAGCGACGTGGGGCTGGTGACGGCCGCGTCGCGGGGGCCGTCGTTGGTCGAGGCCATGGCCAGACCGTCGGCGGGCACCGAGAGGCGGACCGTGGCCGAGTCCGTGGGCGTGGAGGCCACGGTGAGGCCGGCGAAGAGACGGCGGCCGCCGGCGGGAACGGACAGGTCCACGTCGAGGGCCACCCAGTCCTGGCCGATGCCGGCGAGGCTCACCAGCAGAGGGTCGGTGCCGGGCTCGAAGATGCCGTTGCCGTTCTGGTCGTCGTAGAGGTCGAGGGCGGCGATGTCCGCGGGCACGGCCGTGCCCAGATTCTCCAGCCGCAGGGTCTCGAGGGTGTCGTCGAGGTAGCCGTTGCCGGGCACGGTGAGGTCGAAGGCCAGCACCGGACCCTCGTCGGCCGTGAGCGAGACGGGCGGCACGGCGGGGCAGGTCACCTGCTCGGCCACCATGCCGTCCACCGCGTAACGGACGTTGCAGTCCAGCGGCCAGTCGCCAACCACCACGGTGGTCTCGCGGAACATGATGTCGCCGGCGGCGCCCACGATGGCGCCGAGGCTGTCGCCGTCGGCTGCGCTCAGCAGGTCGACGCTGGCGGTGATGAACAGATGCGAGACCTCGTCGGGCTCCAGTTCCCAGCGCACGCCCTCGAAGATGGCCTCGCCGTTCTCCCAGGTGGTGGACACGACCACGGGGTCGATCTCGGGACCGTCGATGACGCCGTCCCCGTCGCCGTCGCGCTGGATCACCAGCTGGGCGATGGATCCATCCAGGTCGGGCTGGGTCGCGCCGGGGTCGCCGACGGTGACGTTGCGGATCCGCAGGCGGCGCACGGTGCGCAGGTCGGTGTAGAGGTTGCGGGCCACCAGGTGCAGCAGGGGCACGCGCTCCTCGCCCGGCGCCACGTTGCGCGAAGCGAGCGCGGCGGTGGTGACGATGATCCGGTCCGTCGCGCTCACGGTCTGGGCCAGGAGGTTGGTGACCGGCGCGTCGATGGGGCCGTCGTTGCCGCTGAGCATGCCCACACCCACGTCGTCGCCGGAGGGCAGGCTCAGGCGCACCGTACCGCCGAGGGCGTCCTCGGCCACGTCCACGGTGACGAAGACGCGTTGACCGACTGCACCCACCGACTGGCCCAGCCCGCTGGCCTCGTAGCGTTGGCCGCCGGTCCAGTGCAGGTCGCCGATCCGGGTGTCGACCGCGGGGTCGAAATCGCCGCTGCCGTCGTCGGCCCAGGCTTCCACCCGGGTGATCACGTGGGGGAAGCCGGCGTTGCCCGTGTTGACCACGTTGAGTTTGATCAGCTCGTCGGCCATGCCGCCGTTGCCGGGGATGGTCACGTCGAGAGCGAGGTTGCGCACCGAACCGATCTGGAAGACCTCGGCGCCGACCTCGTGCAGGGTGATCTGGGCGGCGGTCATGCCGTCCACGGCCAGGACGCCGTTGGCGACCAGGGGCCAGGTGCCTTGCAGGTCGACCAGGCCGGGAATGTCGAGATTGCCGGCAGAGGTCACCGTGGGTCGCAGCTCCACGCCGTCGGGTGCGGTGAGCATGGCGGCGCCACGCAGGGTCAGCTCGAGGGATTCTCCGGCCGTGAGGTCGAGGCCGAGTCCGGTGAAGGCGAGCGTGCCGCCGGTGAAGCTGCCGGTACCGTGGAGGTCGGCGTCGGTGCCGTGCAGTTCGAGCCCGTTCCAGTAGGCGTCCTGGGTGGCCTGATCTGCGCCGCCGGTGACGGGATTGTGGAAGGTCAATCCGGCCAGCGTCTCGTCGTGGGAGCCGGAGTTCGTCAGGCGGATCCGCAGCACGTCATCCGCGGCGCCACCGGGAAGCAGCGTGCGCTCGCCGATTGCAAAGGGCAGGACCTCCACCGTGATGGGCACCGCACCGCCCACGGTCAGAGCGAAAGCGGCTTCGTCGTTGGCGGGCGTCGGGTCGTTGGCCGCGCCGTCCGAAACGGTGACCGTGCCGGCCAGGCTGCCCACCGCGGCGGGGCCCACCTGCAGATCCAGGCTGAGCGTGCGCGAGGAGCCCGCCGTCAGCACGCCGGCCAGGGTCCAGATTCGAGTGTCTGGGTCGAAGGCGCCCACCTCGGCGTCGTGTGCGACGTAGACCAGATCGGTGGGCAGGGTAACGCCGGCCACCGGGCCGGGAGACGCGCCCGGGCCGGCGTTGTCCACGATGACGGTGAGAGTCACCTGGTCGCCCGGCCAGGCGGTGCCCGGGGCGATACTCGCCGTCACGGCGAGGTCGGCGGTGGGCGTCAGGGTGACCGAGCCGACGGCGGCGTTGTTGGTGTCGTTGCCGTCGCCGGCCACGTCGGGCACGGCGACGGTCGCCGAGTACAGTCCGCTGCCTGCCGCCGGTGTCGTGTAGCGGACGGCCAGGGTGTCGGCAGCCAGGGCGGCCAGGGAATCGGTGACGGCCCACTGTCCGGTGCCGTCGTCGAAGGCTCCGGTGCTGGCGGTATGGTCGAGATACACGAAGCCGGCGGGCGGCGTGGCGGTGGCGGTGTAGCCCGGGGCGAGTCCCGGACCGGCATTGTGCATGAGCACCCGCATGGTCACCACGTCGCCGGCGTTGGCGGTGGCCGGATCGAAGGTCACCGCCGGTGCGAAGTCGAAGGAACCCACGAGATCGATGGTGGCCGAGGCGTCGTCGTTGGCGCCGATCGGGTCTGGTCCCTCGCCGCTCACGGCCATGACGACGTCGACCGGTCCGGCGTCGACGCCGGTCACCAGGTAGGTGATCACCAGGGTCTCGGTGTCGCCCGCGGCGATGGGCAGGGCCTGCAGCCACGAGCCGGGGCCGCCGTCGAAGGCGCCCACGCTGGCGGTGTGGCTTTGGTAGGCGAGGCCGGCCTGGGGGATGATGGTGGCGCCGAACCATGACGAGTCGCCCGGGCCATTGTTGGTGACCGAGACGGTGAGGTCGACGGTGTCGCCCAGATTGGCCGAGACGGCGCCGAATTCAGCCGCGATCCCCAGGTCGCTGCCGGCCCTGGGGTCGATGGTGATGGAGTCGGTGTCGTCGCCCGCCACCGGGTCGTTGCGTGGACTGCTTGCCGTGGCGACGGTCAGCAACGAGGCGCCACCCTGATCGCTGGCCACGTCCACGTCGAGCACCAGGTCCACGTGACCCGCGGCGGCCAGCGCGGCGGGCGACCAGGTGCCGGACGGGATGTCGAAGGTGCCGCTGCCGGGCGTGGCGCCGCTGACGGTGAGTCCGGCGGGCATGGCCACGGCCACCGCCGGCGCCGGTGCCGCATCGGGTCCGGCGTTGTCCAGCCCCACGGTGATCTGCACGGTGCCGCCGGCCGGGGGCGTCGCATCGTCGACGCTCAGGCCGACCGCGAGGTCGGCGCTGGGAATGGTGAGCGTGGCGTCGTCGTAGTTGTTGACCGTGTCGTTCTCGGCTGCGGGCGAGCCGGTGCGGCCGTCGAAGAGGCGCGACACGGCGCCCCGCTCCACGCGATAGGTGGCCACGGCCTGGCGCGACTCGCCGGCAGGGACGTCCCAGACGAGGTGGATGAGGTCGGGGGTGGAGAGGTCGTCGGTGGTATCCGGGTCGGCCACGAAGGTCTGCTGGGCCAGGTCCGCTGGAAGGACCACCTGCAGCATGGTGCCGGGGGCGTCGGACGGCCCGTGGTTGGTGACCGAGGCGGTGAGCGTCACGAGGTCGCCCAGTTCGGGCGTCGTCGTATCCACGTCCACCGTCAGCTCGAGATCAACGCTGTTGACCGTCACGTCGACGCTGGCCTCGTTGTTGACGAGGTCGGGATCCGACTCGCTCATGCCGGCAACCGCGGTGCGGGTCGAGAGCGTCTGGCCGGCGGTGCCGGCGTCCACCGTGGCGGTGATCAGCAGATCGGCGTAGTCGTCCACGGCCAGATCGCCGAGGGTCCAGATGCCGGTGGCGTCGTCGAAGGTGCCGGCGTCGGGCGTATCGCCGGTGTAGGTCAGGCCCGGCGGCAGATCGACGTCGATGGTGACCAGGCTCGCATCGTCGGGGCCGCCGTTGTTGGTGGCCTTGATCTGGAGCGTGATCTCCTGGCCCACATCCGGCGTGACGTCGTCGGCACCGATGGTGATCGCGAGGTCGGCAGCGTTGGTGTTGTTGTTGAATGCGGCGTAGTAAAAGGTCTGGCCGGACTCGTTGACCGCGGCGTTGTCGCCGACCGTGAAGTGGTTCGCGCTGAAATTGGTGATGCCGTCGTCGACGTGTCCCTGGGCTGCGAAATAGGCCGACCAGGGATTGCCGAGGGACCGCGGGCGGTGGATGGCGGGCTGCGACACCTCCGATTTGATCAGCAGCCAATCCGGGCCGAAGCTCGGGCCGGCGATGTTCCGGGAGGCCGCGCCGTCGCCGGTGTAGGTCCCGTGCTCGAACTCGCCGGCATTCTGGCGCCAGGCGATCAGGCCGTACTGGCGGCCCAACTGATTCACCGCTGGGTCGTTGCCCACCTGGAATCCGTTGGCCACGAACAGCAGGAGGCGATTGGACAGCAGCCCGTCGCTGACGAACGTGGTCGACTGGCCATCGGGCATGTCGATGGTACGGAACTGGGGCCGCTCATCGTCATGGGGCAGGATGATCATCATGTCGGGCTGGAATCCGAGCCCGTAGTAGTACTGGCCGGCGATCCCGGTGCCGTCGTAGAAGCCGGTGAAGAGGTCGCCGGGATCGTTCGAGAACGCGATCCATTCGTACTCGACGCCGTTGCCGTTGACGGTGGCGCCATCGGCGATGGAGAAGCCGTCGGCCGTCAAGTCGACGATGCCGTCGGTGAGCATGCCTGCGTCGTCGGCCATCGACTTGCTGAGGCCCACCGCCATATAGCTGACGCGGATCACGGCCGGGATGGCTCCCTGGCCCTTGACGATCACGATCTGGGGCTGGAAGCCGACACCACTGATGGTCCGGGAAACGGTGCCGTCGCCGGTGTAGCTGCCCTCGGCCATCTCGGCCAGGGCGGGCGTGCCGATGATGAGCAGCGCCACGAGGGCGCCGAGCGCCACTCGTCGGATCGGAATCCGGGTCTCGTGCTGTTGCACAGGATGCTGCATGGGCCGTTCCGCCACTCCTTCGCGTTCTCGTCCGTCCGAGAACGGGAATCACCACACTGCCACCCGTCGGGATGCGTTATCGGGCGTCACGCTGGTATCGGCGCGGAATCGTGTGGCTTTAGCCATTGCCGCCCGCCTGGAGATGATCGGGTGAGGCTGCGCGGCCGGAAGGGCGCCGACGCCGCCGCCGATCGGGTCGGCGGAACCCTCGGATGTGTTCTCCGGATCGGCAGGATCGAGGGGGCTTGCGGTGAAGGTGCTCAGGTGTAAAAATCCATGGCGACGCCACACCCATCAAAGTACACTGATTCTGTCGGCTTTTTCCGATGGAATGCCCCCGGAAACAAGGCCCGCAATGGCGGGCGATTCTTCGAGAGGACGTGTGAATCATGAAGCGCTTCGCCATCATCCTGACCACCTTGGCCCTGATGAGCCTGACCGCCGTGGCCTACGCCGGCGACAAGGCGACCTGTGAGACGACCGCCGCGCAGGCTGCCCACATGACCAAGATGGGCGAGTGTTGCCTCGAGGCCGGCGCCGCCGGTAACGGTTGCTGTGGCCAGGACGCCGATGTGGTCCAGGCCATGTACGCCAATTTCCTGGCGAGCGAGCGGGCCCTGTCCGGAATGGGCTCGTGCTGCGCCGCCAAGGTCGCCGCGAACCAGGGCTGCTGCGGCATGGACGCCGACGGTCTCAAGGCCACCTACGCCAGCAAGGCCTCCACCGCCAAGGCCGAGCTGACGGCCCTCGACGCCATGCACCCGTGCTGCGCCGAGGCCGTGCAGGCCGGCAACGGCTGCTGCGGCATGGATGCCAAGGCGCTGAAGAGCAGCTACAAGACCGCCGTGTCCGAGGCCAAGTCCAAGCAGGTGAGCGCCGCCGGTGGCTGTGGCAGCGCTGCCACGGCCGGTTGCTCGGCCACCTGCGGCAGCAAGGCCGCGGCGACCAAGACCGCTGAGGCTGCCGCAACGCCCACCAACGTCGCCACGGGCGAAAAGTAGACACGTCGACTATGGAGAGATGATCTGCAGGCGATCACTCTCCTCGACCGCGGCGGTCCCCTCTCCCGCCGCGGTCACTTTCACCGGCCGGGTCCTCATGGGCCCGGCCGGCGTGTTATAGTGCCGCCTGGTATCCCATCCTTCTCATTCCGGGGGTTCATCGTCATGCGTCGTGCGTTCCTCGTCCTCGCCCTGCTCGCCGTGGCTGCCGCCACCCACGCCTACACAACCCCTGGCACCGGCGTCCGCTGGACCTGCGCCGATCTGGTGGCCAACTCCGGGGGTGCGGTCACCGGCAGCGGCAACGATTTCGACGTTCACGAGAGCGTCGTCGTGGCTCTGGGCGACACCCTCGACGTGACGCATTTCTCCACCCTCACGTTCCAGGACACCAGCGGACTGGTGGAACTGGACATCCACGGCGCGCTCATGGCATTCCAGGCCACGTTCACTTCGGCCGGCGCCCAGCCCGGCGACTGGTACGGTATCCGCTTCCGCGACACCGGCCCCGGTTCGCTACTGCAGATGGAGCGCTGCACCATCGAGTACGGCCGCTACGGAGTAGACGTGGTCTATGCCGACATCGATCTGCTGCGGGTCACCGTCCAGCACACCCTGGAGAAGGCCATCGACCTGACCGGCGCCGGCGGCACGATCCGCGAGTGCTTCCTCTACGACAACCGTCGGCAGACCATCTACATGACCCTGAGCAGCTCGCCCCTCATCGAGAGCTGCCAGCTCCGCCGCAACAATCTCGACAACTCGAGTCCGTATCCCTACATCAACATCGGATTGCAGGGCGTGAATTCGCCCACCATCCGCGGTAATACCATCCGGGGTGGCCAGCACATGAGCGGCGGGATCGCCATCTGGAACTCCAGCGAGGCGCTCATCGAGAGCAACTCCATCAAGGACTGCGGCTACGGGATCCTCTGCTACTCGGTGGCGGCCAACCCGACCATCAAGGGCAACTCCATCCTCGACAACAACATCCATCCCGACCAGGTGAACTGGGGCTTCGGCATCGCCTGCAACGGGGACAATCAGCCGGTGATCCAGGGCAACCTCATCACCGGCCACTGGTACGGCATCGCCATCACCGGCGGCGCCCAGCCCGATCTCGGGCACGACAACGCCGGGCCGGGCCAGTCGCAGGGCGGCAACATGCTGTTCTTCAATGGCCTCGGCGTCGAGACCTACGCGATCTTCAACAACACCAGCAATGCCATCAGCGCCGAGGGGAACTGGTACGGCGAAGAGGTCTGGACCCTCGGTGATGTGGAGAACGTGATCTGGCACGGGGTCGACGACCTGGCGCTGGGCATGGTCGATTTCGATCCGTCGTTCTTCGGGTCCATCGAACTGGGCGCCGGCGACGTCGCGCGGCCCCTCGAACTGCACGGCGTTGCGCCCAATCCGTTCAATCCGCGTACCGAGGTGCGGTTCACCCTGGGCAAGGCGTCCGACGTGATCCTCGAGATCCACGACGCGCGCGGACGCCGGGTGCGGACGATCCGGGCCGGGGTCTTGACCGCCGGCCGGCACGAGCTTCTCTTCGACGGCACCGGCAGTCGCGGCGAGGCGCTGCCCAGCGGCGTCTATCTGTATCGCCTGATCGCGGGCGGAACCCAGGTTACAGGAAGTATGCAACTGGTGCGGTAGGCACAGATCCCGGTCGATCGTGGTAGCGCGGGCTCGCATTCAGCGGGCCCGCGTTCTCATATTGGTGACGAAATGGCAAAAAATATCGAATACCCGTTCTCGGGTCGTGATCAAGTGCTCTGACGAAATATAAAACCAAACACCGGTTTTTCTGTGTTTACAGACAAAAAAAAATCTGCTACGATCTCTTCTGTGCCTGGATTCAGACAATTTGCAACACCAGAGAGAAACAAACTCGTTTGATTTTATCGGTTGAGTTTGAATCTCGATTCTGGCTTGTAAATTTGTCCAGGTGAATGTGAGTCCGCTTCGCGGAACTCGCTCGCATCCAAAGGTAGGGGCTTCCACGGCCCCGCTTGCAACAGACAATGTTTCCGGGCCCGGAAACAAAACTGAAATGGGAGACCAATCATGCGGAAACTGCTAGTGTTCGCCCTTATGCTGACCATCGCTGGTTCGGCCATGGCCTTCGACCTGGGCAACCAGGCCGGCGACAAGCCCGTCATCAGCTATCCCCAGAACGTGCCTGGCGGCCGCCAGGGCGGCGACACCATCCTGGATGCCGTGGCCGTGACCCTGCCCGTCGTCAATGGCACCGGCACCACCGCCGGCTACACCGATGACTACGATGAGGTCTGCCCTTACACCAACTCCACCTCCCCGGACGTCGTTTACACGTTCACCCCCGGTGCCGACGCGGCCATCAACGTCGACCTGTTCGGCTCGGCCTACGACACCAAGTGCTACATGTACGATGAGAACCTGGCCCTGGTCGCCTGCAACGACGATTTCTACAGCGACTACACCTCGCTGCTGGAGAACGTGCCCGTGGTCGGCGGCGTGCAGTACTTCGTCGTGATCGACGGCTACGGCGGCGACTTCGGCGACTACCTGATCAACATCACCGAGTTCGAGCCCTGCGCGCTCGAGTGCCCCGCCGGCGCCGCCATCGAGGGTGAGCCTGCTCTGGCCAACGATTACGTTGACAACCACAACGGTGGCTGCAACACCGATCCCGTGAACGGTCCCTTCGGTATCATCGACACCGAGCTGTACTGTGGCACGACCGGTTTCTTCCTGGCCAACGGCGGCAACAGCCGTGACACCGACTGGTTCCTGATCGAGATGCCGGCCTCCGGCGTGCTCGAGATCACCGGTGACGCTGAGCTGGCCACCTACATGTTCGAGCTCGGTCCCCAGGACTGTAACACCGCTGGCGTGATCCAGAATGTGATCATGGGCCCCTGCCTCGAGGCCACCATTGTCATCACTGGTGCTCCTGGCTCCACCGTCTGGTTCTGGGTTGGCCCGACCGTGTTCGCTTCGCCTGACGGCAGCGACGTGTTCGAGTACGACTACACGCTGCTGACCAACCTCGCTGGCGTTGCCACCGAGGATCACAGCTGGACCGACGTTAAGTCCCTGTTCAACTAGGTTGAACTGCTGAGAACCTTCTAGGTTCACCGGAGGGCCGGGGATTCGTTCCCGGCCCTCTTCTTGTCTATTTCGCTGAATCGGCAACGCATTTTCAAAGCGCGTGGATTCTGGTACAATCGGGTTTCGCCAAACGGGACGCCACGGCGCCACGGCGCCGATTCGAGGGGGAACCGGCCATGCGAATTCTGATCACGATCGCGCTGACCGCGGCCATCGCTGCGACGGCCTCAGCCTACAATCTCGGCAATCGCCAGCCCTTGAAGCCGACTGTGGTGCACGCACCAAACGTGCCCGGTGATCGCCAGGGCGGCGACACGGTGCTCGACGCCGTCCTCGTCACCGTGCCGGTGGTCAATCTCACCGGTACCACCGCCGGCTACACCGACGACTACGACGAGGTCTGCCCCTACACCAACTCCACCTCGCCCGACGTGGTCTACACGTTCACGCCGAGCTGGGACGTGGCCATCGATGTGGACATGTACGGCTCGGCCTACGACACCAAGATCT
>PIVY01000365.1 GCA_003353795.1 bacterium
AACATCACCAGGGTGACCACCGCAGAGGGAGCCATTTCTTCCCAATGGGATGTGCCGATGGCGTGGGGCACCGACCATCCGGAGTCCTTGGTCACGGAAATGCCCACGAACTTGATGAACGCGGCGAGCACACCCATGATGGCGCCGCCGGCCACGAAGCCGCTGGCCATGAGCGTGCCCTTCTCCTTGCGCTTGCCCTGGGCCTCTTTGGAACCACCCATGGCCACGAAGTGGGCCACCAGGCCACCGGCGAGCACCGGCGTGTTCACCGACAGGGGCAGGTACATTCCCAGCGCGAAGGCCAGGGCCGGCAGGCCGGTCCATTCCAGAATGAGCGCCATGAAGATGCCCGCCATGTAGAGCAGCCAGGGTGCGGGCTGGTCCATCATCAGGGGCTGGATCACCGCCACCATGGCGTTGGCCTGGGGCGCGGGCAGAGCGCCTTCGCCGGTGAAACCGTAGGACGTGTTGAGCACCATGATCACCGCGGTCACCGACACGGCAGCCACGATGGTGCCCAGGAACTTCCACTTCTGCTGGATTGCCGGGGTGGTGCCCAGCCAGTAGCCGATCTTCAGGTCGGAGATGAAGCCGCCGGCCATGCTCAAAGCCGTGCAGACCACGCCACCGATCAAGAGCGCCGCCACAATGCCGAGTTCGCCCTGCACGCCCACGGCCTTGAGGATCACCGAGCTGATGATCAGCGTCATCAGGGTCATGCCCGACACCGGGTTGGTGCCCACGATGGCGATGGCCCGCGCCGCGACGGTGGTGAACAGGAAGCTGATGCCGCCCACGATGGCCAGTCCGACCAGGGCCTGCACCAGGTTCACACCGGGCACCAGGAAGAGGAAGAAGCAGAACACGGCCAGGAAGGTCATGATCGTCAGGCTGGTGGTCAGGTTGATGGGCAGGTCCTTCTGGGTGCGCTCGACGTCGCCACCGGCGCCGCCCTGCTTGCCCGCCTGGGCCGCCAGGGCGAAGGCGCCCAGGATGATGCTGCGACTCTTCCAGACTCCGATCAGGCCGGCCATGGCGATGGCGCCGATGCCGACGGGGCGGACGAAGTTGGCGAAGATATCCGCCGTGGACAAGCCTTCGAGGGCGGCCAGCTGATAGAGCGTGCCGTCCACGGTGACGCCTTTGCCCAGGATGCCGATCATGGGCACCATCACGAACCAGCTCAGGAAGGAGCCGCAGGCGATGATGAGTGCATAACGCAGGCCGATGATGTAGCCCAGGCCCACAATGGCGGCCTCGGTCATCATGTGGAATTCGAGGCGCACGCTACTCGAGAGCTTCGTGCCCCAATTGAACGCCGTCGTGGAGAAGGTCTCGCGCCAGAAGCCCAGGGTCTGCGACAGCAACTGGTAGCCCGCCGCGAACAGACCGCTCTTGATGAGTATGCCCGCCTGGCCGCCGCCCGCCTCACCGGCCATGAGAACTTCGGTGGACGCGGTGGCCTCGGGGAACGGGAACTCGCCG
>PIVY01000056.1 GCA_003353795.1 bacterium
CTCCTCAACCCGGAGGTGCTGGCGCCGGCGGCCACGAGTCTGATCAACAGGCAGCTGGAGAACAGCCTCAACGGTCGCCTGCGCGTGGGCAGCTACCAGGTGCGCCCCTTCGCCGGCATCGACGCCACCGATGTCACGCTCACCCTGCACGGCCAACGGGGCGGCCTGACGCAGGTGGTGATCGATACCCTGGAGATCGACTTCCGGCTGCGCGAGGTCCTCGGCCGCACCGTGCGCCTGCGGCGCCTCGCGGCCCGCGGCGTCGAGATCTACCACAACGAGGATCCGCCGCCGCCCGAGGGCATGACCCCGGTGGAGCGATCACTCGAGCCGCCCCGTCTGCAGGTGGACCTGGCCGACATCCGCGGCCTGCACGCCGAGGTCTCGGCCAGCGACGGTCGCCTCAAGGAACGGGTGCGGGACCTGGCCTGGCGCGGCGAGATCAGCAGCGACGGCGACCAGATGCGTCTGGTGATCCGCAGCGGCGGTCTCGACTGGGTCACCCGGCAGACACAACTCTCGCGGCTCTACGGCAGCGCCATGCTGAGTCGGCGCGGCGTGGACGTGGAGGAATTCGGGGCCGTGTGGAACGGTGGGCGCGCCAGCGTCCGCGGAACCCTCGGCGCCGGTGGCATTGATCTGATCTGCAGCGGCCGTGGGGTCAGTGCGGCCAGCGTCACCGACCTCACCGGCGTGCCCCTCGACTTCGTGGCGTTCGGCGACACCGACTGCCACGTGGTCGTGCGCAACGACACGGTCTTCTTCGACGCCGACTTCACCGGACGATTCGCCGACTGGGACCTCGACGGTGTTCGCGCCGAGTCGATGATCGCCGGCGACATGGCCGAGTTCAGCACCATCCGCGGCGGCGTGGGCGGCGCCTGGTTCGACGGCACGTTGCACGTCGACGCCCGCGACAAGAACGACGTGGTCATCAGCATCGAGGGCGAGGGCCGGGACCTCGACATCCGGACCGGCCTCATTCCCGGCGACCCCACCGAACTGCCCCTCACCGGCGGCCACGGCCGGGTGTCGATCGTCCACCGTGCGGCCGATCTCTCCACCGTGGTGCGCGCCGACATTCTCGACGGCGAGGTCGAGATCATGCCCTTCGACTCCTGCCACGTGGAGGTCTGGGCCCGCGAGGATTCGCTGCACTTCCGCGAGATCGATCTACGGCGCGGCAGCATTCGCGCCCGGCTGGCCGGCAGCAGCGATCGCAACGAGATCTTCAGCGGCTATCTGCGCCTGGGCGTGGACGACCTGCGCGACCTGCCCGCGGACTGGGAATGGCCCGAGATCACCGGCGGCGCCCACGGCCAGGTCTCCGTCTCCGGCCCGCTCGACAGCCTTGGCATCGCCGGTCACGTCTCCCTGCGCGACGTGGCGCTCGGTGCGGTGGATTTCGGGACGGGGGAGGCCGACCTGGTGGGCGACCGCGTGCTGGGCACCGACTGGGCCATCTCGGCTGCCGTGCAAGGCGACGGTTTCGCCCTCAGCGGCGTGGACATGGGGAAGTACCTGGCGTGGACCCGGGCCACGCCCACCAGCGTGGCGCTCGACTCGTTCCGCACCGTGCTGGCCGATACCGTGACCACGGTGCGGGGGCGCGCCGATCTCTCGCCGGACCGCGCCGACCTGAACATCCAGCGACTCGGCGTGGACATCGCCGGCGCGCACTGGTCCATCGACGAACCGGTGACCGCCGCGGTCGGGCCGGGCCTGTTCGACATGCCCCAGATCCACCTGCTGTCCGAGCAAGGCGACCTCGTGGCGACCGTCCGCTACAGCGAGGCGGACAGCGTGCTGGACGGCGCCATCCTGGTGGAGAACTTCGACCTGAACCTCCTCGACCCGTTATTGCGCCAGAACCTCCGCACCGGTGGCCACGCCACCGCCGAGATCGCCATGGGCGGACGGCCGGGCGCCGCCGAACTGAGCATCAAGGGCGGCCTTGCCGGCGCCGCCTATCCCATGGCCCGGGTCGATTCCCTCGCCGTGGAGGCCAGCCTGCTGGACGGCGTGGTGCGGATCGAAACCCTCGACCTGGTCACCGAGTTCGGTCAGGTGGGGATGAGCGGAACCATCGCCCACCCGGGGGCCCGCGCCCGCGACTTCTGGCCCGGCGCCGAGCTCGACCTCGCGCTCACCATCACCGAGGGAAACTGGTCCTTCGTCGACCAGTTCGAACTGGAAGCCCTGGCCTCCATCGCCGGCACCGTGAGCGGTGATCTCGCGGTGTCCGGCACCACGGACGACCCCCTGATCACCGGCAACGTGGACAGCGGTCCCTTCCACTACCAGTGGCTGCACCTGGACCGCCTCACCGGCTCGGTCCGCGTGGAGAAGGACCAGCTCGCTCTGGGCGAACTGGAAGGCCACAAGGACCAGTTCCGTCTGCTCGGTCGCCTGGAGATCCCCATGCAGTTCGATCTCTTGAGCGAACCCATCACGCCGGAGGATGGTCCGTTCTACGGGCGCATCACCGTGCCGGAGAACACGGACCTGGCGCCGCTGGTGCACGCCACCGACGCCTTCACCCGCATCAGCGGCCGCGGTTCCGGCGAGATCATCGTCTCGGGCCCCTTGCTTCACCCGCGCTACCAGGGCGAGATCGAGATTCGCGACGCGGGCTTCGTGCTACGCGGCAACGAGGAGATCTTCAGCGACTGCGACGCCCAGGGCGTTTTCCGCGACGACCTGCTCATCGTGCAGCAGATCCGCGGTCGCGAGGGTCTCAAGGGCACCTTCGAGGGCGCCGGCGTGGTCACCTTCGCCGGCCTCGTGCTCAAGACCTGGGACATCACTTTCCAGGCCGACCGATTCCTGGTGGCGACCATTCCCGAACTGCGGGTGCTCATGCGCACCGAGAACGGACGCCTCACCGGCGTGCCCGTGGGCCCCGACAGCACCCTGGTGCCGCGGTTCACCGGCGACTACGAGATCATCAAGGGGCGCTACACCGGGTCCTTTTCCGACAACACCGGCGGGGTCGACCCCACCCTGGGCAACATCTTCCCTGACTGGCTGGCCGACCTGCACATCACCGGTCCGCCGCGGTCGCTCCGCGTCGAGAACCGCACCATGGAGCTCGACCTCTCGGGCGACGTGAACCTGGTGCGCACCGCCGACGGCATGCTCCTGAGTGGCAGCATGGACATCGACAAGGGTCGCCTGCCGGTATTCAACAACACCTTCGAGGTGGTGCGCGGCCGGCTCGATTTCAGCCGGGAGGTGGGCGTCGAACCCAACGTGGACATCGACGCCGAGACCCGCGTGCGCCTGCGCAGCCAGGTCTCATCAACCAGCGTCGTGGAGCGGATCAACGTGCACGCCACGGGCCCGGTCAACGCCATGGAGATCTCGTTCTCCAGCGAGAGCGGCTACCCGCGCGCGGCCATCGAGCGCATGCTGCTGGGCCTGGCCCCTTATCCCGACGAGCAGGCCGATCAAGGCGCGCTGGCCAACGCGTCCATCGGCGCCGGCCTCAGTCTCATCGAGCGCGAGATCGCCCGCGAGGTCGATTTCGTGGACACCATCGAGATCGAGCAGATCCAGCGTCAGCAGGCAGGCACGCCGGGACTCGATCCCCTGGTCGGCGTCGGGAAGTACGTGGGCAGCGATCTCTACATCAAGTACGCTCAAGGTCTGAACCAGAACGACCGAGACATAGTGGTGGAGTACCAGATCTCCAACCACCTGCTTCTGCAGACCGAGATCCGCCGCCGGGTCGACGAGTATCAGGGCGATGCGAGCTACAACATCGATCTCAAGTATCGCTTCGAGTACTAGACTGCTCGTTGCGTTCGTCTGCCTGACGCTGCTGGCCGTCCCGGCCTCGGCGCAGCTGTACGGCAAGAACAAGGTGCAGACCCGCGCCCTGGAGTGGCGCGTGCTCACCACGCCCCACTTCGACCTGCACTTCCACGATGGCGCCGAGGAGCTCGCCGTGCGCGCGGCGATCATCGCCGAACGCGCCTACAAGGAGTACGCCGACCGCCTCGACCGCGACCTTCCCTTCCGCGTCCCGTTCATCCTCTACTCCAGCCACGCCGCCTTCGCGCAGACCAACATCGCGCCCTACCTCATCGGCGAGGGTACCGGCGGATTCTCCGAACCCTTCCGCAACCGCGTGGTGCTGCCCTACAACGGCTCGCACACCGACTTCGTGCACGTGATCCGCCACGAGCTGGTGCACGTCTTCATGTTCGACATGGCCTTCGGCGCGCGCAGCAGCGACCTCGGCCGCAACACCTTCTTCCAGATTCCGCTCTGGTTCGCCGAGGGCGTGGCCGAGTGGCTCAGCTCGGGCTGGGACGCCCAGGCAGACATGGTCATCCGCGACGCCACCATCAACGACTACCTGCAGCCCCTGGAATGGGTGGGCGGGTACATGGTCTACAAGCAGGGCCAGGCGGCCATGCGGGTGTTGAGCGAACAGTTCGGCCCCGAGAAGCTCAACGAGTTCTGGCGCATGGTTGGCCGCGTCCGCAGCGTGGATCGGGCGCTGGTTCTGACCTATGGCCTGACGATGGCCGACTTCAACCGCCTCTACGCCCGCGAACTCCGTCGCCGCTACTGGCCCTACTACAGCGACCTCGAGCAGCTCGACGCGGTCTCCCGTCCCCTCACCGGTCTCGAGTCCGACCGTGCGTCCTACCACGGCCGCCCCGCCCTCAATCCCGACGGCGACCTGCTCGTCTGCTTCAGCGACCTCGACGGTATGCTCGACCTCTACCTGCTGTCGGCCATCGACGGCCACGAGATCCGCCGCCTGGGCCGCAGCGCCCGCTCCAGCCGGTTCGAGAGTTTCCACAGTTTCCGCTCGGGCCTGGACTGGTCGCCCGACGGCCGCGAGGTCATCCTGGTGGCCAAGAGCGGCAACCGCGAGACCCTGCACACCATCGAGATCGAACACGGCCACGTGACCCGCAGCTGGGACCTGGGACTGGACGTGGCCGCCAATCCCGCCTGGTCGCCCGACGGCGGCCTGGTGGCCCTGGTGGGCACCGACCACGGCCGCACCGATCTCTACCTGCTGGAGATGCGCCCCGGCGCCCTGGACTCGGCCGGCGTGCGCAGCAATGCCCGGCCTGTGGTCATCGAGGGCGGCGTCCGCCTGATGCGCCTGACCGACGACGCGGGCGACGAAGGCGCCCCCCGCTGGTCGCCCGACGGCACCCGGCTCGCCTTCTCGTTCAATCCCCTGGCCGAGGTGGAGTTCGAGTTCGAGGTGCTACCCGACGGCTTCAAGCGCCTCCTGAGTGCGGGCAGCGTGGGGGACGCCGCCGCCGACACCTCGCGCACCGCGCCGCCGCCCGCCGTGGAGATCCTGACCATCGCCGGCGGTCGCCAGCGCCTCTACGAGCCCCACGACCGGCGCCGCGATCCCGTGTGGGTGGACGACACGACGCTGGCGGTGATCGACGGCCGCGACGGCATCGACAACCTGTCGCTGGCCAACCTGGATTCCACCGGCACGGAGGTCGCGTCCGATCGCCGCCTCACCAACCTCCTCGGCGGCCTGCAGCATCTCAGCTACTCTGCGCGCAGCGACCGCCTGGTCTTCAGCGCCTTCCACAACGCGGGCTACGATCTCTTCGCCGCCGACCAGTTCGTGAGCGAGTGGTCATTGCGCGAACCCGGCGGCGAGCCGCCCCAGCCCGTGGTCAACGAGCCGCCGCAACTGGTGACCCGCGCCGGCAAGGCCGACACCCTTCGCATCGATCCGGACCGGATCGGACTCGTGGACGACTACCATCCCAGCTTCCGGATCGACGCCAGCCGCGCGGGCGCCGGCGGCGCGGTCTACTTCACCCAGGCTGGCGGCCTCGGCTTCGCCAACATCATCTCGCTGACCGACGATTTGGGCGACCGCCGCCTCGATTTTCTCATCAACTTCTACGGCTCCTTCGACAACAGCGATCTGGCCGCCACCTACACCTACCTGCGGCGGCGCATCAACCTCTCGGCCGGCACCTTTCTGTACAACAACTTCTACAACTCGGTCATCACCTCGGTGGGCGAATTGCTCACCGACGACACCCTGTTCAAGGAGAAGAACTACGGCTTCTTCGGCCGCGCCAGCTACCCCTTGTCCACGTTCCAGCGCGTCGACCTCGACCTGCAGATCCTCAACAGCGACCGCATCAATTACGAGTACAACCAGGACGGCTACCTGCTGCCCACGGCCCGGCTCCGCAACCGGCTCCTGCAGCCCACCCTCGGCATCATTCACGACAACGCCCTCTACGGCCTGCATGGTCCCATGGCGGGCAGCCGCTGGTCGCTGTCGGTGGCCAAGGGACTACCGCTGAGCGAGAGCAGCCTCGACCGCTTCAATGCCGTGGGCGACCTCCGCAAGTACTGGCTCCCGTTCCGCCGCAGTTCCTTCGCCCTGCGCGCGACCTTCGCCCACTCGGGCGGCGACGATCCCCGCGGCTTCGTCATCGGCGGCCCCTGGACCCTGCGCGGCTACGACTACTACGACTATCGCCACATCCCCAACCTGGCGGGCACCAACATGGCGCTCATGAGCCTGGAGTACCGCCTCCCCTTCGTGGACTACCTCATCTTCGGCTGGCCGGGCACCTGGGGGCTCACGGGCATCGGCGGCACCATGTTCTTCGATGCGGGCTGCGCCTGGGTCGACCGGGTGAAGTTCTTCGGTGACGACGAGTCCGGGAACTGGGGGATGAACGACCTGCGCGGCGATTTCGGGGTCGGCCTGCGGGCCAACGTGATGTTCCTGCCCATGAAGTTCGACTGGGCCTGGCGGTGGGATTTTCGGCGGGTGGGGGCGTCGGTGTTCCATTTCTCGATCGGGCCGGAGTTCTGATCCTTGCGGATCAGTCGATCTGGACGACGCCCCTATTTGACACCACCGCCACCGCCGCTATCCTTCACCAACCACGTCGATATCCGAATCCCCTGGAGAAGGACCTCCAAGTTGCCCGACCTCACCTCCTTGAACCCGGCCCAGCGCGACGCCGTCACCGCCCCCGACGGCCCCGTCCTCGTGGTCGCCGGCGCCGGCTCGGGCAAGACCCGCGTCCTCACCACCCGCATCGCCCACATCCTCGACAGCGGCGTCTACCCGTCCGAGGTCCTCGCCTTCACCTTCACCAACAGAGCCGCCAAGGAAATGAAGGTGCGCGTCGCCAACGAGGTGGGCGAGGGCAACGCCCCCTTCTGGATCGGCACCTTCCACTCCACGGGCGCCCGCATCCTGCGCACCCACGCCGACAAGCTGGGCCTCAGCCGCGACTTCGCCATCTACGATTCCGACGATCAGAAGCGGCTCCTGAAGAACGTCCTCTCGGACCTCAACATCGACATCAAGCAGTTCGGCATCCCCGGCTGCCGCACCGCCATCAGCGCCTGGAAGAACCAGGACATCGCGCCCGAGACGGCCACCCAGCGCACCACCACGTACATCGAAGAGGTCTACGCCAAGATCTACACGGCCTATCGCAAGGCCCTCCGTCAGTGCAACGCCGTGGACTTCGACGACCTCATCCTCGAGACCGTGCACCTGCTCGAGGACCACGCCGCGGTCCGCCGCGAATACGCCAGCAAGTTCCGGCACGTGCTCGTCGACGAGTTCCAGGACACCAACGAGCTGCAACTCATCCTCATCAAGGCGCTCTGCTCGGAGCACGGCAACCTGTTCGCCGTTGGGGATGACGACCAGTCCATCTACGGCTGGCGCGGTGCGCGGGTGGAGAACATGCTCCAGTTCGAGGACTACTTCCCCGGCACCCACCTCTTCCGCCTCGAGCAGAACTACCGCTCCATGGGCAACATCCTCGACGCCGCCAACGCGGTCATCGCCAACAACAAGCGCCGCAAGGGCAAGAACCTGTGGACCGATGCCGGCAAGGGCGACCTCTTAAGCGTCGAGCAGCACCTCGACGCCGAGGACGAGGCCGCCCGCGTGGTGGAGATCGTGCAGGAGGAGAAGCACAAGGGCCTCGATCGCGGCGCCATCACCGTGCTCTACCGCACCAACGCGCAGTCGCGGCTGCTGGAGGACGCCCTGCGTCGCGCGCGCATCGCCCACCAGGTGGTCGGCAGCGTGCAGTTCTACGAGCGGCGCGAGATCCGCGACCTGCTGGCCTACCTCAAGCTCACCGCCAACCCGGCCGACGAGGTCTCGATGCAGCGGGTGATCAACCAGCCAAAGCGAAAGATCGGCGCGACCACCGTGGGCCGGCTGCTCGAATGCGCCCACAACCACGAGATCGCTGTCGGCAACCTGGTCGAACGCCCCGACCTTTTGCAGATGGACCTCGGCAACGCCGCCGGCAAGCGCGTGCACGCATTCCTGACCCAGCTCAACAGCTGGCGCCGCGCCGCCTACGACGGCATGCCCGTCCCCGAACTGCTGCAGAAGATCATCGCCGACATCAGCTACGAGACCTTCCTCCACGCCGACGAGCCCGACACCGCGGCCGGTCGCATGGAGAACGTGGCCGAGCTCGTCAACGGCGCCTTCGCCTTCCACGAGGCATCGGACGGCGGCACCTTGCAGCAGTTCCTCGAGCAGACCGCGCTGGTGGCCGATCAGGACACCATCCAGGACGGCGAGGGCGCGGTGCGCCTGATGACCATCCACACCGCCAAGGGACTCGAATTTCCCGTGGTCGTGCTCACCGGCTGCGAGGATGAATTGCTTCCCCACGTGACGGCCATGAACGAGGACGCCGAGGCCGGCGCCGAGGAGGAGCGCCGGCTCTTCTACGTGGCCGTGACCCGGGCCATGAAGCGGCTGTACCTGCTGAGCGCCTCGCGCCGCCGCAAGTTCGGCACCTACGAGGACACGTTGCCGTCGCGCTTCCTGGGCGAGATCCCCGACGAACTCTGCGAGACCCGGGAGCTGGACAGCGGCTGGCAGCAGCCCGTGGGGCGCACCCTGTTCGGCGACGCGCCGGCGCCGCGCGATCCCCGCAAGCCGGCGGGCCACCGACCGCCGCTTCAGCGCCGCGATACATACACTCCGCCGCCAAGGTCGAGAGCCAAGCCCCGACCCGCCGCCGCCGGCTGGGACCAGGACGTGGCCCAGTCTGCGCCCTTCTACGAGGGCCAGCTCGTGCGCCACGGCTCCTTCGGCGCCGGTCTCGTGATCCGGGTCGAAGGCGTCGGCGACGACGTCACCGTGACCGTCGATTTCCCCGATCACGGCCGCAAGCACATCCTGCCGCGATTCGCCCCGCTCTTCCCCGTGGACTGATCCCTGCACACAACGAGGGACCATTCGTCCCATCCGTGCAGGATGACAGTTACAGGGAGCGCAAGTTTCGATGCTGCAAAAAGTTGAGTGGGGAGACCGCCCCGACGGTGGCGCTGACCGCCGTGCATTTCGCAATGCCGTGCTCCTGGCGCTGGCGGTCCTGTTGATGCTTTTGATACCCTTCGGTGCCCAGGCGGTGACCCCGCCGCGGCCCGATTCCGACGCCCGGATCCCGGCCGTGTTTGCCCGCTGGCCACGCCCGCTGGACCAGGCGCCCGACAAGGCCGCCGGCGGCCCCGTGGTGGGGCTGCACCGCCTGCCCGTGATCCCCGGCGGATTCTCGGACCGCGCCGGTACGCAGAGCACGAGCGCCCTGCAGGCGGTATTCACCGGCAGCCGGTCGGTACGCGATTACTTCGACGAGGTGAGCAGCGGCCAGTTCGACGTGCTCGGCGAGGTGGCTCCCTGGCGCCGGGCGCCCCATACCGCGGACTACTACGCCGGCACCGACAACGGCCTGGACCTCTGGGCCGCGCCCAACAATGCCGGTCGATTCGTCTATGACGTGATCGCGCTCGCCGACCAGGCGGGTCTCGACTGGGGTCCGTTCGACAACGACGGCCCCGACGGCATTCCCAACAGCGGCGACGACGACGGCGTGGTCGACTGTGCCATCGTTCTGCACGCCGGACCGGGCGGCGAGTGCGGCGGCAACAGCCATCTCTGGAGCCACCAGTACTTCCTCGCCGGCTGGGGCTACGGCGCCTACACCACGCAGACCGCCCGCCACGGCGGCGGCTTCCTCACCGTGGACGACTACGTGCTCGTGCCCGAACTCTCCTGCGACACGGGCGCCATCGAGATCGGCGTGATCTGCCACGAGTACGGCCACGCCCTCGGCCTGCCCGACCTCTACGACACCGAGACCGGCCGCGCCGGCATCGGCGGCTGGGGCCTCATGGGCACCGGCAGCTGGGGCGGCGACGGCAATCAGCCCACATCCCCTTCGTGGCCCTCGGCCTGGACCCGTCGCGACCTCGGCTGGTGCGCGGTGACCACCATCGTGCAGGACCAGTCGGTCACATTGCCGGCCGTCTCGAGCGAGGACCGCATCCTCGCCGTGCGCGACGAGGCCATGCCCGCGGGCGAGGTCTTCCTGGTGGAGAACCGCCTCCGCAGCGGCTACGACCAGTCATTGCCCGGCGAGGGCCTCCTGGTCTGGCACATCGACGGCGACGTGGTGTCGGCGACGCGGTCGTTGAACCAGGTGAACGCCGGCGCGGTGTTCGGCGTGTCCCTGGAGCAGGCTGACGGTGCTGGTCATCTCGACCTGACCAGCGGCGGCAATCGCGGCGACGGCGGCGACCCCTGGCCAGGCACCGGTGGCGCCATTCGATTCGCCGCCGGAACCCTGCCCGACAGCGATACCAACGCGAGTGTTCGCACCGACGTGGTGCTGCGCGCCATCCTTGCGCCCCGCGACCCGGTGGGGCTGTTCGTGGAGATCGGTGTCACCGATCTCGACGTGACCCCGCCCGCCGTGGATCTGGTCGTGCCGTCCGGCGGCGAGGACTGGACCCTCGGCGACGTGGTCACCGTGGCCTGGGCCGCCAGCGATCCATCCGGCGTGGCAGGCGTGGAACTGCGCCTCAGTCACGACGGCGGCTTCACCTTCCCCGCCGTGGTGGTCAACGGCCTTCCCAACACCGGAAGCTGGACCGGCAGCCTTGGCAACGTACCCGGCGAAGCGGTGGTGCTGCAGGTGCTGGCCTTCGACGCCGAGGGCAACGTGGGCATCGACACCAGCCTGCCGTTCGGTCTCAGCGATCGCTACCCGCCTGGCGTGGCGCTTTCGGGCGGCCCGCTGGCCGGCGCACTCCTGGATCCCGGCGACGTGGTGAACGTGTCCTGGATCACCGCCGACAACGTTGGCGTGGCGGCCGTGGACCTGGAGCTGAGCTGCGATGGCGGCGCGACCTGGTCGCCCACGGGCATCGTTGGTCAGCCGTCCACCGGCGGCGCCGTGTGGACCGTGCCCGATCTGTCCTGCGGCCTGGCCCGGTTGCGCGCCGCCGCCCGCGACGCGGCCGGTAACGTGGGCGGCGACATGAGCGCCGTGTTCGCCATCAATGGTTCGACCACCGGGATCCCCGATCTCACCCACCTCGTTCTCGGTCCCTGCATTCCCAACCCGTTCAACCCGCGGGCGGAGATCGTCTTCTCGCTTCCGCACGCCGGTCCGACCCGGCTGTCGGTCCACGACGCGGCGGGACGCCGACTGCGAAGCCTGCTCTCGGAGTATCGACCGGCCGGGCGTCAGTCCGTGATCTGGAATGGTCGCGACGATGGAGGCCGCGGTGTGGCCAGCGGCGTCTACTGGGTGCGGGCCGAGGGACCGGGCGGGGCGGCGATCCTCAAGGTGACGCTGGTGCGCTAACGGACCAGCGTGGCCTTGCGCACCGTGCGATCGTCGCTGGTGTAGAGAACCAACCAGTACACTCCGGCCGGGGCGCGGCGATCGTCCCGGCCGTTGCCTTGCCAGGTCCAGACGTGGGGCGCGCCTTCGCCGGTGGCAGGCAGGGCGCCGAGGTCGGCCCGGTACACCAATCGACCGCCCATGTCGTAAACGTCGGCGCTCACCCGATCAGCCCCAGCGAGCCAGAACGACAGGTGCGTGGCGCCCACCGACGGGTTGGGTCGTGGCTGGGCGGCCAGGATCCGCGGGGCCGGGGTCAGGGCGGTGCGGTTGAGAACGAGGTCATCAGGGTCCAGGAGCACGCTGTCCACCGGTGCGGTGGTGGCGACCTCGATGCCGGCGATCCGGTCGTCCATGCGCAGCTTCAGGTCCACGACCTCCAGGCCTGCGTGCACCCGGACCGGCACGGTGAGAGGAAAGAACGGCGACTCCTGGTGCTGCACCACTTCCACCAGGATGCGCCGGTCGTCCGCCGCCAGCGGGCGCCAGCGCAGACCCAGTTCGGGGACCGCCTCGGTGTCGAGCCAGGGCGCGAAGAACGGGGCCAGGTCCTCGCCGGCGGCAATGCTGGCGGCGTCGGTCATGGCCTGCCGATCGGTGTGCTGGTAGGTGAGGTCGTGATCGGTGGCGTAGTCGTGGAGAAAGCGGAAGAACGCCGCGTCTCCCACGTGCAGGCGCAGCATGTGCACCACCCAGGCGCCCTTGTCGTAGACCATGCTGTTGGGCAGGACGGGATCGGGGTCGCCGAGGAGGCCGTCGCCCACGAAGAGGTCGTCGCGGTTCAGGAGGTGGAGGTAGTCACGATAGGCCTCGGCACCCTCGGTGTGCTCGCGCCAGAGCAATTCGACGTAGCGGGCGAAGCCCTCGTTGAGCCAGATGTCGCGCCAGTCGCGCGGGGTGAGGCTGTTGCCGAACCAGTGGTGGGCCAGCTCATGCACGGTCACCAGGTGGGCGCTGCGTTCGGGCAGGGTGAGCGACGCCTGGCCGAAGGCGGTGACGGTCTGGTTCTCCATGGCGCCACCCCAGGCGAACTCGGCCTGGGCGTACTTCTCGCCGATGAAAGGGAAGGGCCCCGCCAGGTCCTCGAGCCACTTCATCATGTCGCAGGTGGGGGCGTAGGTGACCCGCGCCGCATCGACGTGTTCGGAGAAGGCATGGAAGACCAGCGGGAAACCGACGCAGTCCTCGGACCAGGTCTCGTACTCGCTCACCAGCAGGCCCACCAGGTAGGTGGCCACCGGGAACTCCGAGTCCCAGCGCCAGGTGCGGCGTCCGCCGGGCAGATCGTCGGTGCCGAGCAGGCGGCCGGTGGCCGACACGGTGAGGGTGTCGGCGGCGGTCACGGTCATGGCCAGGGTCGCCTTGTCGCCGGGATGGTCCTTGCACGGGAACCAGCCGTGGCTGGAGTAGGGCTGACTCACGTTGCCCACGGTGGGTGGACCGGCGTTGTCGCGCTGGCGCAGGAGCAGGCCGGCGTACAGGGGGCCGTGACGCGGTGGGGAACCGGCGTAGGTGATGGTGAATGTCTCGCGATTGCCGGGCGACGCCAACGGCACGTTCACCGTCAGGCTGTCGCCGGTCTGGATGAACGGCGTCGACGACAGGCCGCGGCGCACCTCGCTCACCGTGAGGTCGTCCACCAGATCGAGGCGCAGCACGTCCGGTGCCGGATCGAGGTAGCGTACGCGCACCACGGCGGTGCCTTCGATCCACGGTGTCTGGGGGGGCAGGGCGACCAGGTCGATGGTCAGTTCGTAGCGCAGCACGTCGATGCCACGGGAATCGGCGGCGGGAATGCGGCCGGGCCAGGAGACTTCGGGCGGTTCGGTCTTGGCGCCGGGCGCGACCCAACCGGCGTGGGCGGCGACCGCTGCGACGACGAGTAAGCAGAGCAGGAAGATGCGCATGCCCTCAAAGATAAGAGCCCCGCTCCAGGGATGCGAGGCTCTTAAGACGCCAGAGGGACGAGCAGGGGGGTTAAGACTCTTCGCTCACGGCGTCGATGAAGGACATTTCCTGCGAGGTGAGGATCTGGTTCACATCCAGGAGCATGACCACGTTCTCCTGGAACTTGCCCATGCCCATCAGGAAACGGTCGGCTTCCGAGTCGCCGAACGACGGGGGCGGCTCGGCGTGTTCCGGCGAGATCTCCATGACCTCGGAGACCTGATCCACGATCACACCCATGGTCACCAGGATGTCGTTCATGGTCACCTGCACCACGACGATGCAGGTCAGTTCGGTGTCTTCCTTGGGCTGCATCTGGAACTTCACGCGCAGGTCGACCACGGGGATCACCTTGCCCCGCAGGTTGATGACTCCGCGCACGAAATCGGGCGTACGGGGAACCGCGGTGATGTTCATCAGGCCGATGATCTCCTGAACCTTGAGGATCTCGAGGCCGAAATTCTCTTCGTCCAGTTTGAAGCCCATGTACTTGCCGGCGAGCTCATTGCTGGTCTCGGTGTGTTCGAGCACGGTTGTCATGATCGTTACCTCGTTGGACGGTTCTTCCCGGCGAACATGAGATATTTCGACATACCGTGAGTAATCTTGAGGAAAAAGTTACCGTATGGTGACCGCGCCGGTGCGCCAGCCGCCGGTCCACAGCATCAGGGCGCCGTCGTGATCCCAGCGCAGTCCCACCAGGTCGGGGTTGTGGATCAGGTGGGCCCGGCTGCGGATCAGCGGCTGCACGGTGCGATCGTGCTCGAGGCGGCGAGCCACGGCCAGGGTCTGGGGCGGTTCGACGGTATCCATGGGGTTGGCGGCCGTGGCGCTGGGGGGAACGGCCTCGGTGCTGGGACCCGGATCGAGTCCCGCGGCCTGGAGCCACTGCGCCAGGGTCAGCAGGCGGCCCAACTCGTCGCAGGGGGTTGGGAAGCGGCGGGGCCAGGGCAACAGCACGGCGCCCACGCGGCCGGACTGCAGATGGGAGGTGAGGTCGCGGGCCGGCACGGCCGCCGATTCCGGGGCCACGCCGGGGCCAGGAGGCACCGGCGGCGTGAGCGGGCCGCGGCTCGGCAGATCGGGTCCGGGACGCAAAGGGCGCGCTGCCAGCACGGCCAGGCGTTCGGCCAGGCGGCCGGCATCGGGATCTTCGCGCGGCCAGACGACCAGATCGGTGTCGCGCGACGTCTGCACGCCCGCGCCTTCCAGCGAGACAACCGGCAGCACGGGGACGTGGGGGGGCAGCGGCACGCACACGCCGCGCGGCGGCGGAAACGCGAAGAAGTCGGCCGGCGTGGCATCCTGGGTGGACACCTCCCGGGCCAGTTCCAGACGGTTCCAGCCGCTGGTCCAGCGCCGTCGGTCGCGCGGATCGACACCCATGTCCTCGGTGGGGGTGATCAGATAGTACCAGCGGTCCCAGGGCAGCGCCTGGCGCGCCGTCCCACGGCGACCGGTGTAGTAGTCGGCCACGGCGCGGTCGCGGGTCACCAGGGCGTGGATGCCCAGGTCCAGCAGTTCGCGTGCATCGACGGACTCGTCGATCACCACGGTCATGCGCGACCAGATCGGGGCGGTGGGGTGGCTCTCGAAGGCCTCGAGTTCCTGCCGTCCATCGCGCGGTGGTCCAGTGGGCCGGCAGGGACCGCTGCCCAGGGGCCAGCCGCCGGGACCGGCACCGCCGGTAACGGCCAGGGCGGGGTGAGTGAGCGAAAGCGGCAATCCGTTGGTGGCCGTCGGTAGACGAATGCCCAGTTCTCCGGGGCCGGCAGTCATGAGGGCCGCGCGAGGGTCGAAATGCAGGAACGGGGTGGGTTCGCCACGGAGTCGGCAAAGGGTCTCGGCCCAGCGCCAGGACGCCATCACCGCTTCCGGCGTGACCGGCGTACCGTCCCAGAATTCCGCGTCGGGTCGGATCCGCAGCACCCAGAAACGACCGCCGTCGTAGGCTTCCCAGGACTCGGCGAGACCGGACCCGACCTCACCAGCGCAATCTACCCGGACCAGGGTCTCGTAGAGCGAGCGGAAGACGTGGCGTTCGGCTTCGGTGAGCGGCAGGGGGGCATTGGCGGGATTGAGGCCTCCGGGCAGGGCCAGGGTCCACGGCTGCGGGTCGCCGGGTGTCGAGGTGCGGGGGCAACCGGTCCCCACGGCGTTCGCGGGCAGGTCGAGAGGGCCCGGGTCGTGGGGCAGCGAGCGCCATGCGGCGGGGTCCTGGGACGGGCCGCCACACCCCAGGACCGAGGTAACGGCGAGGCCCAGCAAGAGATGGCGGATCATGGTCTGTTCCCTTCGCGATGTCCCATATGTGAACCGATATTCTCGTCTTGACAAGTAAGGGAAACCTTAGGCATAATACGGATCCCATTGAGTCTCGCAGGGTGGAAGGAACCGACCCCGAGGAACGAGCAAGGACGCGCTGGACATCTGGAAGGCCTCCCTGGAATGCATTCCCTCGCGTTCTGGTTCCAGTCACCCGACACCTGGCCTGCCGCCGTCCTCGTCGGCGCCGCCGCCTCTCTTCTCGGCCTCACCGGCGTGATCGTGGTCCAGCTTCGCCGCCAGGTCCAGGCCGCCTGGGCGGAGACCGGCCGCATCTACCAGCGCAGCTCCGCACGTTTCTCCTCCGTCGGCGACCTCCTCGAAGGCGTTCTCTTCGAAACCGACGCGACCAGGACCCTGACCTACACCAACCAGGCGTTCCATGCCCTGACGGGCTTCCGGGAGAGGGATCTCCGAAGCGGTCTGACCCTGCACGACCTCTTCGAACCGGACGAGCGCCAGCGTCTCCTGGAGGATCTGGAGACCGAGTCGGACAGCCGCGAGGTCAGGGTCCGGTCGTACCATCTCCGCCGTCGCGACGGCGCCGCCGTACCCGTGTCACTGCGCATGACCGCCATCACCGACCCCGAGGGGCTGGTGGGCTGGCGCGGTCTGGTGGCGCCGGTGCCCGAAACGGACGACGAGACGCACGGCGACCCTCGCCACCGCGCCGGCGAGCAACTCCTCGGCGGCATCCTCCGCGAGTTCAACGAGACGCCGGCCGAGGAGCACGAGGCCGTCCTGGCCCGGGGACTCGCCGAGATCGGACGCATCCTGGGCGCCGACCGCTGCTACCACTACCACGCCAGCCGGGACGGCGAGAGCCTCGTCAGCCTGCGCCAGTGGTACGCCCCGGGTGTCTCGCCCATGTCGGGAGACCAGCGGGCGCCGGGCCTGGACCAGTACCCGTGGTCGCTGGCGCAACTGAGGGACAACGGCGCCCTCGTCATCGCCGACGTGCAGCACCTCGATCCCGCCGAGGCGCCCGAACAGGGGCGCTGGCTACGGCAAGGGATCACGAGCCTGCTCGTGGTGCCCCTGCGCGAGGAACGCGAGATCGTGGGAGTTCTCGGCTGCGAAACCCTGGGGCACGTCCGCCACTGGGGTCCCCGGGATCGACAGCTGCTCGAGACCATGGCCGACATCTGCCAGCGCGTCCAGGGCGACGACCAGATCGCCCGCCGGCTCGCCCAGGCCAACGAGCGCGCCGGCGATCTGGCCGAATTGCTGCCCGAGCCGGTGGCGGTGACCGATACCGATGGCGTGGTCGTGGTCTGGAATCCGGCGCTGGCGGATTTCAGCGGCATGACCGCCGATCAGGCGTGCGGCGGTTCCGGCCCCGAGATCCTCGAGACCTTTCTGCCCGGCAGCGGCGCCTGGCTCGGCAAGCAGCTCCAGGCGCTTCCTGCGGACAAGGATCCCGCGGTGGCCAGCAACCTGATCGAGGTCACCGACGCCGACGGCGGCCATGCCTGGATCAAGGTCTCCCTGCGGCCACTGGCCGACGGCGCCGGCTGCCTGCTGCACTTCGGCGACGTGACGACCAGCAAGCAGGAAGAATCGCGCATGCGCGCCCGCACCGAACGCCTCGAACAGGTCATGGCGCACCAGCAAGAAGAACTCGAACACGCCCAGGCCCGACTGGTGGAGACCGACAAGATGGCTGCCGTGGCCCGCATGGTCACCGGCCTGGCGCACGAGATCGACATGCCGGTGGGTGTCGGCCTCACCGCGGCGAGTCAGCTCGCCTCTCAGGCCGACCACCTCTCGCACGCCTATCGCGAGGGCCTCATGAAGCGTTCCAGCTTCGAGGAGTTCCTGGATACGGCCCGCGAATCGTCCGAGCTGATCAACAGCAACCTCCAGCGCGCCTCGGATCTGCTGTCCAGCATGCAGCGCACCGCCGCCGGTCAGACCCTGGAGCAACGGCGCCAGGTCCAGCTCAAGGATTACCTCGGCGACGTGCTCCTGAGCCTCAATCCGCGCCTCGCCGAGAAGCACGTCTCGGTGCGATTCTCCTGCCCCGACGACCTCGACGTGGTGGTCGAGCCGGATGCGCTCTCGCGGATCGTCTCGAACCTGGCCACCAACGCCCTGGAGCACGCGTTCGACGGCATGCTCGTTGGCGAGATCACCGTGGACGCCTCCCGGAGCGGCGATCAGGTCCTGCTGAGGATCGCCGACGACGGATGCGGCATCGACGCGGCGCAGCAACCGCGCATCTTCGAGCCCTTCTTCACCACGGCCCGCGAAGGCGGCGGCATGGGCCTGGGCCTGCACGTGGTCTACAACCTGGTGACTCGTAATCTGGGCGGCACCCTGCGGTGCGAGAGCAGGACCGGCAAGGGCACCGTCTTCGAGATCATGTTCCCCATCGATCGAGACGTCGACCAGGACCACCGGCTCGCCTCACCCCGCCGGGCCTGATCAGAGCGAGGCCAGATCCACGGATCGCGCTTCCGCCGCCGAGACGTAGCAGGCCTCCACCATTTCCAGGGTGCGCAATCCGTCGGTGACCGTGACGGGAACGTCGGCTTTGCCGGTGATCGCGTCGCGCCAGGCGCTCAGCACGCCGGGCAGGGTCGGATGCTGCGCGTCCACGATTTCGCGAAGCTGGTCGCGGTTCCGGCGCAAGATGATCTCGCCGTCGAGGTAATCCACCCAGAGTTGTCCGTCTTCGCCCACCGCCTCGAGCCAGCAGGCGCGGCTCCGGGTGTACTTGCTGACCTCGAAGGTGACCACTGCACCGTCGTCCAGTTCCCCGTGGGCGAGGAAGAGATCCTCCACCACGGGATTCAGGATCCGGCGCTGTCGCGAATCCAGGCGCACGACCTCTCGTCCGGTGAGCCAGCGGGCGAGGTCGAACACGTGGACGCCCGTGAGCAGCACCGAGCCGCCCACCGTCTGGGCGAGGTCGCGTTGCCAGGCCAGGGTGGTGGGTTCGAGGCGCTGGGCGAGGCGCACGAGGTGGACCCGGCCGAGCTCCGACCAGAGATCCCGGGCCCGCAGCAGTGCGGGATTCCAGCGCAGGGTGTGGGCGACCATGAGGGTCGGTGCGCCCGGTCGCGCGGCGAGGTCGGCCAGTTCGCGGGCTTCCAGCAAGGTGCCGGTCAGGGGTTTCTCCAGCAACACGGGTTTGCCGGCGGCGAGGGCGCGCGCGGCGAAGCGGAAGTGGGTCGATGGCGGTGTGGCGACGATCACGGCGTGTATTGCGGGATCGTCGATCAACGCATCGCCGTCGGCGAACCAGCGCAGGCCGAGGTCGTCGGCGAGAGCCCGCCCGGCCGACTCGTCCCGGCGGCTGCAGGCCGTGGGTGTGAGTCCGTCCACGTCGGCAGCGAGATGGCGGAGATAACGCGCGCCGTGGTTCCCGGCGCCGACGACTCCCACGTTCAATGTCATCGCAGGTGGACACTCCCGGGGCGCGACCGCGGCTCGGCCGTTGGACGACCGGCGGGGCGTGGCTCGCCCCTGGTGGCGGCAGCGCCCTTCGCCGCCGGTCCGGTCCGGATCCTGCGAAACGCCGCGCGGTGATCGCCGGCACTCCGCCGGTGATCCTAGACCGTCCTCCCCGAAGGAGCAAACACATGCGCGAAGGATTCTGGCGAACCGGTGTGGGAGTCCTGTTGCTGGCCATCTCGGTCTCGCTCTTCCTGGCTGCTACCCCGGCGAGGGCCCAGCTGGTGCTCAACGAGATCCTGGCCGACCCGGCCAGCGACTGGGATGCCGACGGCGAGGTCGACGCCCGACTGGACGAGTGGATCGAGGTCTACAATGCCGGGGCCGCAGACGTTCACCTCACCGAGTACTGGGTGCGCGACGGCCTGGGCGAGGCTCTGCATTTGAACCTCTTCGGCGTGTTGCCGCCCGGTCAGACCGCGGTGTTCTACGGCTATCAGGCCGTGGCGTGGCAGCAGGAGAACGACGCCGGCAGTTCGGGGCTGTCGCTCAACAACGGCGGCGACACTGTCCAGCTCCTGCGCACGGATCCCGACGACCCGGAGAACCTGCTGCTGGTGGACGAGAAGATCTATGGACCCCACGAGGCAGTAGACGATCGGGCCGCCGGCCGACTGCCCGACGGTGAAGACTGGTCGCTCTTCGACGAGCTCAATCCCTACGAGGGCGACGAGCTGCCGGCCGGTAACGGCTGCGAGCCCACGCCCGGCGGCAGCAACGTCTGCGACAACGGGACACCCGTCGATGCGGCCACGTGGAGCGGGGTGAGGGAGCGCTGGCGGTAGCTCAGTCGATTGCCCGATCTCGGTCTTGTAGCCGAGATCGGGCCCTTTCGCGCATGTTTTCCTTGAAGGAAGATCCAACCCGCGCTAATACTTCCGTTGCAGAGATCAAACCAGACCTGAATTGTCACGTTGCCGAGGTTTGAGTACCGTTACGAAGCAACCTGAGCACCGAACGAGGGCCTCAGCTTAAAGATCCAGGACGAAGGTCGGTCATGGAAGATCGCGTGAAGCAGAACGAATTGCCGGACTTTCGGACATCGTCCGCGCAGGACCAGCCTGCGCCCGACGACGAAGGTTTGGCCACGATGAACGGGGAGGTGAAGCACCTCGTTCGTCGTCTCGTCGAGATGAGGCGACGGTCGAGATTGAAGGGTGCTCCGGAGAACTACGATCTCTGGCTCGCCGTGCTGCATCAGATCAAACAACAGGACCTGGACCGTACGCAACAGGGCTCGGAGCTGATCGACAAGGTCCTGGCATTCGTCCAAGAGGCCTCTGCAAGTGCTGGCGATCCGACGACGGGCCAAGCACCGGCCGAGCCGTCGGAAACGCCGGGGACTCCTGCGAGACAATGGGAGAGGGGCTCTACGTCGGCGGCGACGCGTTCGGGGTCGAGTGGCTGCGAGGTCGATAGAGACCAGCCCTGGTGGGACGCGGTCCAGAAGAAGAACTTCGCGGTCAGCGTACCTTCCTCGGACACGGTTTCCAAGGCGGTCGTCTCCGGCCGCTGGGCCGCGCTTCGTAATGCGCTATTGGGCGGTGAAACGGCCTGACTAGAGCTCGGTGCTCAGGGGGATCAGGGTGAACATCGCACTGACCGCAGCGGTGATCTTCGTGCTCACGGGCCCCGGATTTCTAGCAATCTATCTCTACCAACGCTTCAATTTCGGTTTATTTCCAAAGCTCGAATTCCAGGCGCAGGTAATCACCGCACTGCTCGTAGCTTGCGTCGTTCACTTCGCAACAACCTCGGCGGTTGTCAAGTTTAGTGACTTCGAGCCAGATGCACGAATCATCATCAGTCTGCTAACCTCGATGAATTCAGACGACGGTGCCGCTTCGGTGCAGGAAGTTTCTACGAACATAGCAGCTTACTGGAATCAGATCGGCGGATACTTCTTGCTCGCGTATGCCGGCGGAGCGGCTTTCGCGGCAATTGCTGTCATAGCATCGATGGTGTTCCTGACCGAAGGTGACCGTTGGGAAAGCTGGCTGCGGGACGGTCGCAAGAACGTGTGGTCCGTCGTTGATGTCCACACGAAATCAGGATTGCTGTTCACAGGCATATTTCACTCTCGTTACCCGATGAGAAATCCGGAGTGCCTCAATCTCGTGCTCGCTCAACGCTGGACTGGGACCACCTTGCCAATGGGGTGCGCACCGCCGGGGCAACTCGGCCAAGAGCCGAATGGCGGGTCTTTCACCGACATCCGTTCGTTCGTCCAGCTTCAGGACCTGATGCAGTTTTTTTACCCGGAAGTCGTCGAACGGTGGGGCAACAACGTCGAGATCGCGAACGAGTTCATGCAAGCATACGTCGAGGATCCCGATTTTTTTGCGAACGACCTCCACGGAACGCTGACGCGACTCATGAATGGTGCGCCGGACCTGTCGATTTCGATGAGCGATGTTCTCAATCTGAATATTCGTCGCTTCGAGTTCATTGAAGGGCAGCCGGACGCGGCGGGCGAAAGAACGTACCAGCTTGTTGCCCAGGCGATCAAGGATTTGGGACTGGAGGAACTCGCGGCGACTATGGCTGAGATTCAGTCGGAGACGGAATCGCCCGCCGAATCCACCACGTCGGTAGCCGATTCCGGGACCGATAGCCAGCCGGAAGACCATCTTCTGGAGAAGAAAGAGGAGGGATAGTCGGCAGGAATCCGGGGCACGTGGATTGATGTATACAAACGTCACGGCGACCGGTGCATCCCGGCCGCCGTTGTGGTACTGTGTTTGGCGATCGGGGCATTGCGAGACCGGATTTCCAACCCAGAGCGAGGTGCGATCGTGGCGAATCGAGTGGTGATCTGCGGGGCCGTGCGGACCCCCATCGGCAGGTTCCAGGGCGGGCTGGCGTCCCTGAAGGCAGTGCAACTAGGCGCCGAGGCCGTCAAGGCGCTGCTCGAGCGCACGGGCCTCGACGCGGCCAATCTCGACGAGGTCATCCTGGGCAACGTGGTCCAGGCGGGTCAGCATCAGAATCCGGCGCGGCAGGCGTCCATCTTCGGCGGTGTGCCGGCCGCGGTCAGCGCCATGACCATCAACAAGGTCTGTGGCTCGGGGCTCAAGTCGGTGGCGCTCGCGGCCCAGGCCATCAAGGCCGGGGACGCGAAGTGCATCCTGGCCGGCGGCTTCGAGAGCATGAGCAATATTCCCTACGCCCTGCCCAAGGCCCGCGACGGCTACCGGCTCGGCAACGGCCAGCTCATCGACCTGCTGGTTCACGACGGCCTCTGGGACGTCTACAACGACTACCACATGGGCCTGACGGCCGAGTGGGTCGTCGACAACTACAAGGTCTCGCGTGAAGACCAGGACGCTTTCGCCGCCGAGAGTCATCGCCGCGCGGTGGCTGCCTGGGACGAGGGCAAGTTCGAGCGCGAGGTGACGCCGGTGTCGGTGCCCCAGCGCAAGAAGGATCCCATCATCTTCAGCCGCGACGAGGGGCCGCGCGGCGACACCACGGCCGAGGGCCTGGCCAAGCTGCGTCCGGCGTTCAAGCGCGACGGGGGCTCGGTCACCGCGGGCAATGCATCCACCATCAACGACGGCGCCGCGGCGCTGCTGGTCTGCGACGCAGAATTCGCCGCCGCGCACGGGCTCGATGTGCGCGCCGAGATCACCGCCTACGGAACCGGCGCCGTCGAGCCCAACGAGGTCATGATGGCTCCGGTCACCGCCGTGGGCCGGCTGCTCGAGAAGACGGGCACCAGCATCGGCGACTACGATCTCTGCGAGGTGAACGAGGCCTTCGCGGCCCAGGCCGTGGCCGTCAGCCGCGAACTGGGACTCGACCCGGAGAAGACCAACGTCCGCGGCGGCGGCGTCAGCCTGGGACATCCCATCGGCTGCAGCGGCGCCCGCATTCTCGTTACCCTGTTGCACGCCCTCGAGGACACGGGCGGCGAGCAGGGCCTGGCCACTCTCTGTCTTGGCGGCGGCGACGCCGTGGCACTCACCATTCGCCGCGTCTAGCGGGGACGACGAAGGAGACTGTGATGAAGGTTGCGGTGATCGGCGGCGGGACCATGGGCAACGGCATCGCCCACGTATTCGCCCAGACTGGACACGACGTGGTGCTCATCGACGCCCAGGCCAGCGCGCTGGAGCGGGCGGCGGCCACCATCGAGAAGAATCTCGCGCGACTGGTGAAGAAGGAGAAGATCTCCGAGGAGGATGCCCAGTCCACCCTCGGTCGTCTGACCCAGTCCATCGAGCTCAAGGACGCCGCCGGCTGCCAGCTGGCGATCGAGGCGGTCTTCGAGAGCTTCGAGGTCAAGCGCGACATCTTCACCAAGCTCGACGAGGTCTGCGGCCCGGACACCATCCTGGCCAGCAACACCAGCAGCATCAGCCTCACCAAGATCGCGGGCGTGACCAAGCGCGCCGACCGGGTGATCGGCATGCACTTCATGAACCCCGTGCCCATCATGAAGCTGGTGGAGATCATCTGCGGACAGGCCACGAGCCAGGAGACCCTGGCGTTCGTGACCAAGACCGCCGAGGAGCTCGGCAAGGTCCCGGTCACCGTGCACGACTACCCTGGCTTCATTGCCAACCGCCTCCTCATGCCCATGATCAACGAGGCCGCGTATTGCCTCATGGAAGGCGTGGCCGAGCGGGAGGCCATCGACACGGTGATGAAGCTTGGCATGGCGCACCCCATGGGACCCTTGACCCTGGCCGATTTCATCGGTCTGGATATCTGTCTCGACATCATGGAAGTGCTGTACGAGGGCTTCGGCGACAGCAAGTACCGGCCGTGTCCGCTGCTGCGGCGCATGGTCGATGCCGGCTATCTCGGTCGCAAGTCCGGGCGCGGCTTCTACGAATACGACGCCTAAGGGGAGCGCTTCATGGACTTCGAACTTTCCGAGAACCAGCGCATGATGCGCGACATGACCAAGGACTTCGCGGCGCGCGAGATCGCGCCGCTGGCCCACGAGATGGACGTCAACGGTGAGATGCCCGAGGCGCTCATCGCGAAGATGCGCGAGGCGGGGTTCTTCGGCCTGAGCTATCCCGAGGAGTTCGGGGGCCTGGGTCTGGACACCATCTCCTACGGTCTGGTCGTCGAGGAACTGGCGCGACAGAGCGCCGGCGTCTGCATCATGATCACCGTGCACAACAGCGTGGGTTACTACCCGGTGGCGGGGTTCGGTAACGACGAGGTCAAGGCGAAGTACCTACCGCGTATGGCGGCAGGCAAGATCGCGGCCTTCTGCGTGTCCGAACCGGGCGCCGGAAGCGACGCCGCGGCTCTTCAGAGCACCGCCCGCCGCGACGGCGATCACTGGATCCTGGACGGTTCGAAGGTCTGGGTCACCAACGGCACCCGGGCGCAGTTTTTCGTGATCCTGGCCCGCACGCCCGGCACCGAGGGGCACCGGGGCATCCACGCATTCCTCGTGGAGCGGGACACGCCGGGTCTGGAGGTGGCCAAGAAGGAGGACAAGCTCGGCTTGCGCGCCAGCGACACCGTGGTCATCAGCCTCGACGGCGTGCGCGTGCCGCACGCCAATCTGCTGGGCGAGGAGGACCACGGCTTCCGCGTGGCCATGACCGCGCTCGACGGGGGCCGCATCGGCGTGGCGTTCCAGGCCATCGGCATCGGTCGGGCCTGTCTGGTCGAGGCGCTCAAGTATTCGCGGGAGCGGCAGGCGTTCGGCACGTCGTTGTCCAACCAGCCGGTGATTCAGCACAAGATCGCCGACATGGTCACCGAGCTGGACGCCGCACGGCTCCTGGCGCTGCGCGCCGCCTGGCTCAAGGACGCCGGCATGTCCCACACCCGCGAGGCCGCCATGGCCAAGCTCTTCGCCACCGAGGCCGCCGGTCGCGCGGCCGACGAGGCGTTGCAGATCCACGGCGGCTACGGCTACGTGAAGGAGTATCCCATCGAGCGGTACTATCGCGATGTGCGGGTCACGCGGATCTACGAGGGGACGAGCGAGATCCAGCGGCTGGTGATCGCGAGGCAGACCCTGGCCGGAAAGATCAGCTAGACGGTGCGGATCAGGAGCCAGGCCCAGTGGCCGGCGACGACGACCAGTGCGACCAGTGCGAGGCGTCGCCTTTCCGTGGGCGACGCCTCGATGCGTCGGCGCCAGCTCGGCACGACCGTCATCACGGCTCCTCCCAGCGACAACAGTGCGAGTCCAACGACGGCAGCGGTCACCAGCGGGTTGGCTGCCAGCGCTTCTGCCAGCTTTCCGTGGGCCAGGGCGATGAGCGCGGCGGTGCCGCCACAGGTCGGGCATGGAGCGCCGGTCATCAGGCGAAGCGGGCACGGGGGAAACACGCGCGAAGGTGCGTCGGGGAACGTCCGCAGCCACCAGGCCGCCAGTGGCAGAAGTATGACGGCTGCCACGGCCAAGCCGCGGGCCAGGGGAGCATCGCCACGAACGAATGTCACTGGATCGCCGCCAGCCCGAGCAGGAAGGCCGTGAAGGTTCCCCAGGCTCCGAGCGCCAGCACCACCGGGGTCACCACCGCCACGATGGCCTTCCATTCCGCACACTCGTGGATCCTGGCCAGGCCGATGATGGTCACGGCCAGTTCCCAGATCAGCCCCACGGCGGCGCCGCAGACGGGAATCAACGAGAGCAGACGCGTGGCCCGGGTATAGGCCACCACTCGGAAGGTCGCCTCGAAGCCCAGGCGATTGCCTCCCAGCAGCACCAAGATGCCGTGGAAGATGCCGGCGCGCAGGAAGACCAGGACCACCACCACGACGGGGCTGAGGATGAAGTGGGCGGCCGTGAAGCGGGGATCGCCGAGCACGCGGAACAGGTCGGGCGCGAAGATCGCCGGCATCTTGCCCACCGTCAGCGACCACATCCAGTCGAAGAGGGCGCCGATGAGGGCCAGCGTCACGGCGAACAGCATGGGTTGCAACACGCCCATGCCCACGGGCATGCGGCTGAACATGCGACCGGGCGAAAGCAGCACCAGCCGGATGGTCAGGACCAGCGCGTTGAGGATGCCGTAGCGCTCCCGCTCTTCCCACGGCGGGGGGCGCAGCCCGCGGATGTCGGGACTTGGCATGGTGTCGTGGTCCGGGCCCTGATTCACGGCGGGGTCCTTTCGAATGGCGGTTCCTCTGGTACGCATGAGGGGGCGCCGCGTTGCAACTGTCATACTAGATTGCCCGTTGCGAGCCAAGCAAGAAGGCATTGAATTAGCGGGCCGGAACCTCCATGTTCCTCGAACCAACCCGTGACCCGGAAGGAGAGACCATGAGCTGGACCGTGAGCAAGGGATCACTCGGAACGCTGG
>PIVY01000057.1 GCA_003353795.1 bacterium
TTCTGCTCCTGGCGTTCGAGTTGTGGCTCCGCCGACGCGTGCGAGCTTGAAAATCAGTTCCCCGGGCGTAGATTTGACCTGAATCCAGACAATTGGAGTTTACGGGCGCGCGAGCGCCGCGGAGGGCGACCCGACCATGTGGAACTACTCAGAAGAGGTCATGGAACACTTTCTCAATCCGCGTAACGTGGGCATGGTGGACAACCCCGATGGCGTGGGCGAAGTGGGGTCCATGGCCTGCGGCGACGCTCTGCGGCTCAGTTTCCGCCTCGACGGCGAGGGGCGCATCGAGGATGTGAAGTTCCAGACCTTCGGCTGCGGCAGCGCCATCGCCTCGAGCTCTATCCTCACCGAGATGATCAAGGGCAAGACCCTCGAGGAAGCGTCCCAGGTCACCAACGAGGACATCGCCGAGAAGCTGGGCGGACTGCCCCGCGAGAAGATGCATTGCTCGGTCATGGGTCGCGAGGCTCTCGAAGCCGCCATGATCGACCACTTCAAGCGCCTCGGCCGTGCCGTGCCCTGCCACCTCTTGAGCCAGGGCGTCATGATCTGCCACTGCTACTCGGTGACCAAGGACACGATCCGCGACGCCGTGCTGCAGAACAATCTGGACTCGGTGGAGGACGTGACCAACTACACCAAGGCCGGCGGCGGTTGCGGCGATTGCCATCACGACATCGCGCACATCATCGAGGACTGCCGGCAGGCCAGGGCGGGCAAGGCGCCCGGGAACCTCGTGCAGTTCGACGTCGACAAGGGCGCCGAGGCCGGCGCCGATCGCGAGCTGGTCAAGCAGATCCAGGACCTGCTGGACAACGACATCTCCGTGGCCCTGCGCAACGACGGCGGTGACATCGAGCTGGTGCGCTACAGCGAGGGCAAGGTCTTCGTGCGGCTCACCGGCGCCTGCGCCGCCTGCCGCGCCGCCGACGTGACGCTCAAGGAGTACGTGGAGAAGGAACTGCGGCGCCACGTGCGAGACGATCTGCACGTCATCGAGATCACGAACTGAACGACCGCCCACGGTCGCGCGACATAGAACAGGGGCTGGAGCATGACGAGCAACGGCAGATTCGATCTCATGGACGGCGTGGGCCCCCGGCCCGAGGGCGGCGTCTACCTCGACAACAATGCCACCACCCAGGTGGCCCCCGAGGTGGTCGACGCCATGATGCCGTACCTCACCGAGTTCTACGGCAATCCCTCCAGCATGCACCACTTCGGCGCCGAAGCGGGCCGCGGCCTGAGCGACGCTCGCGAGCAGGTGGCCACGTTCCTGGGCGCCAAGGCGGCCAGTGAAGTGATCTTCACCGCCGGCGGCAGCGAGTCGGACAACCTGGGCATCGTCGGCACCCTGCGCGCCTACCCCGACAAGAAGCACGTGGTGACGTCGGCCGTGGAGCACCCCGCGGTGCTCGGTCTAGGCAAGGACCTCGAGAAGCGGCACGGCTACGAGGTGGACTTCATCGGCGTCGACGCGGACGGTCGCCTCGACCTCGATGAACTGCGCGCCAAGGTGCGCGAGGACACCGCCGTGGTGTCGATCATGATGGCCAACAACGAGACCGGCGTGGTATTCGATACGGCGGCCATCGGCGAGATCGTCAAGGCCAAGGGATCGGTCTTCCACGTGGACGCCGTGCAGGCCGCCGGCAAGCTGCCCCTCGACGTTCAGCAGCTCGAGACCGTGGACATGCTCTCGATCAGCGGCCACAAGCTGCACGGACCCAAGGGCATCGGCGCCCTGTACGTGCGCAAGGGCACCCGGTTGCGGCCCCTGATCGTGGGTGGCCATCAGGAACGCGGCCGTCGTGCCGGCACCGAGAACGTCGCGTCCTGCGTGGCACTCGGCGCGGCGTGCAAGCTGGCCGAAAGCCATCGCGGTGAGGAGACCACGCGGGTGAGCGCCCTGCGCGACCGCCTCGAGGAAAAGATCCTGCCCGCGGTGCCCGATTGCCGCCGCAACGGCGCGGCCGAACCCCGCCTGCCGAACACCTCCAACATCAGCTTCGACTACATCGAGGGCGAGGGCGTGCTGTTGCTGCTGGACCGCGCCGGGATCGCGGCCTCCAGCGGTTCGGCCTGTACCAGCGGCTCCCTCGAGCCGTCCCACGTGCTCAAGGCCATGGGTGTGCCGTTCATCTCGGCCCACGGATCCATCCGCTTCTCGCTGTCGCGCTACAACACCGAGGCGGAGATCGACTACGTGGCGGCCGTGGTGCCGCGCATCGTGCAGCGGCTGCGCGAGATCACGCCGTTCAATCGCGAGAAGGCGACGTTCTAGCGACCCGCTCCGCCCAGAATCCTTCCCTTCCGCTGCGCTGTCTGGTACAGTGACGGCGTTCGTTCAGTCTTTCCATCCAGTTGCCCTGCACCATGCGTTCGCATCCCTGGCCCGCATCGCCCGCTCGTGGGCAGCAAGGGAGGTCGAAGTTATGCGATGGTGGTCTTTTGCGTCCATTGTCGGAGTTCTATTCGTATTCACCGCCTGCACGGCCATTCAACCCGATCCCGAACCCGAAGACCTGGTGCCCTTGTCATCACTCCCGGCGGAGTATGGCGAGCTGGTGACCGTGCTCCACTATCCCGGCAGCGACGGTTCGCCGCTCTGGGACGAACTCTGGTTCGAGAACGAGGAGACCGGGACGATCACCCGGGTTCCCGTCTTCCGGCCGAGCTGGGCGTATCCGCCCGACCGCGTGCGGCAGATCCAGCGCAGCGGATCCATGGCGACCGAGGAAGGGAGGTAGCCTCATGAATCTCCAGGCAATGTCCAGCATCTTCAACCGTCTGTTCTTCGTGGTGGCCTTCCTGCTCTTCGCCGCCGGCCTGGTGGAGAAGGCGGCCAATCTCTTCGGTTACACCGTCGTCGGTAGCATGTATTCCGCCGGACGCCTCTTCGAGTTCGCGGGGATCATGCTGCTGTTCGTCATCACGTTGCTGATTCGTGACATTCGCGACCGTGGGAGGGCCAGCGGCTGAGGCTTCAGCTCGGCCGGATTACCCGAGGGGATTACCGTGAAAACATCGATATCGACGAGACTGTTCGTGGCCGGTCTCGTACTCGCCCTGGCGGCTGGCCCTGCCGCGGCCCGGATCTGGTACGTGCCCGACGAGGCACCTTCCATCGCCGTCGCCCTCGATTCAGCCGACACCGGCGATATCATCGAGATCGCTTGCGGCACCTACTACGAACATGACCTCGTCTTGAAGGCCGGCGTCGTCGTGCGCAGCGAGGACGGCGTGGCCGCCTGTGTCACCATCGACGCGCAGCAGCAGGGGCAGGTGCTGGTGGCCCGGGACCTGGTTCAGCCGGCGGTCCTGCTCGGATTGACCATCACCGGCGGTGTCGCTCCCGCCGATGACAGTTTCGGGGGCGGCATCTACTGCCGGGACGCCGGACTGAACATGGCCCAGTGCGAGGTGCGCGGGAATTATTCGGAGTACTCCGGCGGCGGTCTCTACGCCCATACGGCGACACTCATCTTCTCCAGCACCGTCTTCGCGGAGAACGAGACCGGAAACGGCGGCGGTGGTGCCGCGAGGTTGTACGAGGTGGGAGGGGAATTCCTGGATTGCCGCTTCGAGGACAACCTCGGGGACGACGGGGCGGCTCTGTACATGTCGTGGTCGGATCTCGACCTGAATTTCTGCACGTTCCTGAACAATGAAGGACAGTTCTTCGGCGGCGCCGTCTTCTGCGTCTCCAACTCGGAGCCGCTATTCAACCACTGCACCATGGTCGGCAACTCGGCTCATCTCGGCGGTGGAATCATGGTCGCGGCCGACTCCCACCCGACCATCGAGGCCTGCATCATCGCCTTCAATCACCTGGGCTCGGGGGTGGACGTCAACGACGAGGGATCGACGGTCACGATCATCTGCAGCGATATCTACGGCAACGAGGACGGTGCCTTCACCGGCCACATCGAGGACCAGATCGGCCTCAACGGCAACATTGCCGTGAACCCGGCCTTCTGCGACCTCGAAGGCGGCGACCTCGCCCTGGCCAGCGCTTCGCCCTGCCTGCCTCTCAACAACGACTGCGCCGTGCTCATGGGCGCTCATACCGAGGGGTGCGTGCTGACACCCGTGCCGACCGACCTGCCGACCGTGGCCCGACTGGCGCCGAATCGCCCCAACCCGTTCAATCCACGCACGTCCATCGGCGTGGATCTCGCCTCTCCCATGTCCATCGAGCTCGCCGTCCACGACCTGGCCGGACGCCGCGTCTCGGTCCTGCAGAGCGGCCGGATGCAAGCGGGCCATCACGACTTCGTCTGGGAGGGACGGGACGATCGGGGCCGCGCCCAGCCTTCGGGTACGTACCTTTACCGACTGCGTGCGGGCGACCGCGTGGAGACCCGCAGCATGGTACTCGTGCGCTGATCCTCCGGAGGAACCCCCGCTTGCTCGAACGATTTTTGCAGCTCCGCCGCCACGGCACCAGCGCCGGTCGCAACCCCGCGGCCGGCGTCACAACGTTCCTGGCCTTCGGCTTCGTGGCCCATGCCCAGATCGCCCTCGTCCAGGGGCGCTGGCGGAGCGTGCGCCCGATCATGTGGGCGATCGCGGTGCTTTCCGGGCTCGATATCGCCCTGGTCGCGTTCTAGAGCGCCACAGGGCCATTGAATCGGAACTTCCACTTGCCCCGGACGTGAAATGCCGCAACATTGAGCGACGACTTACCACACTGACCCGAAGGACCGTCGATGAACCGGCACTGGCTGTTGCTGCTCTCCCTGACGACCGTTCTCGTGCTGGCCGCCTGTTCGGACAACAACGTGAATCAACCGCCCACCGTGACGATCGTCTATCCCGATTCCGGTCATCATGTCGTGTCGTCGCCGGATTCCGTGGTCGCCGACGCCCAGGACGATCGCGCCGTGGCCAGGGTCGATTTCTACTTCGACGGGAATCTCTACTCGTCCATCTCCTCGGCGCCGTACATCTCCCATTTGCCGCTGGGGACCTATGCCAATGGGCAGGAGTACGTGGTCGGCGCCCGGGCCATCGATTCGGACGGAGTTCCGAGCGCGGTCTCGAACATCACCATGACCATCGATCCCGCGCTGCAGACCGTGCCGCAGATCACCACCTTCGATCTGGACCAGGACGGTTCCGGCAACCTGCGCCTCTCCTGGCTGCCGTTCCCCGAGACGGTGAGCGAGTACCAGTGGGAAGTGTCGCGGGACGACGGCTTCTTCGGTGTCTTGGCCAGCGGCTCGGTCACCGACACCACTCTCGTGGTGGCCGTGATCGCCGAGGGCCTGGCCTACGCCCGGGTGCGCGCCGTACTGCCCGACGCCACCACCGACTGGAGTCGCATCGAGCGCTTCAACCAGCTCGATACCTGGCGCATGCACTATCCGGCGACGGGGCCGCAACTCGGCACCGGCATCTACCAGGCCACCGACGGGACCCTGCGCATTCTCAGCCACGGCGTCGACCGGCACCGCGTTTCGAAGGCGGCGGTGGAGTTGCTGGCCCTCGACGCCGCCAATGAACTGGTCACCGTCCATCAGATCTTCGACGACACCTACCGGCCCACGGCCCAGGCCCTGGACGCTGCCGGCGATCTCCGGCTGGCCGGCGTGCGCGAGGACAGCACCGGCTTCGTGGCGGCCGTCAGCCTGGACGGCATGCTGCGCTGGTCGACCCCGGCGGACTTCATGCGCTGCTCGGCCATGCTGGACGAGGGCGGCACCTGGCGCACCGTGGGCGTCGACCTGCGCGACGGCGCCGACGGCGGCGTGTTCGCCACCATCGGCGACGATGGCACGATCACGGCCGGTCCCACGTTCCGGCTCGAAACCGGCCGCGAGGTGAATTTCGCCTGGCCGCGCCCGGCTGGAGGCTGGGTCGTGGCGGGCCAGTTGCCCGATGCGGACAACGGTCAGCCCGGCGGCGTCTGGGTGCGCGGACTCGATGCCTCCTACCAGGAAGAGTGGAATCTCCGGGTCGGCACCGGTAGCAACTATCTGCTGCGCGGCGGCGGCGTCGACGGCGCCGGCAACTACGTGCTCGGCGGCATCGCCCTGCGGCAAGAGTACCTGAGTCGCTTCGGCTTCATCTTCGGCTTCGACGCCGACGGCCGCGTGCGCTTCCAGGTGACCGATCGCAACTGGCACCTCTTCGCCAACGCCTATCCCGACGCCGGCGGCCGCTGGACCGTGACCGGCGTGCGCAACCGGTCCATCGACGGGGTCACCAACTACTACGATTTCGCCATGGCCGGCTTCTCGGCTGCGGGCCTGCCGCTGTGGCAGGTCCAGTACCGCAAGGGCGAGGAGTCGCAGGGGTGGGCCATTGCTCCGCACCCCAACGGCGGCTGGTGGTCGGCCGGATTGGTCACCTACAATTTCGTCGAGATGGACGTGGACGTGCTGCGCGTGGACGATCGCGGCGAGTTCGACTGAGATGTCCGAGGCGTCTGCCAGCAATCCCGAAGCGCATCTCCTGGACGTCCTGGCCCGGCAACGGGGCGAGGACCTGGTGGCTGAGCTGGCCGACCGTCTGCAGGAGCCTCTCGCGGCGTCCGGCGACACGACTCCCCTGCTTTCCGGATTGCAGGCCAGCGCGCCGGCGGCTCTCACGGCGGCCTGGTTCCGTCGCTACCGCCGCACCGCCCTCTGCGTGGTGCCCACGCGCGAAGGGGCGCTGCAACTGGCCGACGATCTCGAGGCCTGGCTCGGCCATGAACAGGTCGCCTACCTGCCTCAACCGGAAGTGCTGGTCTACGATCGCAAGTCGCCCGATCCGGCGCTCGTGGGGGACCTGCTGCTGGGACTGGACCGTCTGCGCGGCGAAGAGCCGGTGCTCGCGGTCACCAGCCTCTACGCCGTGCGCCAGCGGGTCATGGCGCCGCAGATCCTCACCCGTGCCATTCGCCGCCTGGAACCGGGACAGCGTCTCGACCCCGACGTATTCTGCGCCGAACTGGCGGCGCGCGGGTACCGTCCCGCCGGCATGGTGGCCAGGCCCGGTGACTACGCCCGACGCGGCGGCATGCTGGATGTCTACGCACCGGGCGACCTCGCGCTGCGCATCGAACTCTTCGACGACGAGATCGTCTCCCTGCGCACCTTCGATCCCGAGAGCCAGCGCGGGGCCGGGCCGCGACAACTCCCGCGGGCGGCCGTCTATCCGGTGAGCCACCTGGTCCAGGACGACGACTCGCGACTGGCCTGCCTGTCCCGCCTGGAGGAGGAGCGCGCCCACGGCAATCTCGACGAGGACGAGTACTGGGATCTCGAGGCCCGGATCGAGGAAGGTCGCGCCGACGACGGCCTGGAGAGCTTCCTGCCCTGGTACGGCCCCACTGCCCGCATGTTCGACTTCCTGCCCGACGGCACGCCCGTGATCTGGTTCGAACCGGTGAAGCTGGGTCTGCAGACCGAATTGCTGGAAGACGAGCTTCCCCGTCTGCGCGAATCCCGTCTCAAGCGGGATCCCGTGCTCCCCGACGAGCATGAACTCATCTGCCGTACCGATGAGCTGGGAGACCGGCGCTTGCGCCACGTCCGCCTGGCCGAATCGTGGATCCGCGGCGATGAGGCCGGTCACTGGCTGGGCGGCGAGCCCGATCCGATCATCGATCACCGGACCACGCGCCCCGATCTGCGCGGGGGTGACGTCGACAAGCTGCGCCGCCATCTCCAGGACGAGGAGGAGCGCGCGGCCACCGTGCTCCTGCTCTGCGACAACCACGGTCAGGCCGACCGGCTCGGCGACCTCCTCGACGAACACCCCCTTGGTCCGCCCGCCGCCCGTCCGCTCGTGGGTCATCTCACCGGCGGCTTCGTCTGGCCCGACCTGGACCTCACGGTGATCACCGATCACGAGTTCTTCGAGCGCTACCGCCGCCAGGGCCGCGTCCGCCACAAGAGTTCGGGCATGGTCAAGGACCGCGCCAGCCTCAAGCCGCGCGAATTCGTGGTGCACATCGAGTACGGGGTCGGCCGCTACCGGGGTCTCAAGCGGATCGATGTGGAGGGAACGCCGCGCGAGTGCCTGGAGATCGAATACGCCAACCAGGGCAAGGTCTACGTTCCGGTCGAGAACATCGAGCAGGTCGAACGCTTCACCAGCGACACCGACGCCAATCCGCAGCTGGCCAAGCTGGGCTCCGGCACCTGGGCCAAGGTTACCAAGAAGGCCCGCAAGGCCATCCGGGCCATGGCTGCCGATCTGCTCGAACTCTACGCCGTTCGCGAGGCCATTCCCGGCCACGCCTACCCGGCCGACGCGACCATGCAGCGGGCCATGGAGGACAGCTTCCTCTTCGAGCCCACCCCCGATCAGGTCACGGCCATCGCCGAGGTCAAGCAGGACATGGAGCGTCCGCAGCCCATGGATCGTCTGGTCTGCGGCGACGTGGGCTTCGGCAAGACCGAGGTTGCCATGAGAGCGGCGTTCAAGGCGGTGATGGCGGGCAAGCAGGTGGCCGTGCTCTGTCCCACGACCCTTCTGGCGCACCAGCACGGCGAGACCTTCGCCGAGCGATTCCGTGACTTCCCGGTCTCCGTGGGTGTGCTGAGCCGATTCCAGTCGCCCGCCGAATCCCGCGAAATCACCCGCCGCGCCCGCGAGGGCAAGCTCGACATCCTCATCGGCACCCACCGCCTGCTCTCTCGCGACGTGCGCTTCGGCAAGCTCGGCCTGCTGGTGGTGGACGAGGAACAGCGCTTCGGCGTGCGCCACAAGGAGCGGCTCAAGGAGCTCAAGAAGACCGTCGACGTCATGACCCTGTCGGCCACGCCCATTCCGCGCACGCTCTACCTCGCGCTCATGGGCGCCCGGGACATGTCGCTCATCAACACGCCGCCGCGGGATCGTCTGCCCATCCACACCGAGCTGTGCACGTTCAGCGACGAGATCCTCACCGAGGCGGTCCTGCGCGAACTGCATCGCGGCGGGCAGGTCTTCTTCGTTCACAATCGGGTGCAGACCATCGAGAACGTGGTGGGCCACGTGCGGCAGCTCCTGCCGTCGGTGCGGGTGGCCTACGCCCACGGCCAGATGAAGGAAGACCAGCTCGAAGAGATCATGCGGCGCTTCCTGGCCCACGAGTTCGACGTGCTGGTCACCACCACCATCATCGAGTCGGGCCTCGACATGCCGCGGGTCAATACCCTCATCGTCGACCGCGCCGACCGCTTCGGCCTGGCCCAGCTCTACCAGTTGCGGGGGCGCGTGGGCCGTTCCAACCAGCGGGCGTTCGCCTACCTCATGACCCCGCCCGGCGAGAAGCTCTCGCCCGAGGCGCGTCGGCGGCTGGCCGCTCTCGAGGAGTTCCAGGCCCTGGGATCGGGATATCACATCGCCATGCGGGATCTGGAGATCCGGGGCGCGGGCAATCTCCTCGGCGAGGAGCAGTCGGGCCACATGGAGGCCATCGGCTTCGACCTCTACTGTCGCCTGCTGGAGGAGACGGTGGTGGAACTCCGCGACGGTCGCGGTGTTGCACCGGTCGATGTGAAGGTCGATCTGCGCGTGCCGGCCTTCATTCCCGACGAGTACGTGGGCGACCCCCAGTTGAAGATGGACCTCTACCGCCGCCTGGCGCGACTCCGCGGCCCGGAGCATGCCGACCGGCTGCGCGACGAGTTCCGCGACCGCTACGGACCCCTGCCCATTCCGGTGGAAAATCTGCTGGAAGTGCACCGGATCCGGGTCCTGGCCAGCCGCAACGGAGTGAGCGAGATCCGGGCCCTCCGCCAGGGGCTGGATCTGTTTTTCGCTGGCGGGCAGGAACCGTCCCCACCTATAATTCGGGGCTTGATGGCCTCCAGCCTGCAAGGGCTCCAGTTCAAGGCCGTCGACCAGTTCAGTATGCGCGTACCTGCGGCCAGGGACCAGCACCTGGCCGCCGCCGTGACCGTTCTCGAGAAACTGGAGGATCTGCGCCTCCAGAACCCGGCCGGGGCTGTCACCCCGGAAGCCCCTAGGAGTTGATGATCATGTCCCACCGTCGTCTCACCGTCTTCGCCCCTATCCTGCTGTCCCTGGTGGCGCTTCTGCTGACCGCCGGCTGTGGCGGTGGTAGCGACAGCGACGACCTGGTCCTGGCCGAGATCGGCGACCGCACCGTCACTGCCGAGTACTACAAGACCCGCCTCGTGCGCATGCAGGACAACCAGCTGCCTCGCAACGACGAGGGGCAGCCCCTCGACATGTCGGGCATGGAGGGCAAGCGTGCCTTCCTCGACGTGATCGTCGACAAGGAGCTCATGGTGTCCAAAGCCCTGCAGCTCGGCTACGACGACGACACCCAGATCGATCAGGCGCTCGGCCACCTCACCGAGTACAACGCCATGATCATCTTCTGGCAGGACGAGATCGGCGACCCCAGCAAGTACGTCTCCGAGGCCGACCTCGACTACTACTACTCCCGCCTCGGCGAACGCCGCGACTGCGACTTCCTCATCACCGATACCGAGAAGCAGGCGCTCGAGGCGCGGGCCGAAGTGACCGCAGGCGTGCCCTGGAGCGAGGCCGTAGCCAGGTTCCACACCGGGCAGCTGCGCGAGGGCCAGCCGCCCACCATCAAGGTTCCCTGGGGCCAGTATCGCGACGAGTTCGAGCGCCCGATCTTCGAGGTGGCCAAGGGCGAGGTGACCCCGCCGATCATGACGGAGCACGGCTGGTGGTTGCTGCGGGTCAACGACGTGGTGATGGAGGCCAAGCCGGACCTCGAGTCCATCAAGGGCAAGGTCCTGGCGAGCATCGCCAAGCGGAACGAGAATCTGCGGCGCGAAGACCTGGTGAACCAGGCTGCGGCCAAGCACAAACTGGTGGTCAACGAGGAGGCCCTCCGGATCGCCTTCGAAGGACTGCCCGAAACCGAGCACATCATCGATCCCGTGACTCAGCAACCCGTGCCCGCCGACCAGCTCAAGGCCCTCGTCGTGCCCACGGAGCACTATGACATGGTGCTGATGAGCTACGAACTGAGTACCGGGCCCTTTCGCATGACCATCGCGGATTTCAAGTCGACCTTCGACAAGCAGAACGTCTTCGAGCGACCCAAGAAGGCGGAGATGCTGGGTAGCCTGCGCACCAAGCTGATGTCCGGCGCGGAACGCTCGATCATGGTGGACGAAGCGCGAATTCGGGACTACTTCGAGGACGAGCGGGTCCGGGAGGAGTCGTACCGCCGCATCGAGGAGATGCTGGTGGACAAGGTCCACAAGGACGTCGTGGCCTACGAGGAGTTCGTCTCGCCCGAGGAAATGGAAGCGTTCTGGGCCGACCATTCAACCGAATACGCCAAGCCCGAACGCCGCAATGGACACATGGTTCGCTGCGCCGACCGTGCCACGGCCGAGAGTGCCCGCGACGGGATCCTTTCCGGCGATGCGACCTGGAAGGCCGTCAACAAGAAGTTCGGCAACGATCCCGATCTGGAGAAGCGCTTCGGACGCATCATCCAGATGACCGCCAACGATCCGAATCCGGTGCGCGAGACGCTCTTCGCCCTCGAGGTCGGCGCCATGAGCGATCCGTTCGAGATCCCCGGCGGCTGGGCCGTCGTGCAGCTCGACCAGATCGACGAGCCGACCCAGCCGACCATGGCCGAGGCTTCGGAGATGGTGGGGCAGCGGATCCGCAACATCCGCATGGACGACGCGCTGCGCACGCTCCTGGCCGAGTGGCGGGCGGAGTTCGGCGTCACCATCCACGAGGACCGGTTGGCCGAGATGCCCTCTCGTGAAGAGGCCATGCGCGCCATGCAGGAGGCTGCCAACGAGGCGGCCGTGTCGGCGAACTGAGGTGCTGTCGATGCCCCGGTTGAGTTTCCATTCCACGGCGGTCGTCTGGCTGGTCCTGACGGCCGCCGCTTTCTGGTGTCCGGCGATGGCTCAGGAACCCGTGCTCCTGGAGCGCGTGGTGGCCATCGTGGACGAGGAGATGATCCTCCAGAGCGATCTCGACCTGGCCATCGAGCTCTATCAGCTCGACCGCCAGCTCTCGGGCGCCGAGCCCGAACCCGTCACGCCGGAACTGCGGCGCCGCGTGCTCGAGAGCCTCATCGAGAACAAGCTCATCATCGCGGAGGCCAAGCAGAACGAGATGGTGGTGGAGGAGGCGGAGATCCAGGCACGGGTTCAGGAGCGGGTGGACGAACTGGTCAGCCAGTACGGATCGCAGTCCGCCCTGGAACAAGCGCTGCGTGAATCCGGTCTGACCCTCGACGATTTCCGGTTCCGTTACGGCACCCAGCTGCGCAACCAGCAGTACATGCGGCTGGTGGTGGGCCGCTTCATCCGGCCGAACGTGGAGGTCATGGCAAACGAGGTGGAGGAGTATTACATCGCCAACCTCGACGAGATGCCTGCCGAACCCGACAGCATCACGGTGTCCGCCATCCTGATCCGGATCCAGCCCTCGGACGAGACCCGCCAGATGGTGCAGGGCAAGGTCGCCGCAGCACAGGAAGCGCTGGAGTCCGGCCAGGGCTTCGCCATGGTGGCCCAGAGCCACAGCGAGGGGCCCAACGCGACCCGCGGCGGCCGGATCGGTGCCGTCAAGGCCGGCGATCTCTTCGATCGCGCCCTGGAACAGGCCGTGGCTCAGCTGGGAGTGGGCGAGATCTCACCACCGGTGGTGAGCACCCGTGGCGTCCACATCCTGACCGTGGACTCGGTGGAAGCAAGCGGAGCCAAGGTCATCAGTCAGATCTTCTTCCCGGTGGAGATCCAGGAACACGATATCGAGATCTCCCGCCAGCGCGCCGCGGCAGCACGACAGCGGGTGCTCGGCGGCGAGACCTTCAGTCTCGTGGCCGCCGAGGTCAGCGACGATCCTGCGGCCTCGGCCACCGGTGGTCTCATGGGCACGTTCCAGCTCAACGAACTGTCGGCCGAATTCCAGACCGCCCTCGAGGGCGCCGTCTCCGGCGACGTCACCGAACCGCTGATCACTCCTTCCGGCTGGTACGTCTTCCAGGTCATCGACCGGGTCGAGGGGCACCGCTACACCTACGACGAGCTCAAGGACGACCTGCGCCGGTTCGTGGAGAACCAGAAGATCGAGCTGGCGCTGACCGAGTACATCCAGGAGCTCGAGGGCCGGTTCTTCGTGGACATCAAAGAGTAACCGACCGGCTGTCGGGCCCGCCCGAAGGGTCCTCGTGGAGTTCGCCATGCTGTCCCTGATGCTCTGCGCCATGATCCTCGTGGCTCCGGGCGAAGAACTCAATGTCATCGACGAGGGCGCCGGTCCGCCGGTCCTGCTGGTGCCGGGCCTCTCCGGTAGCGCGTACTGCTACCGTCTGGTGACTCCCCTGCTTCAAGAAGCCGGACTGCGGACCATCGTGGTCGATCCCCTGGCCATGGGCGATTCGGCCCGTCCCGAGAACGCCGACTACACGCTCACGGCCCAGGGGCACCGTCTGGCCGCCGTACTCGATTCCCTGGGAGTCGATCAAGCCGTGGTCGTGGCTCATGGCGTGTCGGTGTCCATGGTCCTGCGAATGGCCCTCGATCGCCCGGACCTCGTGGCGGGAATCGTCTCGCTGGAGGGCGGCCCCGTGGAGTCGGCGCTCACGCCGGCGGTGCAAAGCGGGTTGAAGATGGCCAAGCTGGTCAACGGCCTGGGCGGCAAGCGCATGATTCGCGACCACTACGCCGACAAGCTCCGGCGGGCCTCGGTGGACGATTCGTGGGTGGACAAGACCACCGTTCGCAAGTACTTCCGCGGACCCATGCGTGACATGGGGGGGACCATCGACGCACTGGTCGCCATGTCGCGACAGGCCGAGCCCGATTCCGTGACCCCGCGGTTGCCGGATCTCGCAGTGCCCATGGTCCTCATGCTGGGCGACAGCGAACACGAGGGCGCTCTGGCCGACGAACATCGGTTGGCGTTCGAGGAGAATCTGGCGGACCTCACGATCACGCTGGTGCCGGATGCAGGTCACTTCCTCATGGAGGAGCGACCGGAGGCCGTGGCCCGGGCCGTGGCCGATCTCAGCGCAGCTGTCGCTTCAGACGCTCCGTCTCCTCGGTAAGGAACTGAGGCAACCAGGGGAAGGTCTGGCCCACCAGGGGGAAGTGGTCGATGAAGGCGGTCATCAATGGTGCCCGTCGGCTTCGCCACAGGACCCGGATCCATTCCTTCAGCGCCGTGTCGGCCTGGTCCTGCTCGATGTCCACCGAGAACTCCACCTGATCTCCGCGAACCAGACAGCAGGTCAGAAAGCCCATGCTGGCCTGCGGCAACGTATCCATGAGCTCGAAACAGAGGTCCTGCGCGGCGGGGACTTCGCCGCGTGCCAGCAGCGACTGTCCCAGCAGGAGGGCGGCGCGGCCCGCGGGCGGATCGCCCACGATGCGGCCAAGGAACATCTCGGCATCCGCCCAGAGACCGCTCTGGACGGCGTGGTCGCCCAGTGCCATGGACAGTTCCTCGCTGTCGCCGTACAGCTCTTCGTGCTCCATGGCGAACGCGTCGCGGGCCTCGGTGCCGCCGTGGAGCCAGGCGAAGCTCACCGCTGCCAGCAGGGACTCGGGATCGCGCGGATTGTGGGCCAGGGCCTGGTGCACGTGATCGCCGGCGGTGGCCAGTTCGCCGCGCATGGCGGCCAGCCGGCAGAGCCCCAGCAGGGGCCGCACCGTGGTCAGCATGGGCAGCGTGCCGGCTGGGAGCTCGCGGCAGCGCTGGTAGTCGCGCTCGGCGCCCTCGACGCGGCCGAGTTTCTCGCGGACCATACCGCGGCGCAGGTAGAACGCCGCCGTCGGTGAGACGCGATCCTCCCATCGGTCGAGCCAGGTCAACTGCTTGGCCAGATCGGGGAATCGGCCCTGGGCCGCCAGGGCGATCAGTTCTCCGCTCCAGGGGGCCGGCTCCAGCGACTCCGGCGGCGGGCCGTCGAGGCGGGTGATCACCGAGTCGGCGGTGTCGTGCCAGAGTTCCTGGTCATCCCAGAATCGCGCCTGCTCGAGGATCTTGTACCAGCTGTACCAGTCGCCCGGGTCGGCCTTGACGGCCTCGGTGAGCAGGCCCAGGTCGCGGTCCTTCTTGGCGCGGGCGGTGGCCACGTCGCGGGCGTAGCCGAGGTGGTCGCAGAGGGCGGTCAGGTTCACCAGCCGGCGCCCGGTCCGGCTGAGGACCGCGTCGATGGAGCTGCTCACCTCCTCGTGGATGCGGTGGCGGAATCGAATCTCCGGGTCGCGGCGCCAGAGACGCAGCAGATCGCTCTCGCGCACGTGGCCGTGCGGGAGGTGATTGCGCATGCGGATGGTGGCCGCGCCGGCGGTCTCGTCGGTCAGTAACGCGCGGATCTGGTCGCGCAGCTCCGGCGACGGACGTTCGTCGGCGTCCAGGAAGAGGATCCAGTCCCCGGTGGCCGGCTCCACGGACGCGTTGCGGGCTGCGGCGAAATCGTCGTCCCACGGTCGTTCGAGGATCCGGGCTCCAGCGGCGCCGAGCAGCTCGCGGGTCTGGTCCGTGGAGCCGGTATCCACGGCCACCAGTTCGTCCCAGAGACCGTCCACGGCGGCGAGGAAATCGGGAAGCATGTCTGCTTCGTCGCGAACGATGAGGCACAGGCTGAGACGGCTCACGCGGGGTCCTTTCGGGATCTGGTCCTGCCACGGGCACCGGCGCCACCTTGCCACGGCCGCGGCGACGGGACAACCTGGGAAATCCTGGTCCACGGGCACGATTCGTGCAGAATGTGGTCTCAGCGAAGGTGACAGAATCGTGGCCGGACGGAATCCGGCCGCCGCGACCGGTCAGGGAGGAGTCGATCGATGGCCGCTGAAGCCATCCAGAAGGGGCCCCTGGACCCCCGGACGATCATCAGTTTCTACCACGTGGAGCTGCGCTACCGGGATCAGGCGGCCCTGTCGGACGTCACGTTCTCGATCACCAACGGTGAATTCGTGTGCATCACCGGTCCCAGCGGCGCCGGCAAGAGCAGCGTGCTGCGCCTGATCACCATGGACCTGTTCCCCACCAAGGGTCAGGTGGTGGTCCGTGGCATGGTCTCCACCAAGATGAAACGCAGCCGGATTCCGCACCTGCGCCGGGAGATCGGCTTCGTCTTCCAGGACTTCCGCCTGCTCGAGGACCGCAGCGTGTACGACAACGTGGCCTTCGCCCAGCTGGTGGTGGGCGTGCCCAAGGCGGCGCGGATCAAGAACGTCATGCGCGTCCTCACCCAGGTCGGTCTCTGGAACAAGCGCGACCGCCTGCCGCAGCAACTCTCCGGCGGCGAGCAGCAGCGGGTGGCCATCGCCCGGGCCATGGTCAACAGCCCCAAGATCCTGCTGGCCGACGAGCCCACCGGCAACCTGGATCCGGTGACAGCCCAGGAGATCATCGACCTGCTGTTCCGGATCAACGACGGCGGCACCTGCGTGCTCTTCTCCACCCACGATCACGAGATCGTCAAGACCTTCGGACGACGGGTCATGGTGGTCAAAGACGGCGGATTGGTGTCCGACGAGCAGCGCCGGGTGCTCGATCGCGACCAGGCGCCGCGCCTCACCGATCGCATGTATCAGCCGGAGGTCCAGCGTGATTAGACCGGAGCAGATGGGCTACCTGACGCGCGAGTCGCTGGCCGGATTCCACCGCCGCAAGCTCACCACCGGGGTGACCATCCTGATCATGAGCTCGGCATTGCTGGTGCTCGCGCTCTTCGTACTCGTGGCCCTCAACCTGGGCATGATGCTGGAGCGGGCCCGCGCCAACGTGGACGTCCGGGTCTTCCTCGTCGAAGGGCTCGACGCCGGTCGTACGGCCGCCCTGCAGCACCCGTTCGTGGCCATTCCCGGGATCCGCGAGGCGCGCTTCATCAGCAAGGACCAGGCTCTGGTCGAGTTGCGCCGCGAGCTCGGTGACGACGCCGATGTGCTCGAGGTCCTGGAGGAGAATCCCCTGCCCGCGTCCTATCACCTGGAACTGGCGGCCGGCCACCGCTCACCCGAGGCGGTCGACGCCATCGCCGACGAGTTGCGGCGCTGGCCCGAGGTGGAGGACGTGGTCTTCAGCCGATCCTGGGTGGCGGCACTCGGAACCTGGGCCCGACTCTTCCGCTGGGGCAGCCTCTTCGTCTCGGTGGTGGTGCTGGTGGCCGCCGTCTTCGTGATCAGCAACACGGTGCGGTTGACCATGGCCAGTTCCCGGCGCGTGATCGAGGTCCAGATGCTCGTGGGAGCCACGGACACATTCATCCGTACGCCCTACCTCATCGAGGGCATGATCCACGGTTTTCTGGCCGGTGCTCTGGCCATGGGCGTGCTGATGGTCGGGCATCGTCTGCTCGAGGTGCGCTTGGAGGGCCTGGCTTTCTTCACGCCGCTGCAGATGGGCGGCTTCGTGGTGTTCTGCGTGACCCTGGGCCTGCTGGGCAGCCTGGCGGCCATCGGGCAATACCTCCGCCTGCGGAGGGGCGCATGAGGTCGCGTCGACATGGGTGGTCCCTGGCGGCGATATCCCTGGCCTGGCTGGTGGTTGGCTGGGCGCCGGGTGTTGCCGTCGAGGCTCAGGCCCAGTCGGCGACATTGCCGCTGGCCGACGAGGTGGCCGGTAGCACCCGTCAGCTCGACGAGTTGCGGTCCACCATCAAGACTGCCCGCGATGAACTGGCCGATCTGGAATCCCGCCGCCACGATGCCGGCGAGGCCGTCTCGCGGATCACGCGCGAGATGGGGCTGGTGAAGGAGCTGCTGGCCGGTCTCGACCAGCGGGAAGTCATCCTGACCCTGCAACGCGACACCCTGCAGGATCGCCTGTCGATTCAGCGCGAGACCTACGACCTGCGCCGGCAGCAGCTGGCGGCGCGGATGCGGGCGCTCTACATGGAGGGGCCGCAGCGGGATCTCGAGCAGATCCTCAGTTCCGAGAGTTTTTCCGCTCTCGTGGCCAGGCTCAAATTCAACGCCATCCTGGCGCGGATCGACGGGAATCTCGTGGCGCAAACCCGTGTCCAGGCCCGCCAGATCGAGGCCGAGCAGAAGCAGCTTCAGGCCGCGCTGGCAGGAATCTGGCAAGCACGGGAGGAGACCCGTGGCGAGCGCGAACGCCTCGAACTGCTCGAGGCCGAGCGTCGGGGATTGCTGCGCGAACTGGACCAGGAGAAGGACCGTACCGCCGGCGAACTGGCGCGCATGCAGCGCCAGGAGAAGCAGCTCGCCGATCTGTTGACCCGCCTCGAGGAACGCCGGCGTCAGGGGGACGCGACTGGCGAGACGGAGGCCGTCGCGGGCGTGCCGTTCGGCACTCGCAAGGGCGACCTTCCCTGGCCAGCCACCGGCACGGTCGTGCGCGAGTTCGGACGGAACGTCCACCCGCGATTCGGCACGGTCACCATGCACAACGGATTGAGCATCGCCGTGACCGCCGGAGCGCCGGTCTACGCCGTGGCGCCGGCCCGGGTCGAGTTCGCCGATCATTTGCCCGGATTCGGGCGATGCGTTATCCTGGATCACGGCGCGGGACACTATACGCTCTACGCCAACCTGGCCCGGTTCTTCGTCAGCCGCGGCGGCTCCGTGTCCGGGGGGCAGATCGTGGCGGAACTCGGCGCCGACGGCGAGAACGGTCGCCCCGAGCTCTACTTCGAGATCCGGGAGGGGCGCGACGCCCAGGATCCACGTTCCTGGTTGCGACCTCCCCGCTGACCCCTCTGCCCGCTCTCGTCGCGGGAGATGTCCTTCGCGGCGTGGGAGAACCCTTTGCACACCTACCGCTTCCTCGGACGCCAAGACCTCGCCGATCGGATCACCCGGATCCTGGCGCGCGGCCAGGACGGTCAGCCGTATCTGCTGGTGGGGCCCGAGGGCTGCGGCAAGGAGACCACCGCCCTGGAGATCGCCCGGCGGGTCAACTGCTCACAGCCCGATTCCTGCTCGGCCGAGGCGCTGTGCGAGAGTTGCCTGAAGGCGGTCACCTTCCAGCATCCGGACATCCGCTGGATCGGCCCGGCGCCGGCCGGCCTCGAGGACGCCGCCAAGAGCGACCAGGTTCGCGAGGTCTTCAACCAGAAGATCGCCAATCCGTTCTACCAGCCGGACCATGCCGCCAGCAGCCAGGTGCTCATTGGCAATCCCGATCATCCCGGGCCGCTGACCATCCGGAGCCTGATCCATTTCCTGAGGAGGCAGGCGTTCCAGGGGCGCTGGAAGGTGGCCATCGTCTCGGACGCGCAGCGCATGAACGCGGCGGCCGCCAACGCGTTCCTCAAGACCCTCGAAGAACCGCCCCAGGCTTCGCTCATCTTCATGCTGAGCACCAGTACGGCCGGTCTCTTGCCGACCATCATCTCGCGATGCCAGAAACAGGTTCTCGAACCGTATCCCGAGGCGGAGCTGGAGGAGATCCTGAGCGTGCTGGCAGCGGAGGTGGACCCGGCCACGCGCGCCGAAGCCGCTCGCCTGGCCGACGGCAATGCGCGCAAGGCCCTGGCCCTGCTGGACGGCGAGACCCGCGCGGTGCGGGGCTGGGTCGAGCAGGTCTTCGCCTCGCTGGCCGACGGGCTGTCGGGACAGGGGCAGATCGCCGCCGAACACTTGCAGGCCGGAACGCTGCCACCGGCGGCCGTGCCCGATGGGGCCGGCAAGGGGCAGGTCACCGACCTGGCGGCCCGCCGTCGCCGGGCCCTGCTCTTCTACGAGACCCTGGAAATGCTGCTCTCCGAGACGATCGCTTGCCGCGAACGCAGCGACGGCTGGAAACCGCGGGCGGCCGGTGCCGCGCCGCTGGTGCGACGGGCCGCCGCAGCCATGGACACCGATCGACTGCTGACGGGAATCGCCCGCATCGAGCAGGCCAAGCACGAGATCGGCGGCAATCTGAACATCGGACTGGTAACGGCCGTGATGCTACAGGATCTGGGCGACCATGACCGGACCTAACCGCGATCGCCAGTCCGGGGGTCGACCGCAGCAGTCACGGCCGCAGCGTCCGCCCGGGCCGCCGCCGCAGCCGCCTGCCGAGGGTGAACGACTGGTGATCGTCCGCTTCAAGGGCCATCGCAAGGGCTACTTCCACAACCGGCGTGGCCTCGACCTCCTGGTCAACCAGTTCTGCCTCGTCGAGGCCGATCGGGGACGGGATCTCGGCCAGATCGCCTACATCGGTGCGGGCACCGAGGCCTGGTGGCAGGACGCCATGCACCGGGGCGTGGTCTCCCTGGCGCGACTCGACGAACTCGACCGCCTGCCCGACCTGCGACGCGAAGAACGGGAAGCCTGGGACATCGGTCGCGAGAAGATCCAGGATCACGGTCTGGACATGCATCTCGTCGGGGTCGAGCGCCGTTGGGATCGCGGTAAGCTCACCTTCTATTTCCTGGCCGACCAGCGGGTGGATTTTCGCCAGTTGGTGAGGGATCTGGCGGGAATCTTCCGGACCCGTATCGAGCTGCGGCAGATCGGCGTTCGCGACGAGGCCAAGCTCAAGGGTGGCGTCGGTATCTGCGGTCGGGAATTCTGCTGCGCCACCTTCTTGCCCAACTTCGCCTCGGTGGCGCTTCGCATGGCCAAGGACCAGCAATTGCCCCTGAATCCGGCCAAGCTCTCGGGCCCTTGCGGCCGCTTGCGATGTTGTCTGGCCTTCGAGCACGGCGACTACCGCGAAGCCCTGCGGACGCTGCCGCGGTTGGGCAGCGAGGTCATCTGGGATGGGCGCGTGGGCAAGGCGCGGAAACTGGACCCGATCAAGGAGTCGGTCACGGTACAGTTCCTCGACGACGACCGCGAACAGGTCGAGGTCCCGGCAAGTGAACTGGATTTTTCCCGTTCCGCGCAGGGTTCCGACGAGGCCCCCGCTGATCAGGGTGCAGGCTCGCGAGGAAGCCAGGGCAACCGACGTCGGCCGCGCCGACGAGAAGGTCGCCGCGCCGGCGGCGACGCAGGAGACCGCGAGCGGTGATCGACAGCCACGTCCATCTGAACCGTGACGAGTTTACCGCCGACCGCGACGCGGTGATCGGGCGCGCCGTGGCGGCCGGCGTCGAAGGCTTCCTCAACGTCGGCTACGACCCCGAGAGCAGCCGCGCGTCGGTCGAACTGGCGGGCGGCGATTCCCGCATCCTCGCCTCCGTCGGTATCCACCCGCACGACGCTTCCCTGCTGGCGGATTCCGACGGCCGTCTCTTGCCGGGTGCTCCGGCGCTCCTGGACGAACTGCGGGAACTGGCGAGCCGGCCCGGCGTGGTCGCCGTGGGGGAGATCGGCCTGGATTTCTATCGCGACCTGTCTCCGCGACCGGCCCAGAGCACCGCCCTGACCGTCCAGCTGGAACTGGCCCGCGACCTGGATCTCCCGGTCATCTTCCACATCCGCGACGCCTACCCGGAAACCCTCGCGCTGGTGGACGCTGTGGGACTTCCGCCCCGCCGAGCCGTCCTGCACAGCTTCGCCGGCGACCTGACCGCCGCGCGATGGGCCCTGGATCGCGGTTGCCTGCTGGGCATCGGTGGGCCGGTCACCTACAAGAGCAGCCACTTGCCCGACCTGCTGCCAGCGGCCGGAGTGACGGCCGGCGACGTGCTTCTGGAGACCGATGCTCCCTGGCTGCCGCCCGTGCCGTTTCGCGGCAAACGCAATGAATCGGCTTATTTGACAAACACTTGCGACCGTCTGGCCCAGGTTCTGGGCGTGCCGTCGTCCGACCTGGCCTCGCGTACGACCGCCAACTTCGGCGGTCTCTTCGGAACCCTGCCCGGCGCGCTTGACGAGGTCGACGCCACGACCTTAGAATGACTCGACCCTCTTGCCTGGAGGACAGCGCCGCGCCGCACCGCTAATGCCTTGAACATTCAGGACGATTCCATGACAAGCCCGCCGGCGGTCGTATGCCGGCGAACGGCGTCGTGGAACGCTCGCCATGCGCGACGGGAGCATCCGTGACCGAGAGCCAGCGTGCCCTGCTGCGACGCCACGGCATCCGACCGGTGAAACGGCGGGGACAGAACTTCCTGGTGGACGGGAATCTGGCCCGCTCCATTGCCGGCGAAGTCGCTGCGCTCGGCACCGAGGTCCTGGAACTGGGATCAGGCGGTGGTGCGCTCACCGTGCACCTGCTCGACCTGTGCGAGCGGATCACGGCCGTGGAAGTGGATCGCAAGCTGTGCGCGGTTCTGCAGGCCGAGTACGGCGACCGCGAAGCGTTCACGCTGCGCGAGGCGGACCTGGTGCAGCTCGATTGGGCGGAGATCATCGCCGCGGCGGGACAGCGTCCGGTGGTGGCCGGCAACTTGCCGTACGTGCTGACGAGCAAGGTCCTGTTCGCGGTGGCCGAACACCAGGCGGACGTGGCCGGTGTGGTGGTGATGGTTCAAAAGGAAGTGGCCGAGCGCCTGGCGGCCGTGCCGGGCGGTCGCGAATATGGAGTACTCGCGGTGGTTCTGGGATCGCTCTTCGAGATCGTCATGGTCCGCACGGTGCCTGCCACCGTGTTCTGGCCCCAGCCCGACGTGGCGTCGGCAGTGGTGCGGATGGTGCCGCGCGAGCCCTGGCCGGCCCCCGAGTACGCGAATTTCCTTGCCACGGTCAAGACGCTCTTCCAGCAGCGGCGCAAGCAGATCGGCTCGGCACTCCGCCGCCAGTATGGCCTCGATGAGAACGCCGTCGCGGAACTGGCCGACCGCGCCGGCTTCGCCGCCACCGACCGTCCGGAGCAGATCGAGACCGCCGTCTGGCGCCTCCTGGCCCGCGAGCTTGCGGCGAGGAGGGGCGCATGACCCGGCGCGGAATGCTGCTTCTCGTCCTTGCCTGGTGCCTGCTGGCGGCGTCGGCCCGCGCCCAGGTCCCACCTGGCGGGGTTCCCGAGGAAACCGCGCCTGCGGACAGCACCGAGACCACCTTCGCCGACCGCGTCCTTGAGATCGAGGCTCGCCTCACCGCGGAGCAGGATAGTCTCCTGTCCCAAGGCACACCGGCCGCCATCGTCGAACGGCACATCAACACCAAGCGGACCCGTCTGTTGCGGCAGGCCGAGGACGCCGATCTCGAGGCCCGGGGCATCGCGCGTCCGCTGTTCTTCAACTGCTCGAACACCCCCGAGGTCGGGGTGACGGCCAACGTGAACCAGGTGGACTACACCGTGCGATGGGCCAATTCGGTGAAGGCCCGGGACGGCGGCACCATCAACAACAACTTCGGCCTCGGTATGGACACGTTCCGGCGGCAGGACCGGACCACCGAGACCCGCAACGCCAGCATCGACTACGGCAGCGGACAGCTCATGCCGGTGGTCCTCAGCGCCCAGGCCCGGATCGACTGGTCTGAAGACATCACCACCAATACCGGCGGCATCACCAACGTCAATGCCCGCAAGGTGCGGCGTGTCGGTCTCGGCGTCAGCCGCACCCAGCTCCTGACCGGTCTGATCAGCCACAACCTGATGGGCGGCGGCTACTACAACGATCAGAACGCGGTCAACCAGCAGCAGATCAACAACTTCCGCGAGGGCGAGATCAACGGCGCCATCCGCAGCGGTGCCCCCATCGCCGAGGGCATCAACGTGGCCACCCGGATCTACGGCATCTGGCGCGACGGCGAGAGCGTCCTCTCGGGTTTCGAGAGTCCGTCGTCCACCCTGGGTGACAGCCTCGGCGCCGGCGCCTACTACAAGCGTACCCTGTTGCAGGGCGCGATCGTGGCCACTCAGAGCAGCTTCGACAAGCGATACCTCGACTTCCGCCGCAACAGCAACGGTCTCATCGATACCACCGAATCCAATCTGCCGGCGGGAGCGAGCAAGGTCGTCCAGGAACTGGAGGAGAATGACGCTCTCGACCTCAAATGGGACAACACCATCACGGTGGGTTCTGCCAAGCTGGTCTCGAAGCTCGTGCACACGACCCAGCGGGAGCGCTATCGCGAGAGCGCCGTGGGCCGCAAGGAGAAGTCCGAGGACATCCTCGAGTTGCGCTTCACCGTGCCGGTGGGTGCCGACTCGTTCGCCATCGGCTACAAGTACAATCTCAGGTCGGACGACCAGCGCATCGCCGATGCGTCAGCCAACCGGGGGCGCCAGGACAACAAGGTCCGCGAATTCAGTGCCGACTGGTTCCGCGACGTCTTCTCGCGCACGACGCTCAGCGCTCGCTACCAGACCGAGTTGCGTCAGGACATCGCCGAGGCTGTCGACGGAGAACCGTTCAACCAGAACGACCGCGACCGCCTGTCCCAGAACGTCCGGATCCGGCTGGAGGCCGTATGGCCCGGCGTCTTCTCGGCCTCCCTGCTCGGGGAATACCAGGCCATCGACGACATCTCCATCAGGGAGTCCCGTTCGGCCAACAACAACCTCAAAACCACCTACGAGATCGCGCCGTCCTACCGCCTGTTCATCGGGCCCCGGCTGACTCTGAACCAGACCTTCCGCATTTACATCCAGTACCAGGACTACACCTTCGTCGACTACCCGGGGGTCAACAAGGAGGACGGCTTCAACAAGCGGGGCAACCTCGGCACCTCCCTGTCGTGGGAACCCAGCGACCGTCTCAGTGTTGACCTCAAACACGACTACAACCAGAAGTACAACGGCAAGCGCACCAGCCGGGACGCCACCGGTGCGGCCTTCTACCGGCGCGACCAGGACCAGTTCATCAACCGGATCGAGCTGGGGATGGCCTGGGCGGCCACCGATTGGCTGGATCTGTCGACGGCGACCTACCGCACCAAGGACGTGGTGAAACGATTCGGATCCACGAACACGGAGGACACCCGCTACAGCGGGGAGTTGTGGGTCGGCGGCGTGATCAAGCATTCGTGGGGGCCCACGGCCAGGCCGCTGGTGCTCGATGCCACGATCCGACGATATCTGGCCTACGGACCCAACGTCACCGACACGAGTGACGACTACTGGAGGGCCGACGTGACCATGAAGTGGACCTTTTGATGGGGGAAGCGCCCATGATGCACCGCGGACTCCATTCGATGCGATCGCTGCCGCTGTTCCTGGCAGTCATCTTGGTTCTCGGAAATTTGGGCGGTTGCATCTTCAATCCACGGGATCCGGAGCCGCCGACGAGCCGGTCCATCGACTACCTGCCCCGCACCAGTGCCTCCAGCATCTGGGAGAATTGCCGCCTGGCTCTGATCAACAAGGATACCAGCGGCTGGGACACCGCCTTGGCGGACAATTTCATTTACATTCCGGACGGCGATACCCGCGCAGCCTACCCCACGGTGGACTGGGACAACTGGGTCAAGGACACGGAGATGGGCTTCGTCAACAGCTGGTTCGCCACCGATGTGACCATCGCTGCGGATCTGCTCGACGAGGATATCAATACTCCGGACGGATCGGGCGGATTGGCCCAGTGGGACGTGATCTATCTCATCACCGTCACCGACAACGTCTCGGGCTCGGTCACCAGCTACCGCGGCCGTTGCCAGCTGGAGTTCGAGTTGCAGGGAAGTTTCTGGTATCTGTCCCTCTGGCGGGACGAACAGGGTGAAGAAGACCCTGATAACCCGGGATCAATCCTGGAAACCCTGGGCCGTGTCCGAGGAGTCTTCGGGCCTTGATCGAGAGTTTTCACTGGCGTTTTTGGGGACCGATCTGCTATAATGATGCGGATCCCTCAACTCAATGCGCCGTTTCATGTTTTTGAAGGGGAGGAACGCGGCGAACCCTGGCTACCGTGTTTGGATTTTGGACCACCCGATTGATCGACACCAGCCGGAATAGCAAAGTGGTGCCTACCATTTTGCGACCGCGTTTCTTAGGAGGAAAATCATGAGAGTCCGGCACCTGCTCTTCTTTGTTCTGCTCATCGCTTTCGCATCGTCCGGCTGTATCTTCTCGCCGGACAACGACGATGAGCCGCCCCCGCCGCCGCCGGCGCCGGAGTGCGTCACGGCCACGAGTCCCGACCAGGTCATGCAGGTATTCCGCGAAGTGTACGCGGGACGCCAGCTCGACTGCTATCGCCAGTTGCTGAGCGAGGATTACCTGTTCATCGACCAGGACGGCGGCACCGATACCTACGATGACGAGATCCGCATCGCGGACAAGATGTTCAACGGCCTCGAGGGCAACACGAGCATCATCATCTCGGACATCACCATCGAGCAGCTCCTGCCGCAGAACGTTTGGGTGGCGACGCCGGCCAACGACCCGAACTTCGGCGGGTTCACCGACAGCCAGTACCGAGCGTACGTGGTGCACATCAAGTTCCAGGTCTCGGGACAGAACTTGATCCTCCAGGTGCAGGGCCCGGTGATCTACTACGTGAAGAACGAGGGCGACGACGAGAACCCGGATTACAAGATCCTGGGCATGGTGGATCAGACCTACGGACAGTGATCGTCGCGACCGACGCTGGATCTGATCCGGCTTTCGAGTATCATTGGGAGGAGCTCCTCGGGGGCTCCTCCATTTTTTGCCTCCAACTCCAGCCGCGTCCGCGCAAGGGAGGGAACCCTTGGCCGCCGCCCGCCGCAAACGTCGTACTCGTCCCTCGGCTGCCTTCTACTGGGTCTGTGGAACCGTCCTCGTACTCGCGGTGATGGCCGTGGGTGCCCTCGTCTGGTCGCGGACC
>PIVY01000242.1 GCA_003353795.1 bacterium
ATAGGGCGTGGGCAGACCGATCCGGTCGTCGAAGAAGGTCTTGAAGGCCGCCTGGCCGCTGGGGAAGCAGGTGCGGTCGGCGTACATGAGCAGGATGTCGCCCTGCAGATTGCCGCCGGACATGCGCACCGCCACGATGCTGCGCCCGGTCATCCAACCCATTTCGTAGCGAACGAGGCCCAATCCCAGGGCCTCGGCGCGCATGGCGGGATCGTCCTGGAACATGGGGTCTTCCCAGTCCCACTTCTCGATCTGCGGCGCGTTCCAGGCGCCGGCCAGCACGTCGCGCAGGGTCTCGGCCTGGCCGAAGTACTCGCTCAGGTCCTCGTGGATGTTCGACCAGAGGTAGAAACCCATGCAGAGGCGGTCGGCCTGGAAGAGGTAGATCACCTGGCACGGATGGCCGGCGACCGTGGCGGGGAAGCCCAGAAGGGGGCCGTCGGCGAGACTGGGCTTGGCGGTTTCGCCGGCGCGGACCTCGTTGCGACCCATGCCCCAGTCGACGTTGCGGAAGTCGTGGCCGCCGGCGGGCAGCGGCTGATCGGCGGCCATGGCACCGAGGCCGGTGACCAGCAACATGACACTCGCGAGCAGCGAACGATCGAAAAGCCGACGCATGGTCACCTCCGGAGGGGTCCGGAGCTGAACGATGCAGGAAGCGGGCCGGGCGCGGAGTTACTCGCGGCAGATCACCAGGGTGACCACGTCGATGGTCTCGTGGGGGGACGTCGGCGGTGCGGTGAGGGTGGTCAGCACGCGGCCGTCGTGGCCGAGATCCAGATGCTCGCCGCGGTCCAGGGTGACCCGGCGACCGTCGGCGGTCTGGAGCTCGAGGCTTACCTGGAGCCGCTCGTCGGGGGCGCCGGTCACGGTCCAGGCGGGGCGGGAATTGGCATTCCAGTGATCCAGGTGGGCATTGGTCGATTCGATAAGCTGAACCGTGGCAGACGTTTGCAGCTTGACCGCCCCGGCGGGAACGCTCAACGCCAGCAGAATGACGAGCAGGATCAGGGTGGTGCGCACGGGCGGCCTCCGGCTGGAACATTGCATATTGCACGCATTATTGTTGCATAATGATACGACGTCTTGTCGGATCGTGCAATATGCATTCCAGCTCGGGGGAGGCGCGTCTACACGTTCGCGGCCGCCGCGGGGGCTCCGCAGCGAATGGTGCGCGAGAGATCGGCCGCCCAGTCCTGGCAGTCGCAGCAGAGCGCGCTGCCGTGATCGCCGCGGAGATGGCGGGAGCGTAGCTGGGCCATGGAGCCCTGCCAGACCTCGTGGATGCTCTGGCGATTCAGGTTGCCGTGGCGGGTGCGGCCGTTCCAGTCGCGGTCGCACTGGGGGACCAGGCCGTTCCAGAACACGGTCATGCCGCTGAGCAACGTGTGGCAGGGTTTGCGCTGGCTGCCCTGCAGGCTGGAGAGGCCGCGCCAGGCGGGGACGCCGCCGGCCCAGCCCAGGCGGGGAGTGATCTGGAGCTCGAGATCGATGCCCGCCCGTTGCCAGGTCTCGATGAAGGCCTGTTCCTCGGCGGCGTTCTCGTCCATGACCAGGAACTGCAGCACCAGGCGCGGGGTGGTCGAGGCCAGGCGCACCTTGGTCTCGGCCAGGTAGGTCACCGCGCGGCGCACGCGCTCGAGGTTGCCGTCGGTGCGGATCTCGCGGTAACAGTCGACGCTGGCGGCGTCGATACCGACGATGATCTCGTCCAGCCCGCTCAGGACCAGCGACTCGGCGTGGTCGGGGCGCAGCAGATTGAGGTTGCTGGCCAGGGTCACGCGCTCGATGCCGCGGTGCTTGGCGTAGCGGAGCCAGCGAAAGATCTCCGGCGCCATGACCAGGGGCTCGCCCATGTGGGCGGGCCAGAGACGGGTGCCAGGGTTGATCTCGGCGATCTCGTCGACGATCCGGGTCCAGAGATCGTAGGACATGCGGCCGCGCGGACGGGTCAACCGTCCCTGGGGGCACATGACACAGGACAGATTGCACTCGGACACCGTTTCCACCGTCACGTCGGCGGGGAACTCGTGGTAGGGCGCGTCCTGCGCCAGCTGGATCTGGTCGAGGCTAGGCATGGGAGACCTCGTCGAAGACCACGGCACTACCGGCGTCGGGTCTCGTCAATGAAGGGATGGGCACCAGGCGGGTGCTCGCCGCGACGTTCGAAGCAACCAGGACGTGAGGCGCCACCACGGTGCCTGCGTCCACGGTCATGCCGCCGGCGATGGTGGCATGCAGGCCGACGGTGGTGTCGCGCCCGATCTGCACCCGATCACCGACGGTGACGCCGGCGGCCAGATGCACGTTCTCGTCGAGTACCGAGCCGGCGCCGACGATGACGCCGGACTCGAGATGGCAGAAGTCGCCGATCCGGACCGAACGGCTCACCACCACTCCGGCCTGCACGATGACCCCGGCACCCAGTTCGCTGCGCGACTCCACGCACGCGTCGGGGTGCACGATGATGGGGAACTGGTAGCCGAATTGGCGGGCGCGGGCCAGGGCGCGACCGCGCGCGGGCTGATCGCGGGGATCCAGGGCCGGCACCAGACAGACGCGGCGCGGACCCGTGGCGGGGAAACGGGCCACGGTGTCGAGGTCGCCGAGGACGCGATGATCGGCGGTCACCGGTTCTCCCGGGCGGCGCTGGTCGTCCACGAAGCCGGCTACGGTGCAACGCTGGCCGAAGTGGGCGGTCACCAGGTGCAGCATCTGCTGGGCCAGGCGTCCGGTTCCGTAGATCAGCATCCTCATGAGGCACCTCCGTGCAGCAGCCGTCAGACGCCGGCGTGCTGCTCCTTTCGCAGCGGGCGGTCCAGGACGGTGGCCACCACGGCGGCCACGCGTTTCGCCGCGGCAGCCGGATCGTCACCGAGGCGGTCGGGGTCGAGATTGAGCAGTTCGCCGGCCAGGGAACTGGCGCGAGGGAAGAGTCGATCGGGGTGGCCGGCGAGACGATGCAACGGCGAGAAGAGACAAGTTGCCGGGAAGCCGGCCTGGCTCAGGGCCAGCGCCACGGCATTGCGGTGGTCGGGGATCCGCAATGTGATGCACCAGGGAGCATCGTCGCCGGCGAGATCCAGGGGGGTGAGCCCCGGTAAGTCGGCGAGGGTCTCGCGCAGCAACCAGCCGCGGGCGCGTCGGCGGCGGCGGCCATCGCGATGATGGGCCAGGGCCACCGTGAGTCGGGCGTCCAGCCACGGTGGCGGGGCGCGGAGGATGCCTCGCTGGAGCGCGTCGGCGCCGGCCAGCAAGCGCCGAACCTCCATGGCGAGCGACGGATCGTCGGTGAGTACGGCGCCACCGCCGCCGAGATCGATCTGGCGGCCGGGCCCGAAGCTCAGGATCACGGCGTCGCCGCCGGCGAGGCCGCGGGGCGAGATGCCGCACTGGGTGGCATCGACGATCTGGGGGCAATCGGGGTCCGGGGTCGGAAGGCGTCCGCGACGACCGAACAGATGGGTCGGCACCATGGCGCGGGCGCCCTGGGCGGCGGCGGCCACGGCGAGGTCGGCCGAGGTGGGCGACGCGGTATCTTGCCGGACGTCCGCGAAGATGGGTGCGAGTTCGGCCAGGGCCACGGCGCCGAGCCCTCGTTCGCAGGTCAGGTCCGGCAGCAGCACCGGCGACCCGGCCGGCAGGGACAGTGCGGACAGCGTTGCCCACAGGGCGGTGACGCCGTTGCCGGTGAGCACGGCCTCGCGGCGCTGGGCGGCGTGGGCCAGGCCGCGCTCGGCGCGGCTGCGGCTTCCGTTGGACGTCGGGTCGACCATGGTCCGCTCGCATTCGTCGTCCACACAATCCGGTCTTGCCGACCGGTGCGATCACCAGGGTTTCTGCAAATCGGAAGCCAACGACAACGGCACACCGATTGCGCCGTTCTGCCATGCCGAGAACCAGTCGATCGGGATCGCCAGGCGAGAACGGTGATTGTAACTGGATGTCGGACAACGTATAAGGCGACCGGCTGATGATGGTCGGCGCGAACGGAGCCGGAGTCGATGCTCCACGGACGCGAAATTATGAAGCGATGGTCGGCAGGATTCGCGGTAGCGACCGGCATCTTTTGCCTGGTATTCGGCGTGTGCGCGCCGGCCCTGGCGCTGGATCCCGGCGACGGAACCGTGCTCGACACTCGCCAGCTGGACACGAGCAAGCCCGCTCGCGCGCCGGCCAGCGGCAAGAAGGATCCGCCGCCCGCGGAGAAGGCGGAGCTGTCGGTCTACCAGGTCTACTCCATGTACTTCGGAACCCTGGTGGACAACGACGGCTACGTGGTGCTCGGCACCGGCGACACCATTCTCCAGGACCCCGACCACCTGGTGTACGGCGGCGTACCACAGTCGGCACAGATCCGACTCAACGGCGATCCGTTCGTGGCCGTGACCGTGGACTTCACCTCCGGTAGCGCCACCGGTTTTTCCCTCGGCAGCTTCGAGACCGACTACGGCACCCCGCCGCTCTCGGGACTCACGCTCGACGCCACCGGCTATCTCACCCTCCACGTGGGCGCCCGCCTACAGCTGGACGCCACCATGCTGTCGTCGGGCAACGGCCAGCAGGTCGGCTACACGGTCTCCGCGCTCTACGAGTAAGAACCCGCCCTTCTCCGCCCTCACGCACCACCACGAAACTTTATACGAATTAGTGCTAAAGCGGATTCAGGATCACCCGAATCAATGCTCGTGCAAGGGCTGAGATAGTATCGTAGCCAGCCCTGGAGAAACTGGCTCGGATGCCAGTAGAAGTTCGACAGCCGTGATGGCGTCGAAAACAAGGAATGTTCGACAGCCATCTTGGCTTCGAGACAAAGGAGTGACCGAATGAAGAACTTCTCGCGTTTCTCGATTCTGGCCGCGGTGCTCGTAGTGACCGCCGGTAGCGCTGGTGCCGTGGACCTGGTGACCAGTGCCAGCGTCGACATCATCGAGGGAATCACCGTCGCCCAGACCGCCGCGCTGAACTTCGGTGTGCTGGTGCTGAACAACGGTACCGTGATCGTAGCTGCCGCCGACGGCGCCACCACCGACGCCAGCTTCCTGATCAGCGATGCCACCAACATCTCCCAGGGTACGTTCGACGTGACGTCGACTGTCGGCTCGGACCTGTCCGTGACCTGCACGTCCGGCACGCAGCCCACGGGAATCACCCTGGACGCCTTCACCGCCAGCTGGGCCGGAGCCGCCCAGGGTGCCGTTCCCGTGAACGCCACCATGGCCGCCGCCACCGAAGAGGTCGAGGTCGGCGCGTCGATCACCATCGACCGTACCACGGCCAGCACCGGTACCTCGGTGAGCCTGCCTTACACCGTGAGCGTGACCTTCCAGTAGGTCGACTCGCCGGTAACAACGGCATTCGAATGGGACGAGGACCATGGTCCTCGTCCCGTTTTCTTCTGCCTGCGCCCCAACGGGTTGACGCCCGTCCCGCCGCGGCACAGAGCTTGCGAAACCTCCGTTGACATCACCGTCTGGCTGGGGCAAGTCCCGGCCACGCAACGATTTATACTTCAACGGAGGCTCTTCGATGGTCTTCAGCTCGGCAATTTGTGGCAAGTCCATGGGAAAACTGTGCGCTCTGGTGGGTCTGCACGTCATGCTGATCGCGGGGTCGGCGTGGTCGCAGGGAGTGTCCGTGGCCCCCGGCAGGATCGTCCTCGACGGCAAGACACGGGCGGCGACCGTGTTCCTGTCCAACCGGTCCAGCGAGGCGGAGACGTTTCGCATCTCCATGGTTTTCTACGCCATGGAGGAGGATGGAACCCTGGTGCGGGCCGACTCGACCATGACCGTGGGCTCCGACTTCGCCGGTGAGGTGGTGCGCTACTCGCCTCGCCGGGTGGTGATCCCGGCCGGCGGGTCGCAGACCGTGCGTCTGCTGGTGCGCCGCCCTCGAGATCGCGACGTGGACGGGATGGAGTTCCGCGCCCACCTATCG
>PIVY01000366.1 GCA_003353795.1 bacterium
AACCGGCCCGCCCCGGTTCTCGCCGATGATGTGGTTGATGAGCAGCCGCTTGGGGTCGAGCGCCTTGGTGTAGCGTGCGACCGCGCCGACCCATGCCGCACGGGTCGCCAACTCGACCGCCCGGTCGGCGGAGCCATCGCCCTCGGGGTTCTCGGTCCAGCGGAGGCCGTTCCACTCGTTGATGATCTCGTAGCCGAGGACACGCTCTGGGTGCGGGCTCTCGTGGACCCAGGTGACGACCTCGGCCATGCGGTTCTTGGCGATAGCGAGGGTCTGGGGTGACTGGAAGAAGTCGTCGATGGTGGTGAGCGGGCCGCCGAAGTTGGTGGCCCAGGGGCCTTCTGTGCCAAACGCCTCACGGTAGTACCAGGTTGAGAACGCCGAAACGATGAGGTACATGTCGCGCGCGTGGGCTTCGTCGATGAGCGTGTCGAGGAAGGCGCGCATTTCGGTGTTGTATTGGCCCGCGTTGTGCTCAAGCCAGTAGGTGCCGCGGGGGTCATTGGGCAGGTTGGGGTTGCCCTCGGTTTGGGTTCCCTGCTGCTCTATGAAGACGCGCATGGTGTTGACGCCCCTGGCCTGGAGCTCGTCGAAGTAGCTGCTGTAGGCGCCCTCGATCGGCATGTTCTGGTCGTAGTTCTGATAGACCTTGTTGGTATTGTCCCAGACATCTCCTGGGAACATCTGGCGGGTGTGGGCCCAGCTGAGGCCGAGATGGTCGCCGATGACCAGGAACGGATCGCCGGCCTCGGTCGTGAGCGTGCGCCCGAGTGGTGAGGGGACGAGGCGTAGGCCACCGCTGGTATCTTGGGTGGTTGATTGGGTGGTGAAGGTCGCGGTGGTCATCTCGCCGAGGTTGCCCGCAGCATCGACCGGTCGGATGGCGATCGAGTAGGTGGTCGAGGGTTCGAGCCCGATGTACCTGAGGTTTTCGAGCTTGCCCGACAGTCGCGGGGTGTAGCGGTTCTCGTAGACGTCTGCGTTGAGCCAGTCCTGGGTGGTGGTGATCGGTGAGCCGGCGTAGCGGATCTGGTAGCCGCTGACGTGGCCTCGCCCGTCGGCTGTGGCGGTGGGCGAGGTGAAGACCATGCGTGCGCTGTACCCGGTGATGTCGCCGATGACGAGGTCGTTGATTGTCGCCGGGGTCTCGCCGGCGCGGGCGTCAACAAACATGGTCTCGGCGTAGTTGATGGGGCCGGTAATGCCCGGAGTGGTCTCGTTGTAACTGCTGTGGACGCCGACCATGTGATCGTCGCGGATTGCGTATCCATCCCAGCGGGTTGCGCTGTAGCGTCTGCTGACCAGATCCCGCGTACCACCGGTGTCGTCGAGGATGAGGTCGAAGTTCATCCCAATGGTCGTGCCGTGGGTCGGTGTGGTGATGCCCAGGGCAGACCATGGCATGAAGAGCTCACTGGTCCACCCGGTGTCGATATCGCTGTCGTCGTTGACGGTACCC
>PIVY01000058.1 GCA_003353795.1 bacterium
GTCATGCCGCGCGCCAGGCGAAAACACTCGTCCAGCGATACGTCCGGATCGGAGATCGGGGAGCCGAAACTGAGGTAATTGAAGTAGTCGTTGGTGGCGGGATAGACGATGTCCTCGGACCAGGTGGCGTCGAGCTCGTTCCAGCCGCCCTCACTCCAGCGGCTGCCGGCGTACTGGGTCGAGTGCTTGAACTCGTGAGCCGCGGTCACCTTGGCGGCGCCGAGGGCGTTGCCGTCGGGATCATCGTTGGGCGGGAAGCCGATGAAGTCGTTGTCCAGGGTGATGCGCGTCATTCCGGGCGGATTGGCCACGGGCTGCGTGAAGCCGTAGATCCCCTCGAGGTTGTTCAACGAGATGTTCATGTACGGATACGAAGCGCTGAACGGCGGCGACTTGAAGCCGAGCTGCGTGCACTCGATGTCGAACGAATAGTCCATGTAGTCGGCGCAGTCCTCGACGAAATCCGGGACACCACTGCCGTCGGTATCGGCCGGCGGTACGGCATCGTTACCGACACGGGTGTAGGAGACGCGGAACTTGCCGCTGGGGCTGAGATAAATATCGGTGGCGGCATCCTGGGGCATTTCCAGGTAGCTCGCCAGCTGATGGGCCACGGCGGGATCAAGATCGGCGCGCCGCTTCTCGAACTCCATGACGATCTCGGTGCCGCACTTCAGGGGCGCCATGCCGACCGGCTGGAGGTCCGCCGGCAGCTGCGCGCGATCGAAGCAATACTGGAACTTGAGGACCAGGGCCTCGTCGGCAGTGATCTCACCGCCATCGACGCGTTGTTGCACGATATCGAGGAACTCAGCGCCGCTTTGCACGGCAGCGCCGGCCATTCCGGCGGCCAAAAGCAGGGCGGCCAGGGTCCCGAGCATGAGCCTGAACTTCATGACAACTCCTTAAAAGACAAGTTGATGGGCGTCCAATGCGCGACCGCAGGGGCGATTGACAACGGGTGCTGGACACGGGCAGGCCCGCCGGATCACGTTATCCTCAAGTATTGATTATATCAAAATCGTGAGGGCATTTCATCCTTCGAAATTTCCCATTCGACCGCAGACTTCCCAGAAGTGGCTGGTTATGGTAAACGGTAGGTGGTCGCAGGAAGCTAGCCAACCATGGTGAAGACGAGCATGATCCCCCGTTCACGCCACTGCACGGTCGCCGTCGTCCTCGGCCTCGTCTGCCTCCTCGCATCCGGGGCCTGCGAGAAGATCGAGGACATGGAACGATATGATCGACCGGGACGCCTGCGACCGGCGGTCCCCGGCCCGGCCGTGGCCCACGACCTCACCGAGATCCGTGCCGGCGGCGTCATCCGCATGCTGACCCGATACAACGCCACCAGCTACTTCGTGCACCGCGGCGGGCAGGCCGGTTTCGACTACGAGTTGTTCCAGCGTTTCGCGCGCCGGTACGGGCTGACCGTGGAAGTGGTCATCCCCGAACCGGGCGAGGACATGATCAGCCTCCTGAACAGCGGCGCCGGCGACGTGATCTGCGCCGGCCTGACCCACACCGCCGACCTCGACCAGTACGTGGCGGCCTCGCGACCGGTCTCCTTCGTGCGCAAGGTGCTGGTGCGGCCGCCCGACGACACGCGGCCCTCCTCCCTGCCCGAACTGGCCGGCCTCACCGTCACTGTCCCGGCGCACGACCCGTTCCTGCACGACCTGACCCGCATGCGCGACGAGCGCGATCTCGACCTTACCGTGCAGGCCGGACTACCGCTGGTGGAAGTGGAAGAGATGATCGCCCGGGTCAGCCGCGGCGAACTGGCCGCCACGGTTGCCGACGACGCGGTGGTGGAAGCGGTGCGGTCGTACCTGGAGGGTGAGATCCAGGTGGGCCCGGTGCTGGGCGAGCAACGCCCGATTGTCTGGCTCGTGCGGCGCAACAGCCCTGAATTGCGGGCCGCCCTGAACGCCTACCTCAGGGAGAACTTCGAGGTGCTGCCGGGAGGTCGCCAACGTCGCGGCCAGGACTACGGCATCATCTACGATCGCTACTTCCGGGACCCCCGCGCCATCCGCCACTTCCGCCAGGAAGCCGACCGCCCCGACAAGAGCGGCCGTATCTGCCGCTTCGATGAATTGATCCGGGGGCAATCCGAACGCCACGATCTGGACTGGCGGCTGGTCACGGCCCTCATCTACGAAGAATCTCGATTCTATCCGCGGGCATTGAGCAAGGCCGGCGCCAAGGGTCTCATGCAGGTGATGCCCTACGTGGCCGGGCCCCAGGCCGACAGCCTCTTCGTACCCGAGGCCAACATCCGGGCCGGGCTACGAATCCTGAAGGGCACCTGGGACGGCTTCGGATACCTCGACAGTCTCGACCGGCTGCGATTCACCGTGGCGGTGTACCACGCCGGGTTCGGTCACGTGGCCGACGCCCGCCGGATCGCCATGGACGCGACTCTGAATCCGAACGCGTGGGAGGGCGGACTGGCCGAGACGCTGCCGCGACTGGCAAAACGCCGCTGGTACGAAGACACCCGCCACGGCTACTACCGCGGCGACGAGACGGTGCGCTACGTCGAGGACATCCTGAACCGGTATCGCATGTACGTCCGACTGGTGCCACGCGATCCCGCCGCCGCCGCGCCAACGGACACCCTGGCCGCCGCCACCGCCGACAGCACCGCCTTCGCCACCAAGGAAGCCGACGAAACCGAATAGCCTGGTCGTTCGAGGGCACGATACGCCGGTGTTGTGCGCGGCGCGATCACGGACCATCTTGACGACATGCCCGAGATGATCTTCACCTCCTGGTGGCTCTACGCCCTGACCTTCGCCGTCATCGTGGTGGCGCAGATGGTCTACGTGGTCTTCGGCTTCGGCTCGGGGCTCATTGCCGTGGGCACTCTGGCCCTGGTCTTCCCCGAGATCCGCGACGTGGTGGTGGTGCTGCTGCTGGTGGTGCTGCCCGCCGAACTGGGCGTGGCCATCGCCTCGTGGCGACGCATCCGCTGGCGCGAGGCAGGTGGACTGCTCGCCGGCGTGGTTCCCGGCGTGATCCTGGGCAGCTACGTTCTCTCGGCTGGATCCCCCACGCTCGTGCTGACCGTCCTTGGTGTCTTCCTCCTCGTGGTGTCGCTGGTATTCCTGCTGCTGCGCGACGGTGCCCGGGTACAGTGGCCGCGCTGGATCGTGCCGCCGACGGGCCTCGTGTCGGGCCTGCTCACCGGGTTGTTCGGCACGGGCGGCCCGCCGCTCATCGTCTACTACCACCTGGCGGGGCTGGACAAGGGCGGCTTCCGCGGCAACCTCATGGCCGTGTTCGTGGCCATGACCTTGCTGCGCGTGGTGAACTATTCGGCGCAGGGATTGATCACCCCTGAACGGCTGTGGTCCGGGCTCGCCGTGCTGCCCGCGTCGTTGCTGGGCGCATGGTTGGGGCAACGTATCCACGTGCAGATCTCCGAGCCGGTCTTCCGCAAGCTCGTGAGCGGACTGCTCGGGGTGATCGGGGCGCTGTTGCTGGTGCGGAATCTGGGGATGCTCTGAGCGCGCGGTCACTGCCCCATTGACGAGGCCAGAATCAAACGGCACCCTCCCGGAAACCCTGGCCGGGAGATGCCCCATGATACGTTTCGCCGTACTCTCGTTGATCCTTTCGCTACCGGCCCTGACCGCCCTGGCCGCTGATCCAGCCACCCTCGCCTCCGGCCCCGTCACCGGCGCGGTGATCGTGACCCACGGCGGCGTCGGGTCGCCACCGGACTGGTCGAACGACTGCCAGGATGCTGCCACCGTCGGCGCCGCCGCCCTGAGCACGGCCATCGACGGCGCCTGTGCTGCCACGGTCCACCTCGAGGATCTTTGCCGGTTCAACGCCGGCACCGGCGCCAATGTTCGCCTCGACGGGACCACCGTGCAGATGGACGCGTCGGTCATGACCTCGGCTGGAGATTTCGCGGCCGTGGCGGCGCTCGAGCGGGTCACCAATCCCATTCTCGTCGCGCGCGCGGTGCTGGCCACGCCTCATCGCATGCTCGCGGGCGAGGGCGCCACCAGGTTCGCGCACGCCCTGGGGTTTCCCGACGTTGTCCCCCACTGCGACGATTCCCTGCGCAAGGGTCGCGACCGCATCGCCAAGCTGCTCGCCGGGGAAGCCGGCGGCGGCTACGACACCTTTGACTGGCGCGCGGTCTGGAACTATCCCGGTCCGCCGCCAACCACCGACGACGGCGCGCCCGGCGTCCCCTCGTCGCCGGAGCGCATGGAACCAGTGGACACCGTGGGAGCCGTGGCCCGGGCCGTAGACGGAACGTTCGCCGCCGCGTTGTCCACCGGCGGCACGAGCATCACCCTCTATGGCCGCGTCGGCGACGTCCCCATCTACGGCTGCGGATGCTACGCGGGGCCCGCAGGCGCCGTGGCCTGCACGGGCTTCGGCGAGGAGATCATCCGCCATGCCATGGCCCGCCTGGTGTACGACCGTATGGCCGCGGGCGACACGGCGCGCGAGGCGGTGATCGCCGGATGTGAGGTCTTCGGTGAGGAGTGGTCGCTGGGGTTGATCGCCGTGGGTCCGGTAGACTGGGCGGTGGCGGCGAATCGGGACATGGCCTGGGGGCAGGCGGCGCCCTGACGGAGTCGCCACGGCGAAGCTTATTCCAAACGACGCCCGGCCGTCGAAACGGCCGGGCGTCGTGCTGGCTGCGGGTCGGTCCTTCCGGATCCGTCCGGATGTCCCCACATCACATGTTCGGCAGGACCTCCGCCGCAGCCCAGGTGGAACCGTCGGTGAGCACCAGCACCAGACGGAAGCTTTCGCCCGTGCCGGCCAGGCTACCGCAGGCCACGGCGTAGGCGCGCAGCCCCGAGTAGGTGGCGATGTCGAAGGTGGCCACGGGGTCCTCGGAGCCGGTGGCCGCGACGCCAACGGTGAACTCGCCCACCGGCAATGCAGTGCCGGCGCCCACGCTGGCGTCGCGGAAGGAAAGGTTGGTGTAGTCGCCAACGGCCTCGACCTTGTCGTCGTTCATGGGACCCACGTCCACGGGAGGAGCGTCGGGGCTGGAGTGCACCACGCGCACCAGTGCGTCGGTGGCGTCACCCATGAACTCGTCGGCCAGCGGCAGGAGCTGGAAGCCCGGGGTGTCGCCGAGGAAGCCGGTGGCAATGGCCAGGTACTTCATACCCGGCTCGAGGTACGGGGTCATGGCGCTGGCCGCCACGTCGTCGGAACCGGCGGCGCGGAAGTCCAGGTCATAGGCACCCGGCCACACGGTGAGCGCGTCGCTCAGCTCGCCGAAGCCCAGATCCATGACGACCTCCATGCCGTTGGCGTCGATGTCCACGTTGGGCGCATCGGGGCTACCGTGCAGGGCGTAGACCATGGCCTTGGCATCCTGACGGATGAAGCCGATGGCGCCGGCGGGCCCCACGGCCAGGAGGCTGAAGCCGTCATCCATGGGATCGCCCGCGAGCAAGCCCGTTGCGATGACGAAAAGTTCGGCGCCGGCGGGCAGCTCTGGCGTGGTGAAGACCGAAGCCCGCGCCAGAGGCTCGCCCGCCCAGACGCCGATGCGGATGTTGGTTCCGGCGGGCAGGGCCACGCCGGCCTCGCCGGTCTCGGCGAAGCGCTCGAAACCGTTGACCTCGGGCTGGCCGTCGTTGGCCACGTCGAGCGCCACGGTCGGAGCGTCTGCCGACGCGTGGACGATTCGGACAGCGGCGTTGCCGGCACCGGGGTCGCTGAAGTTCTCGGTCAAGGGAAGGACACGGAACATGTCGTCCGCGTCGGTGCTGCCCAGGAGTCCGGCTGCCACGGCGGTCATGGTCTGGCCCTCGGCCAGGGGCAGCGCGTCGATCTCGAAGACGGGATCGGACGTGGCCTCGGCGCCGGCGGCGCGGATCTGCACGCTGTAGGTGCCCGCCGGAACCTCGAGGTAGACGGAAGCTTCGCCGTAAGCAAGGTCCTCGATCACCGGCGTGTCGCCGTCGTTGACGTAGATATCGACCTCGGGAGCGTCGGGCGAGGCGTGCACGGCGCGGAGCATGGCTCCGGTCGGCTCGGGGTTCATGGGGTTGGTCTCGTCGTCGTCGCTGCAGGCAGCGAGGCTGAGAGACAGGATCGCCAGCAGGGCCAGCAGCGTGGTCAGGTTCAGAGAGCGTTTCATCGGTCTATCCTTTCGCGAGCCGGTCGTCCCGGGCCACGGTCAGTCTTCGGTTGGTCTTCGGTCAGTCTTCGAATCTATGATCAAGGGGGCTTCGGAATGTCGGAGCGGAGGCCCCTCTGATCTCCGCTCCATCTGCTTTTTGGGTGGGGAGGCCGGCCTATCGAATCCGGCCTGCCCTCACCCATCCGGACAGCGCCACCTTGCCGCCCGGCATCATCGTCTAAAGGTTTGCGGGGATCAGGACGGTGTCGATCACGTGGATCACGCCGTTCTGGGCCCGGACATCGGTCTTGACCACGGTGGCGTCGTTGATCGTCACGCCGTTCTCCACGCCGATCTTGACCTTCTCGCCGTTGAGAGTCGTGGCCGCGCGTAGGTCCACCACTTCCGCAGCCATGACCTCGCCGGCGGTCACGTGGTACAACAGCACCCTGGTCAGGGCTTCCTTGTCTGCGAGCAGCGACTCGAGCGTGCCGGCGGGCAGATTGGAGAAGGCCTCGTCAGTGGGCGCGAACACGGTGAACGGGCCCTCGGTGTTCAGGACCTCGCTGAGGCCGGCGGCGTCGATGGCCGCGGTCAGCGTGGTGAATCCGGCTTCTCCGGCCAGGTCGTAGATGCCCGGGGTGGCCTCGGTGGCCATGGCGTGGGTCGCCTTTGCGTCCGAGCTGGAATTACAACTGCCGGCCAGAGCAGGCGTCGCGGCCAGGGAAACGGAAAGCGTCAGGGTCAGGGCGGTCAGGATGTTCTTGGTGCTGGCCTTCATGGGTCTTCCTCCGTATTGAAACTGTCTATGGGATCGCGGTCTCGCCGCGGTCGGTCTTCGTTCTTCGCTAGGCACGAATGCAAGATAGCTTTCGTCCAGCTTATCGCAAGGCCTTTGTCTAAGTTATATATGGATATTTTCTGGACATTAATTTAAGTGTTCGTTGAGATCGAGATAAAGCACGCTATTTCAAGATGTTGGGAATGTGGCCCGCAGGACGAGGAAAACCATCACGAGGCCAACGGCATGCTTGAAAAGGATGGCCAGGAGGCGCCCAACGAAAGCGTGGGTGCCGATGCGCAGGCTAGGCTCGAGCCGCTGGCGCGCCCAGAACTCTCCGGCCACGCAACCCAGGAAGGCCCCCATGAAGCTGCCCAGCACCGCTCCGGCCACCGGCAGCAGCGAGTTGCCGACAACGGCGCCGCCGAGGCCGCCGGCGAAGCCGCCGAAAGTGCCCCAGCCGCTGGCGCCCTTCTTGAGCACGTAGAAGTTGCCGAGAACGAACTCCACGAGTTCACCCAGGAGCGCCAGACCCAGCAGAACGGCCAACAGCGGCCAACCGATGGGGTCGAACCCGGTGATCAACGCGTGGACCAGGGCCAATCCGAGCACGATGAAATTGCCGCCGAGGCCCAGGTACACGAAGAGCGAGGCCACCAGGAGCAGCCCCGCCCAGATCACGTACCAGGCCCAGCCTCCAATGGACTGCAAGACCTCGGTCATGGCTCGCCTCCGCCGCGGCCTAGTGGCCGGCGGAGGTCAGCAGTTTCTCGCCGGCCTCCACGCGCATGGGGAGGGTATTCTCGGCGGGCGGCAGGGTGCAGTTCCAGCGCTCGGCGTCGTAGGCGCAGAAGGGGTTGTACGCCTTGTTGAAGTCGACCTCCACGGTGCCGTCAGCCTGCAACTCGAGGTCGAGGTAGCGGCCGCCGCCGTACGTGGACTCGCCGTTCGTCTTGTCGTAGAAAGGGAGCCAGAGCGCGTCGTCGCCGGATGATCCGTAGACCGTGAGCGCCAGATCCTGGTCGCCATGCCGGAAATGGACCGTGCCGCGGACCTCGTAAGCCGACTCGTCACCCTTGCGCTTGGCCAGCTGTACGGTCTCTGCCATGGCCGCCTTCTCCAGAGGCACCTGGTACCGGAGCGTCGACTCGGGGAAGTAGTAGTCGAGTCCCTCGAATCCGTCACGGAGATTCTCGGGCAGCGGACTGTCGGCCGACTGCATGAAGCCCTCGTTCTTCTCGATGCGCCACTCCACCAGGGCGATTTCCCACCGCTCCAGTTCCGCGGCATCCATCTCCAGGGGCCCCGGCGCGGGGTCGGACCCACAGCCCGACATGGCCAGCGCCAGAGTCACGAGAACGAGCCCGACGATTGCTCTCTGCTGCATGAATCGATCACCTCGATGGGTTTGGTGTTGGGGCATCGGCCCCGGAACCTGCGTCCGCGAGACCATGGTTTGCATCCGCGAAACCATGCCTTACCATGATCCGCGGCCGGCGGTTTTCGCCGGCCGAATTCCTTGCTCTCGAGGTCGGCCCCGATGACAGCCTGCCATGATAACAGAAGTCCCGGCGGGACGAGAGAGAAAATCGACACGAGCCCGTGGTTGGCGGTGCTCGTGGCCATGGCCGCGTTCTTCGCGCGACTGCCCGCCCTGGGCGCCTGGTGGAATCAGGACGACTGGGGCCTGCTGGCCCGGGCGGCCGGCCTCATCGAGTCCCCCGGCCTGCCCATCCGCTACCTCTCGCGCGACCTCTACTGGCAAGCATTCTGGCCGCTGGCCGGCCTGAATCCCGATCCCTACGCCGTCAGCCGCCTCGTCCTGCACGGCGTCGCGGCGGCCGGCGTGGTCCGCCTCGCCATGCGACTCGGCCTCTCGCCGCTTCAGGGTATGACCGCCGGCCTGATCATGGCCGCCTCACCCCTGGCCTTCACGCCCCTCTACTGGGCATCCGGGGTGCAGGACCTGCTGGCGGTGGTCTGCGCCGTGTGGGCTCTGGAGCGCTGGCTCGCCCCGGGCCACCGGGCGCGCCTCGCGGCGGTGGTGCTTGCGCTGGCTGCCATGGGCAGCAAAGAGGTCGTCGTCGGCCTGCCGTTGCTGTTCGCGTTGCTGACAGGGCGGCGCCCGGGCCGCGACGGGATCCTGATCGCCGTGGTGACCATGGCGGCCGTAGCCGCGGCCTTGCTCGCAGTGCGCGAGTTCGCCACCGCCACCGACCAGCCCTACGCCCTCGGCGGCCTCGCTCCCGTGTACCACAATCTCGCGACCTACGGCTGGTGGCTGGTGCTGCCCGGACCAGCGTATCCCCCCGCGGTGAACGGCGCGGCAGCCATGGCCGGCGCCGCTGTCTGGATCCTCTGGGGTGCCTGGAGCTGGTTCTCCTGGCGTCGCGGGCGGCGCGTGCCCCTCTTCACGCTCGTGGGCGCCCTGGTCATGCTGGCGCCGGTGCTGCCGCTGGCCCGTCACCTGGCGCCGGATCTGGCGTATCCGGTGGAGCCGTTCGGCTGCCTCGCGCTGGCCAGCCTCCTGCCGGCGCGTTGGCCGATCCGGCCGGTCGTGGTGGCCGCGGCGACCCTGGCGGCGGTGGCCTGGGGCCTGCTGGGCATGCGCGCCCGGCTCGACCTGCGGCTTCCCGACGGTCGCCTGGCCGACCCGGTCGTACGACGCACGGCCGTCAGCTGGCAAGCCTGTCGTCAACTCGAAGCCTTTCCCGTGGCCGACAAGGACCTGGTCATCGTCCAGCCTCCGCTGGTGGCCGAGACCGCTGCCATGGCCGCCGAACTCGGTGAGGAGAAAGTCCTCGGATCGACTCTCTACCACAGTCTCGACGGCGCCCTGGGGCCGCGGATGGTGCTCGAGCCAGGCCGTAGGGTCATCTGGGCCAACGGTTTGCGCCTGACGCCCATGGACGCCCATGTCCTCCTCGACGCCGGCGATGTTCTCCGCCCGTGGGGTCCGACATCCCAGGCGTTGCTCAATCAGGTGCTCACCGACGTGGGGCTGGGTTTCTTCGAGCGCGGTCGTTTGCACCTCCTGCGGGCCAGCCTCTTGGCCGGCGAATCCCTGACCATCGTGTACGACCCCGACCTGCTGCCGGTGAGCCTGGACCAGGTCCTGGCCAACAAGGAAGACTTCATCGACTACCTGGCAGCCGGACGGCGAAATGGCCGTTCGGCCATGGAGATCGGCGGTCTGCAGAAGAATTTCTTCCGCCTGCTGAGCGCCTGTACCGGTCTTGATGTGGAGAGCCTGCGGGCTCCGAGCGCGAACGGCGCCGAATCGCCGTAGAAAAAGGAAATACCGTGAACGAATTGAAGGCATTCCTCGCGCAGCCCCTTGGGCCATTCACCTGGGGCTCCCTGCTCACGGCCCTGGGAATCATCGTCGCCGCGTTCGTGCTACGCGCGCTGGTGGTGCAGTGGATCGCCCGCCGGCTCAAGTCGCTGGCCGACCGGACCGAGACCGAGGCCGACGACGTGGCGGTGCACGCCCTGGTGACCCCGCTGAGTCAGATCCTGCCCCTGGTGGGCATCTATCTCGCCGCTCGCGCCCTGGCCACCGGCGAGGAGGAGTGGCTGGGCGTGGCCAACAAGGTGGTGCTGGTCGGTGCAACCCTGCTGGTGACCTGGACCCTGTTCAAGTTCATCGACGCCTGGGCGATCCTGGCCAGCGAGCGTAGCCGGCACGAGGACAGCGTCCTCGACAACACGCTCATCCCCACCCTGCGCAAGGCCCTGAAGGCGTTCGTGGCGGTGGTGGTATTCGTGGTGGTGGTGCAGAATCTGGGCTACTCGGTGAGCGGCCTGCTGGGTGCTCTCGGAGTGGGCGGTCTGGCCATGGCACTGGCCGCCAAGGACACCCTGGCCAATCTCTTCGGCGGCGTCACCATCCTGATCGACCGCCCGTTCAAGGTGGGCGACTGGATCACCCTCGACAGCGCCGACGGCGTGGTCGAAGAGATCGGCCTGCGCTCGGCGCGCATCAGAACGTTCGCAAAGACCCTCGTGTCCATACCCAACTCGGTGCTCGCCAACGCCACTGTCGAGAACCACTCCCTCATGCCCAAGCGCCGCATCAAGTTCTCGGTGGGCGTGACCTACGACACCACGCCGGGACAGATGCGCGAGGCGGTGCGCCGCATCGAGGAATCCCTCCGCGGCAACGCGACCATCGACCAGGAATTCCTCATGGTCAAGTTCACCGATTTCGGGGCCAGTAGCCTCGACATCCTGGTCTACTGCTTCACCGTGACCACCAACTGGGTGGAGCACCTGCAGGCGCGCCAGGACGTGCAGTTGAACGTCATGGACATCCTCGAGGATCTCGGCCTGGGCATCGCGTTCCCCACGCAGACCGTGCACCTTGCGGGCGACGGATCCGGCGACGGCGACGACGACCAGGTGGTGGCCGCCTCGAACCTGGACTGACCGGCGCCGACGTCAGTGCATTTGCCCAGATCGGGCACCACCAATCCGTTCTGCGGGCGCGTTTCCCTCACGCGCCGCCCGTGGCGCCCATCCTGGCAACCGAATTGCTTCTTCGTCCAGCGTCCGCCCGCTGGCGGTGAATCACGGCAATAATTGCCCCCTGAACCCGTGCAAGGAGCAAGTTCGTCATGCATAGCGCTTCGTATCCGCCGCGGCCCGTGGGCCTGGCTCTCGCCCTCATCATCGCCCTCGGCCTGGTCGTGGTCGGCTGTAGTTCCGACGACGACACGCCCACCACTCCGGGCGGCGAGATCACCGAATTCAACGAGGAACTCGCCGACGCCCAGGCGTCCGTGACCGCCCCCATGGCCATCGAGATGGTCGAGAACATGCCGTTCTTCGCGGACGGATTCACCGGCAAGGACTTCAGCTACACCTTCGCCTGGGACAGCGAGTACCAGGCCTGGTCGGCTCACACCACGTACGACGCCGAGGGCTACTCCTTCGAGTTCGCCTACTACGTGCAGTTCCGTGACGCCCAGGGCAACCCGCAGATGACCAACGATGGCGCCGTGTCCATGCACTACGTCGAGGACGGCGTGGGCGACTTCTCCTACGAGGACGACCGCTCCGCCCTGTACGCCCACCAGGAATTCTCCAACGAGATGGAAGTGGACGGCCTGGACACCACCACCCTCGTCATCGCCGGCTCCGGCGGCTACGACTTCACCTACGAGGCCTACAGCGACGGCAACCAGGCCACCCTCGACTTGACGGTGACCTGGGAGACCCTGGGGGGCGGCATCTCCTTCCCGGAGAACGGCTGCCCGACGGGCTCCATCCGCTACCACTTCTCGCCCTACTACGTGGACGTGGTGTTCGACGGCGACGATACCGTCAACTACACCCTCTACAACGCGGAGGGCACCCCGGTCCAGGGTGGCTCCGGCACCGAGATGATGACCTGCGGCAACTAGGCGCGGCGATCATTCGACGCACGGGAAAGGGCTCCCTCACCGGGAGCCCTATTCCTGTTCGGTCGTGCTACCATGCGCCTTCACCATCGACGTCGACTGCGCGAAAGGACCGCCCATGTTCCGCACGCTGGACGAATTCGCCACCGTTCACGCCCGCCTCGCCGACAGCACGGGCAAACTCCTGAACAACCTCACCGACGCGTCGCTGGCCCAGGCCGTGGCGCCGGGCCATCGCACCCTCGGCGGACTGGCCTGGCACGTGGTCGTCTCCGTACCGGAGATGATGCAGCGCACCGGACTACCGTTGTCGGCGATCGATCACGAGTTGCCGCCACCGACGGTGGCCGCGGAGATCATCGCCGCCCACGGCACGGTCAACGCGGAACTGGCCGAGAGCATCGGCGGCAACTGGACCGACAGTGACCTCACCGTCGAGGACGACATGTACGGCGAATCGTGGGCCCGCGGGCGGACCCTCGCGATCCTGGTCAATCACGAGATCCATCACCGCGGTCAGCTCACGGTACTCATGCGGCAGGCGGGTCTGGTGGTGCCGGGAGTGTTCGGACCGTCGCAGGAAGAGTGGACGCAGTATGGGATGGAGCCGCCGGCGTACTAGCGAAGCGCTCGCCGCTTTTGCGAGAATGGGCCGCCTCCGAAGGGAGGCGGCCCATGGTCTCTCGGTCCTGCAGAGCTAGCGATACAGGTTCTTGACGTCGCTCAAGGTCCGAGCCTCGGTGCCCACCGGCGGGCCTTCCTGGCTCAGGAACACGTTGTCGACGTTGGCCCGGCAGTTGGTGCCGATGGCCGCGCCCGTGTTGGCCATGATCTGGATCGTCAGGAAGTCCGTGGCCGCGGGCGCCTCGAACGTACCCTCGAACTGCTGCCACACATTCCAGGGCCAGAACGGACCCATCAGTCCGGAGCCGCCGATGATGCCGACACCTTCCTGCTCGGCGAAGATCTCCACGAAGAGCACGCCGCCGACGTCCGCCTGGATCAGCTTGAGATCGACCGAGTACCAGGTCGTCCCGCCGGACGCCGAACCGACCGGCGTGGTCTGCTTGAGCGTCAGGCCGATGGCCTCGCCCTGGTTGTCCATGAACGCGTTGTGCGAACCGCCCCACGAATCGCCGTTGTCGGGCGAGTCGATGGTGACGGTGGCGCTGGCGTTGCCGCCGAGCACCTGCCAGCCAGTCAGGTCGCCGGTCTCGAAATAGCCGTTGTCGAGGATGTTCTGGGCCGAGGCGTCGTCCATGGCGCCCATCATGGGCAGCGCCAGCAGCGCCAGCGCGAATCCGAGTACCTTGCACTTACCAAATCTCATGACCGTTCTCCTTGTTCAGGTGGCGTTACCGAGCCGGAGAAGACATCAGCAATCCCCGGTCAAGTAGCCTCTAGACCCCGTCCCGAGTCGTTTCAGTGGTTTTGTCCGCCACACGGGTAGGATGGGACGACTTGAATCTGTGGCGGATCATATACTAAGTTCGGTGACAGTACAATCACTTTGTTTGGTTTCCGTACATAGTTCTTGTCCCGCCGGTGATCGCGGTGTACAATCCCTTCGTCCAGGTCACCAGATGCGAAATCCGGCGCCGTTTGCAGGCCCCGAACCAGGAGAATCCCCGTGAAGAAGATCATTCTCGCCGTCGCCGCGTCGCTCATCGTCGGCAGCATCGCCCACGCCCAGGTCGGCGCGCTGATCTGGGAAGACGACTTCGCCGACCTCGACAACTGGATCATCCTGACGGGCAACGGATACTGGGGCTGGGGCAACGGGGAGCTGGAGTTCTACTCCGAGGACAACGTCGACATCGCGGAGATCCCCGGCGAGCCGGGCAACACGGCGCTGCGCCTGACCGCACGCCAGGAAAGCGGCCCGGGCATCGTCGACCAGTGGGGCAACCCGCTGAGCTACACGTCAGGTAAGGTGTTCTCCAAGTCGGAAGTCACCGTCAAGTACGGCATGATCGAGACCCGGGTGCGGGTGCCCGATCTGGACCTCGGCGGCTGGCCGGCCGTGTGGCTCCTGGGCAACGCCAACTACGCCTGGCCGCGCAACGGCGAGATCGACATGATGGAGATGGGCGGCAAGCAGGCCTTCCGCGATCTGCACGACACGCACAACGGCGGCAACGGTCTGGACAACTCCACGGTGAACGAGTCGGTGGGCGCCAACGCCATCTTCTACTCCGACGCCGCCGTCTCACCCGAAAATCCGTCGGGAGCCGCCAGCATTTCCTGGGACCCCGACGACCTCTACTGCCGACCCTACTACCGGTACGACGACCCGCTCGTGAACCGCTTCCTCACCTACCGTCTGTACTGGGACGAGAGCGCCCTGCGCCTGACCGTCGTCGACGATGGCACGGAGCGCGACCTGTACGAGGAGCCTTTCACCATCGACGAGGTCTCCGACGAGTTCACCAAGCCCTTCTACCTCATCGCCAACCTGGCCATCGGCGGCGCCTTCACCGATGCCTACAATCTCGGCGATCCCGGCGGCGGCCTGCCGGTGTCCATGCCATTTCCCGCCGAGATGTACATCGACTACATCCGGGTCTACGAGTGGAACGGCCAGGGCGAGGTCCACCTCGGTCCGCCCGAGTTCGAGCAGGGCACCTTCGGCATCTACACCGACGAGACCCCCACCAACGGCGAGCTGGTAGCCGGCGTTTCGTCCGAGATCTACGTGTGGGAAGGCACCCTAGTCGACGGCAACATCCCTCCGTACGAGGGAGAGAACGTGCTGTCGTGGCAGACGGCGGGCCTGGGTTGGTTCGGCGCCGGCATCATGTCCATCGAGCCGCTGAACCTGTTCGACTTCGGCGAGGGCCACCTCGAGTTCATGATCAACATTCCGGCCAACGTCACGTTCAAGATCGGGATCATCGACGCCTGGGGGAACCAGCAGTACGTCACCTTCCCGGCCCACCAGACGACCTACGGACTGGTCCGCAACGGCGACTGGGGACGCGCCTCGATTCCGGTCAGCGACATCCGCGGCACGGCCATCGACCTGCGCATGCTGAGCTACGCGTTCGTCATCCTCGAGGAGCAGGGCACCGCCTGCGTGTTCGCCCTGGACGACATCTACTGGAACAGCGGCATCGTCAGCGGCGTCGACGGCGAGATCGCCTCCGGTCAGCGACTGCAGCTTCACGCCAACGCGCCGAACCCGTTCAACGCCATGACCACGATCCGCTTCGACCTGCCTGCGGCGGGAACCTACGACATCGCGGTCTACGATCTGGCCGGCCGCCGGGTCCGGAGCTTCCGCGGCATCGGCGCCGTCGGCATGAACCTGGTGAACTGGGATGGCCGCGACGACCAGGGCGCCAACGTCGGCTCCGGGGTCTACCACTACCGGGTGAACTCCCAGGCGGGCTCGGCGACCCGGACCATGGTGCTGGTGAAGTAGTTCGAACGGCGCCTCAGCGCAGGAACAGGATGGCCCCGCCGGCCACCGCCACCAGCACCCCCACCACCGCGGCCGGCGACGGCCGGTCGCGATAGACCAGCCAGGCCGGCCCCATGACGAAGATCGGCACGGCCCCCAGCAGCACCTGCGCCACGCCGGCTTCCGCATGGCGGATGGCCACGATGGAGATGTAGACCGAGATGTAGGGTCCCAGAATGGTGGCCAGCCCGAGATTCAGGCTGCCCTTGAGATCGCGCAGCGGACCGAACAGTTCGGCCGGCCGATGCCGCGGCACCACGGCCAGCCAGTACCCCGCCCAGGCGAAGACCACGCGTACGTAGGTCGCCGAGAGCGGATCGACCTCCACGTCCGTGCCCGCCATGCCGATCTTCACGAACGCCGACCCCAGCCCCTGTCCCGCTGCCGCCACCATTCCCAGGGCGTAGCCCTTGAGCAGCAGTCGCCGATCGGGGTCGGCGAAGTCGCCGCCGCCACGGTCCTTGCCCGTGACCGCCAGCATCACGCCCCCCATGACCACCCCGATGCCGAGCATCGCCTGCAGTCCCAGCGACTCGTCCAGCAGCACCCAGGCCACCATCACGGTGAACACCGGCGCCGAGGCCATGGCCAGCATGCCGCGGCGTGGTCCGATGAGGGTGAAGGCGCGGAAGAGAGCCGAGTCGCCGATGGCGAGTCCCACGATGCCGCTCAAACCGATCCAGAGAATGCTCTCCAGCGGCGCCTCCGGCCAGAGGCGACCGGTCACCACCACGTGGGTCACGCCCAGCAGAACCGTGGCACCGAGGAGGCGCATGAGGTTGAGCGTCATGACGCCGAGCCGGCGACCGGCGTTGGTGAAGAAGACCGATGTCCAGGCGAAGATGAATGCAGCGATCAGCGCCATGATCTCGCCGAAGTGCGGCAGCTCGCTCACGCGTCCTCCGCCTTGGCCCGGTGCTCCTTGGCGGAGATCCGGTCCACCTCCACGTACCAGACGAGCGTGTGATCCAGCATCTTGTCAGGGTAGGTCCAGCCGTCGCCGCCGCCGTGCTGGCGCATGAGGACGTCGAGGCCGTGGCGCGCTTCGTCGTGATCGCGCGCCGTGCGTGCGGTGCCCCAGGCCATGACCGAACGGTATCCCTGGGTCCAGGCGCAGGCCTTGTCGGGATGCGTGATCATGCCGAGGTCCTCCTCCAGCTGCACGCAGACCCGTGGTTCGGCGGCCAGCAGATCGACCTTGCGACCGGCCGTGGCCGAATGGAACCAGAAACGGCCGCCTGGCGAACCGGGCACCTCCTCGTGGCCGAAGTTCACCGGCAGCACGTACGGCTCGCCGTCATCCACGAACCCGACGCGACAGATGGTGGCGGACGCGATGATGTCGGCGACGGCGGCCGGAGCGGTGACCTCGCGTTCCTTCCGGCGCATTCCCTCGTCGGTCATGGGGACTCCTCGCGGCGCAGCAAGCGGACGGCGCCCGGTTCGAGATCGGCGGTCAAGACACCGCCGGTGAACTCGGCGCCGACGGTATCGAGCAGGTCGGTGGCCGTGCCGTCCAGCCAGCCCACGCAGCCGACGTCCACGGCAACACGGGCCGACTCGTCGCCGCGGTTGAGGAGCGCGATCCGGCACTGGTCGCCGAGGATGCGGGCGAAGCAGAACACGTCGCCCTCTGCGTGCAGCACCGTGACGCCGCCGCCGGCCAGCACCGGATCGTCGCGATGCAGGGCGATCAACCGGCGGTGCCAGTCGAGCCGCTCCTGATCCCACGCCGCCACGTTCCACTCCATGGCGCGCCGATTCTCGGGATCGCGACCGCCTTCGAGTCCGACCTCGTCGCCGTAATACACACATGGCACGCCCGGCCAGACGAACTGCAGGAACACGGCCAGTCGGTATCGCCGACGGTCGCCGTCGAGCAGGGTGATCAACCGCGGCGTGTCGTGACTGCTGAGCTGGTGGAACATCGCCTGCGCCTGCTCGAACGGCACCCGCGCCCGCGCCTCGATCAGTGCAAGCGCCAGATGCTCGGCGCCGGCGGCCGCGCCGGTGGCCGGCGGCTGACGCCGCAGCCCCGTGGGCGTCTGCGGTTCGCTGCCGCCGAGCCAGCGCAACAGCGGATAGTAGAAGCCATGGTAGTCCTGCGCGCCGTCGAGCTGGTCTCCCTGCAACTGGTCGCTGGAGTCGAAGAAGTTCTCGCCCAGCAGGTAGGCGTCGTGGCTGGTCTCCTTCACCGCCTGGCGCATCTCGCGCAGGACCTCGGCGTTGAGCTGCACCGCACCGCTTCGCGCCAGCATGTTGACCACGTCCAGGCGCCAGCCGTCCACCGCGTACGGCGGCCGCAGCCAGCGGCGGACCACGCTCTGATGACCGGCGTAGATCTCGTCCCGCAGGCGACGGCTGCGATAGTCGAGCTTGGGGAGATCCTTGTGGCCGAGCCAGCTCTCGTAGCGGTCGGGATGACGCTTGAAGTAGAAGAACTCGGCGAAGGGCGAATCGCGGTCCTGCCAGGCGCCGGGCTCGGGGAAGACGCTGCGCCGGTTGAACCAGCGGTGGCCCGCGCCCACGTGATTGAACACGCCGTCGAGGATGATGCGCAGGCCCGACTCGTGCAGTTCGCGGCAGAGGGCGGCCAGGTCCTGACTGGTCCCGAGACGCGGGTCGACGACGTGGTAGTCCCAGGTGTCGTAGCGGTGATAGGTGCCGGCGAGGAAGATGGGCGTGAGGTAGAGGGCGCCTACGCCCAGTTCACGCAGGTAGTCGAGTCGGCGGCGGATGCCGCCGAGGTCGCCACCCATGAACGACTGGTTGCCGCCGCTGCGATAACCGGGCTGACGCGCGCCCCAGGCCAGTTCGGCGTGAGCTGCCGGCAAGGGCAGGCCGGCTGCAGCCGCGCGCTGCGCCGGACTCGGGTCGCCGCCCACGCGGTCGAACCGGTCGGGGAAGACCTGATAGAAGGTGGTGCCGGCCAGCCAGGCGGGCGGCCCGTGTTCCAGATGAACGAAATCGGCGTCGTCACCGGGCGGCGCCGGGTGCAGACCGCGTTGATCGAGGTGCCACAGGCAGCCCTCGGCGTCCTCGAGCACGAAGCGGTAGGCGAGGCGCGGTCCCCGCAGGCTGACCGCGCCCTCCCAGCGCTCCCAGATTCCGTTCGCGGTCCGCCGCATCTGGCGGTACTCGGGTTCGCCGTCGGGATGGCAGCGCAGCCACGCCGAGCGCAATCCCGATGGCGCGCCCACGCGGAAGGCGGCCTTCAGACGGCGACGCCCGCCGCGCAGCTCCACGGAGGCGAAGTGCTCGGTGCCGTCGCTGTAGGGCCGCAGCGCCATCAGATCACGGCGGTGGCGTCGCGCAGCCAGCGACGGTGCTCAGAGTCCAGCAACGGGCCCAGTTCGCGGTACACCCGCTTGTGGTACGCGTTCAACCAGCCCAGCTGGTCGGCGGTCATGAGCTTTGGTTCGATGAGCGACCGGTCGAACGGGCAGAGCGTGATGGAGTCGAAGCGCAGCCAGGTGCGCTCGGCGGTGCTCAGCTTCTCGTCGCGCACGGTGAAGGCCAGGTTCTCGCAGCGGATGCCGAACTTGCCGTTCTCGTAGCAGCCCGGCTCGATGGAGAACAGGTTGCCCTCCACCACGCCCGGAGTGTCGAGATCCTTGAGTGAATGCGGTCCCTCGTGCACGCCGAGGAACTGACCCACGCCATGACCGGTGCCGTGGGCGTAGTCCAGCCCCGCGAGCCACAGGTTGCGGCGGGCGAACATCTCGATGCGCCGGCCCGAGGTGCCCAGCGGGAACGGGGTCATGGTGCAGTCGATGGTGCCGGTCAAGACGCGGGTGAAGCACTCCATCATGCGCTTGCCGGGCTTGCCCAGGGCCACGGTGCGGGTGATGTCGGTGGTGCCGTCGGGATACTGGCCGCCGCTGTCGATGAGGTAGAGTCCCCGGGGCTTGAGCTTGGCGTTGCTCTTCTCGTCGGCCGAGTAATGAATGATCGACCCGTTACCGGCATAACCGCTGATGGTGTCGAAGCTGAGGTCGCGGAACTCCTTCGCCTCGGCACGGAAGGCGCGCAACTGGTCGGCCGCCGAGATCTCGGTGACGCCGCCGGCGGGCACGGCCCCTTCCAGCCACTTCAGGAACTTCACCATGGCCACGCCGTCGCGCACGTGGGCGGCGGTGATGCCGGCCACCTGCTTGGCGTTCTTCACGGCCTTCATGGCGGTGATCGGCGTGGTCGCCTCGTGGATATCGCAGCCGCGCAGCTTGCCCTCGATCCAGCGATTGGTGGTCACCGGATCGAGCCACACGCGGGGCTTCTTCTTGCCGAGAGCGAGCAGGTCCGGACCGATCTCCTTGTAGTCCTTGACGATGGACAGTCCCGCGAGGTGGTCGAGGACCTTGCCGGTGACCTTTCGCGGATCCACGTACAGGGTGCAGCCCGTGCTGGTGAGCACCACGTAGGACACGGCGACGGGCGTGTAGAGGATGTCGGCGCTGCGGATGTTCAGCAGCCAGGCCACCGCGTCCAGCGCGCCCACCACGTGCGCCTTGCAACCGGCATCGGCCATGGCGGCCCGCACGCGCGCCAGCTTCTTCTTCACGTTCTCGCCCGCGAACCGGGTGGGGTGAACCTCCAGTTCGGCCAGCGACCGTTCCGGACGGTCCTTCCAGATCTTGTCGATCAGGTTGCCGGCGATGGCCTTGACCTTGATGCCGTGGGGCGCCAGCGCGGTCTCCAGGTTGTAGGCCTGGGTCATGGACATGAGCGTGGGATCGATGCCCACGGCCTCGCCCTTCTTGAGCTGCTTCACCAGCCAGGCGGTCATGCTCGGCGTCTCGGGCTGCCCCTGCTTCATGAGGTCGATGGTGGATCCCGCAAGCTGCATGGCGCCCTGGTAGAAGTAGCGTCCGTCGGTCCAGAGACCGGCCTTGCGCAGGCCCACCAGCAGCTCGCCCGCCGAGCCGGTGAAGCCGCTGAGCCAGGCTCGGCGCTTGGCGTCCTCGGGCAGGTACTCGCTCATGTGCGCATCGGCGCTGGGCACGTAGTAGGCGGCGATCTTCTGCTGCTTCATGAGGGCGCGCAGGGCCTTGAGCTTCTGGACCGGGGTCATGGTGAGCCTCCGTGGAGTGGGTTGGGCTGGTATAGCGCGCGGGATTCTAGCATCGGCGACCAAGAGCGCCAAGCAGGGGATCAGGCGGCGGATTCCACGCGAATCGACCGACACCGCTTGAGGATTGCCCTTATGGGTCAAACAAAAACAGGACAGATGATATCGTAAATCATTGTCATGAAATCACTTGCTTGACGGCGTGGAAGTCGGATATGAACGTTTCTGAATCATAGTTTCGCAACTGAATACTCTACCGCGTCGGCCTTTTTCCCCCGAGGTCCACCATGAGCTCCCGACATCTTCTCCTGATCGCACTCCTCGTCCTGGCACCCCTGGCATTCGCCCAGGACTCTGAGTTCTGTCTCGATTGCCACGAGGACACCGAGCTCACGAAGATCCGCGGCGAACGCGTCGTGTCGCTCTTCATCGATCTCGACCGCTTCGAGGCTTCGGTCCACGGTCGCGAGGAGATGGCCTGCATCGACTGCCACCAGGATCTCGACGGCCTCGACGACATGCACAACGAGGACCTGGAGCCGGTGGATTGCTCCATGTGCCACGACGACGTGCTCGAGACATTCCAGCACAGCATGCACGGTCAGGAGTGGCTGGCGGGCAATCCCCTGGCCCCCCATTGCTGGGACTGCCACGGCGCCCACGACATCCTGCCGCCCGAGGAGCCCACCTCGGCGGTGAACCGCTTCAACATCCCCGTGATGTGCGGCAACTGTCACAAGGAAGGCGCCCCGGTGGCGCGCTTCTACGATATCCCCCAGGACAGCATCCTCACCCACTACGAGCAGTCGATCCACGGCGAGGGCCTCTTCAAGCGCGGCCTGACCATCTCCGCCGTCTGTACCGACTGCCACACCGCCCACGACGTCCGCAACCACGAGGACCCCGCCTCGTCGATCCACCGCGACAACGTGGCCGGCACCTGTCAACAGTGCCACGGCCGCATCGAGCAGGTGCACCAGAAGGTGATCGCCGGCGAGCTGTGGGAGAAGGAGCCCGACAAGGTTCCCGCCTGCATCGAGTGCCACCAGCCGCACACCATCCGGCGCGTGTTCTACGACGAGGGCGTCTCGAACCAGGAATGCCTGGTCTGTCACGGCAAGGAAGACCTCTCCATGCAGCGCGACGGCGAGACGGTGTCGCTGTTCGTGGACGGCGAGGAGCACGGCGACTCCATGCACCGCGGTACGACCTGCGCCCAGTGCCACACCGGCGCCACGCCCAACCACGAAGAGCGCGCCTGCGCCACGGTCATCGGCAAGGTCGACTGCGCCATCTGCCACGCCGATCAGATGACGCTCTTCAACGAGAGCACCCACGGCACGCTGCTCGCACGCGGCGACCAGGACGCGCCCGATTGCGTCGATTGCCACGGCACCCACGGCACGCGCGGTAAGACCGACCCGACGTCGTCCACCTACGTGAGTAACATCGCCACCCTCTGCGCCGAGTGTCACGGCGAGGGCGGTCAGGCGGACGTGCGCTACGAGGGCATCGACAAGGGCATGGCCGAGAACTATGCCGAGAGCGTGCACGGCCGCGCGGTGCAGCAGGCCGGCCTGGTGGTGGCGGCCACCTGTACGGACTGCCACACGTCGCACCACGTGCTGCCGGCCAACGACGTCAAGTCCACGATCCACCGCGTCAACATCGCCGGCACCTGCGCCAACTGTCACGAGGGCATCCTCGAGACCTTCCGCAGCAGCATCCACTTCACCGGCGAGGAGACCGAAGAAGCCCACCTGCCCATGTGCAACGACTGCCACTCGTCGCACGAGATCACCAAGGCGGACGCCCAGGGCTTCATGCGCGAGATCGTCTCCAGCTGCGGGCACTGCCACGAGGACGTCACCGAGAGCTACTTCGAGACCTTCCACGGCAAGGTCGTCAAGCTGGGCTATACCGAGACCGCCAAGTGCCACGACTGCCACGGCGCCCACAACATCCTGCCGCCGTCGGACCTGAACTCGACCCTCTCGCGCGACAACATCGTGGCCACCTGCGCCCAGTGTCACCCGCAGTCGCATAAGCAGTTCGCCGGGTATCTCACCCACGCCACACACCACGACAAGGACAAGTACCCGTTCATCCACTACACGTGGCTGTTCATGACCGCGCTCCTGCTGGGCACCTTCGGCTTCTTCGGGATCCATACCCTGCTGTGGCTGCCGCGGTCGATCCAGGCGCTCAAGCACTCGCGCCAGCTGAAGAAGAACGAGGATCCGCACGCCAAGCAGTTCCGCCGCTTCGGCCGCCTGCCGCGCTACCTGCACATCCTGATCATCATCAGTTTCGTCAGCCTCGCGGTCACCGGCATGACGCTGAAGTTCTCGTACTTCGGCTGGGCCCAGTCGCTGTCCGCGGCACTGGGCGGATTCCATGGAGCCGGCACGATCCATCGCATCGCGGCCTTCATCACGTTCTTCTACTTCATCCGCCACATCATCGAGATCGCGCGGCAGCGCAAGGTGTCGGGCAAGAGCTGGAAGGCCTTCATCACCGACAAGGACTCCATGCTGCCCAACGCTCGTGACGGCAAGGAGTTCGTGCAGACGGTGAAGTGGTTCGTGGGCATGGGTCCGCGGCCCGAGTACGGTCGCTGGACCTACTGGGAGAAGTTCGACTACTTCGCGGTGTTCTGGGGCGTGGCCATGATCGGCTTCAGCGGCCTGATGCTCTGGTTCCCCGAGTTCTTCACCCGCTTCATGCCGGGCTCGTTCATCAACGTGGCGACGATCATCCACAGTGACGAGGCGCTCCTCGCCACGGGATTCATCTTCACGATCCACTTCTTCAACACGCACTTCCGGCCCGACCGTTTCCCCATGGACCCGGTCATCTTCACCGGCCGCATGTCGCTGGAGGAGTTCAAGGAAGACCGCCCGCGCGAGTACAAGGAACTGGTGGAGAAGGGCGAACTGGACAAGCACATGGTCGAGCCCATGGATCCCGCCATGGTCAAGGCCTTCAAGATCTTCGGCTTCACCGCGCTGTTCATCGGCCTGGGCCTGATCGTCGCCATCATCGGAGCGGTGGTGTTCGGGTATCGCTAGAATCCACGGCGTGGCATAGTGGCGGGGCCGGGGCGACATCGCTCCGGCCCCGTTCTCTTTTCACCGAGGAGCGCCATGATTCGCCGGACTGCCATCGTCTTCGTCGTTGCCCTGGCGCTCGCCGGATGTGGCGACTCCCCCGACCCCACCGAGGACATCCTCACGGTCATGCGCGCCGCCGAGGCCGACTGGAATGCCGGCGACCTCGAGGCCTACATGAATTCCTACTGGAGATCCGAGGACCTGCGGTTCGCCGGCGGCGGCGGCGTGAATCGCGGCTGGGAGGCGGTGCTCGACAGCTACCAGACCGCCTATCCCGATCGCGCCGCCATGGGCCAGCTCACCTTTTCCGAGATCGACGTGACGGTGCTGGCCGACGACGCGGCGGTGGTGTTCGGACGCTGGCGCCTGGACCGCGAAGACGTGGCCGACGACGCGGCGCCGCACGGACTCTACACCCTGGTCGTGAGACGATTCCCTGAAGGCTGGCGCATCGTGCACGACCACACGTCGGCCGCATCGCCTTGATCGCATCTCGCGGAATCTGCTAGAATCGCAGGCCATCGCCCCGCCTCTGATCACGCCAGTGGAGGTTTCGCCATGCGTCTCCTGTCGACGATCGTCCTGGTGCTCGGCCTCGCCACCCTCGCCACCGCCCAGCCCACCCCCGACCTCCTCTGGCAGTTCCCTGGCATCGAGGACGTCAATGCGTTCGCCGCGGTACCCGATGCCGACGGCGACGGCATCGCCGACATCCTCGTGGAGACCTACGACGCCGGGGCCAGCGGCGATCACCTCTACCTGCTGTCCGGCGGCAGCGTCGGCGTCCCGGCCGTGATCTGGTCGGTGCGGCCCGGGGGCGGCGCCAGCAACGGCGGCGGCTATGGCCAGGAATGCCTCGTCTCCTGCGACGACGTGTCCGGCGACGGCTTCCCCGACGTGCTCCTGGGGACCGCCTGGGGAAACCGTTCGGTGCACGCCATCGACGGCCTCACCGGTGATGTTCTGTGGTCCTTCGACACCTACAACGAGCCCGATTCGGGCTGGATCTACACGGTGCGCGCCCTGCCCGATCGCACCGGCGACGGCAAGCCCGAGGTGGTCTTCGGCGGCGGCAGCGAGAATCATCGCGGCTACCTGCTCGACGGCAGCGACGGGCGCATCATCTGGCGTTTCATCGGCGCGGGCGACGCCCTCGGGCACACGGTCGCCCTGCCCGACATGAACGACGATCAGGTCGCCGACGTGCTGTTCTGCGGCTGGGACAACGAGCACCGCGTTTTCTGCGTCTCGGGAGCGGGCGAGATCGCCGGCCAGCAGATCTGGTCGCGCGACACCGGCACCAGCAACCACACGGCCTGCGCCATCGACGACGTCACCGGCGACGGCGTGCCCGAAGTGGTGGTGGGCACCTGGCAGCAGTCCGACCAGGTGATCTGTCTCGACGGCAGCGACGGCTCGACGGTGTGGTCGTTCACCATCGGCTCGTACGACTACGCCATGCGCCTGACGGCCTGCGAGGACCTCGACGGTGACGGTAAGCGCGACGTGGTGGTGGGCTCATGGTCTCGCGGCCTGCCGGTCCTCAGTGGAGCCGACGGCACGCTGATCTGGCGGTCGTACGCTGGTTCGCTCAACGGCGGCGATTTCTGGACCGTGGACACGGTCGGCGACCTGGACGGCGACGGACTGGACGAGATCGTCGGCGGCTCGTTCGACTACAAGGTCTATCTCTTCGCCGGCGCCGACGGCGACACGCTCTGGACGTTCGACACAGGCAACCGTCTCTACTCTGTGTTCGGCGGCCCCGATCTCTCGGGCAACGCCACGCCCGACGTGCTCGGCGGCACCCAGTATCTCAGCGGCGGCGGTCGCGCCTACGCGCTCGAGGGCGGCGACGACCCCACGCCGGTCTTCGACCTGCCGGAGGCCTCGGGAATCGCCTCACGGAACGCCGGCGGCGTGGCCTTGCGCTGGCGGTCGACGCAGCCGCTGCCCTGCGTGGTGGATCGCTGGGTCGACGATGGCGCCAAGACCGGACCGTCGCGGCGGAACCTGGCGCAAGCGTTCGAGCGCGGCGACCTGGACACGCGGCAGATCCTGGCAGCCGTCCACGGAGAGAAGTCCCAGGCAGTGGAGCGGATCACGGCGCATGCGGTGATGGCCGAGATCGCCGCCGGCGGCGGCTGGGAGTTCCGGCTCGTCGATGGTGATGCTCCTGCGGCGACCGGCGTGCGCTACCGCATTTCGACTGACGTCGCTTATTGCTGATGCGTTCGAAAAGCGTGCTGAGGCAACCGAAAGCAAAGCCGACGACCTGCTGGTACCCCTCATCAGAAAAGCGGCAAAGGTGCTGA
>PIVY01000367.1 GCA_003353795.1 bacterium
CGACGGCGACGACGTCACGATCCACTCGGGCCAGTTCGTGCGAGAACGCCAGGATCGTCTTGGTGGCCCCGGCAAAGCTGATGTCGTCCGACGACGTGTCGTGCTGTTCGGCGGCCAGATGAATCAGCCACCAGACGATGTGGTGCCCCAGCACGATCGCGGCCAGTTCTCTCCGCACGCCCCCGGGTGTCTTGCTGCGAAGCACGTCGGCTTGCAGCGTGGTCTTGATCTCCCCCAGCCGGGTCTCGATCTCCCAGCGGCGCCGGTACAGGTCGGCGATCTCGCGACGCGGATACCGATCGGGATCCAACAGCGTGGTCACCAGCCAATGGCACCTGCGTCTGTGCCCTCGCCGGAAGCTCACCCGGATCAGGCGCACCCGCAAGCGCGTAGGCAGCGTCGCATCGTCATAGCGGCGGCGCAGTTGTGGCGCCAGTTCCAGCGGCACCAGCCATTCGCAGGGTCCCAGGCGTCGGCCTTGACGAATCAGCCGTTGGGGATCGCGGCGCTGGTGCAGCCGCGAGACCACGGCGATGCGGCGTTGGCGGAGCTTGGCCAGGTTGTAGAAGGAACTGAAGTATCGGTCAAACAGGCAGATAGCTCCGCCTGGAATGAGGTCCCACATGTCGTGAAATTGTTCGTCCTCGCTGCATCGCCATTGGTCCACGCGGAGGTCCCAGATGGCGCCGACGCCCGCCAGGCCGATGACGGTGACACGAGCGACGGGGAACCGACTGGCGTACTGTTTGCTTCGGGTGTAGCCGAACTCTTGGGCCAGGGCCGGCGTGTCGGGCATGGATACGCCGGTGCCGTCGACGAGGAAGACCGGGCGCTGCCGGTAGGTGTGCCGGGCTCCGAATCGGCGTCGGATGCGTCGGGCCATGCGACCGTTGGCTTCGACCAGGACGGCCTCCGGCAGCCGATCGCGTGCCTGACACCATGCCGAGGGGGTGGGGCCGTGATCGGCGCCGGCCAGCGAGGCCAGGTCGGCCAAGACCGCGGCGATGGATCGGTCGGGGCTGAGGCCGCGATAGACCATGGATCGCAGCAGAGATCCGGGGGGCAGTTGCCGGTTGCGCCAGGCGTATCCGAGCTGGCGACAGATGTCGTGTACTTCTCGGTTGGGCAGGACGTCCTCGACGGCGTCGAGCTGCACGGATCGGCGGAAATCCTGATGCGAATCTGGGGGGTTGACGATAGCATACATGGCAGGCCTCCTTGCCTACGAGTGATGGATTGTGACCACCACACTTATCGACAAGAGAGGCCTGTTCTTATTCCCGCATTCCCCATCGCTTACGCCTTAACTTAACGCCATTGGGGACAGTATACTCTTTTCTTGACGCCCATCGATGGGGCAGGTAGGCTGACGTCATGTCTAGAATCGCACGAGTGGTTGTTCCCGGCCGCCCTCTTGGGGATGAACCGTTCGTAAAACGTCTGGAAGCCCTCC
>PIVY01000059.1 GCA_003353795.1 bacterium
GAGTTCTCAGGCCTCCGACTCGAAGTGCACGAACGCAATTTCGCCTACAACTCCCAGCGCTTCCCCGGCGACTTCATTCAGGGCGCCAAGAACCGGAATGGCAGCATCGTGAAGGTGATCTCGGGTGCGGCGTACTTCGACTGCGGCGAGTTCGAGAACAACGGTCCGCTCACCCATCTGGTGGACATCGGGGAGAATGCGTCACTCCTGGCTTGCTACACGTGTATGGGCGACAACCACTCCCTGTGGCAAGGGCGCGTGGCCGGTACGGCGCAGCTCACATGCTGTGTGGTCGAAGGGGCACGCTGGCAGGTGGTGGGAACCGGGTCGCTGATCTTCGTCGATGACGGCTCGCCCGGCGTGGCGGCCGTGCGGAACCAGTCATGGACCGACGTGAAATCGCTGTTCGAGTGATTCTGACGAACCGCGACCATCGCCGGGGGTGACGGGTTCCGGGAGGTCCGTCACTCCTCGACGAAGGGGCGCCGGCCGGACCCCACCCGGCTGCGCGCCCCGCATCTGTTTCCGCCTACCTACCTTTTGCCAAACCGCCTCGACTCCGCTACCATGCCCCTGCCCATCACCCGGAATCAGGACGGACCCATGACCACGATGGCCACCGGCTCGGCACGCAAATTCGGCACCTTCCTGGGCGTCTACACCCCCAGCGTGCTCACCATCCTCGGCCTCATCATGTACCTGCGCTTCGGCTGGGTTCTGGGCAATCTGGGCCTGCCGCTGACGCTGCTGGTGGTAGTCACGGCCAGCTCCATCACCTTCATCACCGCCCTGAGCGCTTCGGCGCTGTCGACCAACATCCGAGTCGGCGTGGGCGGCGAGTACTACATGATCTCGCGCAGCCTGGGGCTCGAACTGGGCGGCGCCATCGGCATCCCGCTGTTCCTCTGCCGCACGCTGTCGATCACGTTCTACAGCTTCGGTCTCGCGGAATCGATCTTCGCGCTGGGGCTGGGTGGCGAGGCGTCGCCGGTGGCGATCCAGGCGGTGGCTGCGGGCATCGTGATCCTGACCACGGCCATTTCCGGCAAGAGCGCCGAGGTGGCGCTCAAGATGCAGGTCCCCATCATGATTGCCGTGGGGATTTCGCTGGTGGCACTCATCATCGGCGTGGTGAGTGGCGGCTTCGGCTCCGCCGAGGTGACGCCCACGTTCCGCACCGCGCCCGGCGGATACTGGTTCGTGTTCGCGGTGTTCTTCCCCGCGGTCACGGGCTTCACCGCGGGCATCGGCATGAGCGGCGACCTCGAGGATCCGCAACGGTCGATCCCCAAGGGCACCCTGCTCGCCGTGGTCACGGGCGCCGCGGTCTACCTGCTGATCCCGCTGCTGCTGGCATTCACGGCGCGGCTCTCGCCGGTGGACCTGGCCGACGGCGGCGTGGCTGTGTGGACCCGCGTGGCGGTGCTCGGGGCCTGGCTCGTGTTTCCCGGTCTCTGGGGCGCCATCCTCTCGTCGGCATTCGGCAGCGCGCTGGGCGGACCGCGGGTGCTGCAGGCTCTGGCCAACGATGGTCTGGCGCCGCGATTCCTGGGCAAGCTCACCCGCACCGGCCAGCCGGCCATCGCCACGGCGGTCAGCGGCGCCATCGCGCTGGTGGCGGTTCTGCTCGGCGGACTCAACGAGGTCGCGCGCTTCGTCACCATTCTCTTCCTCACCCTGTACGTGACCATCAACCTCAGCGCCGCCTTCGAGAAGCTGGCCGGCGACCCCTCGTACAGGCCGACGATTCGCGTGCCCTGGTACGTGTCGCTGCTGGGTTCGCTGGGCGCCATCGCGGTGATGTTCATGATCAGCCCGCTGGCCTGTCTGGCGGCCGTGGTCCTCGAGGGCGCGCTCTACGTCTATCTACGGCGCCGTGCCATGAAGAAACGCTGGGGCGACGTGCGCGCCGGGCTCTGGGTCACGCTCACCCGATTTGCGCTTCTTCAGTTGCGCGAACACGAGGACGATCCCCGCAACTGGCGACCGCACATCCTGATCTTCGCCGGCGACACCGCCAAGCGTATCGGTCTGGTGCGACTGGGATCGTGGTTCAATCAGAATCGCGGCATCCTCACCGTCTGCCGGCTGGTGCAGGGTGACGTGGCGGAGCTCGCTCCTGAAATGCGCGAAATCAAGGCGTCCATGAGCGAGGACCTCGAGCGCGAGAACCTGGTGGCGTTCAGCGAGGTCAACGTGGTGCCCGACTTCGAATCGGGCGCCATCAACGTGGCGCAGGCCAACGGCATCGCCGGGCTGCATTCCAACACGGTGATGTTCGGTTGGCCGGAGAAGCCCGAGCGATTCGAGTCGCAGCTACGCATCGTGAGGGCCATGTCGCGCCTGCGCAAGAGCACCATCATCGCGCGGCTGAACTGGAAGATCGAGCCGGGCCAGCGCAAGCGCATCGACATCTGGTGGCGTGGCAAGCAGCGCAACGGCGACCTCATGCTACTGCTGGCCTACCTGTTGCGGCTCAACTCCGACTGGAAGGACGCCCGCATCGCCCTGCGCAGCATCGTGTCCAACGAGTCGAAGCGCGAGCAGGCCGAACAGGACCTCGCCGACCTCGTGCCCTCGACGCGCATCAAGCTGGAAACCGAGGTCATCGTCAAGCCGGCCGACAAGACCGTGATCGAGGTCATGCACGAGACCAGCGGCGACGCGAGTATGGTATTCTTGGGCCTCATGGATCCCGAGCCAGGCACCGAGGCGGAGAATGCGCGGCGGCTGGCTGAAATGGCGGCGGGATTCAATACCACGATCCTGGTGCGCAATGCCGGGGAATTCGCGGGGCGGTTGATCTAGGAGCCGTCGCGCCGACGACCGCGCAGGACCACCATGTAGGAGTCCACCTCGAATCCCTCGAGGCCTTCCACGTTCTTGACCTCCACCGCGTCCCACGGGATGTCGATCACCCGCCCGGTCTCCTCGTCGATGAGGTGGTGGTGGCGCTCGATGTTGGCGTCGTAGACCGTCGGCCCCTCCGCGATCTGGTACTGCCGGAGCAGCCCCTTCTCCACGAACAGCTTCAACGTGTTGTAGACCGTGGCCCGGGACACGACGGGCAGTTTCCGCTGCACCTCCTGGAGCACCTGGTCGGCGCTGGGGTGCCGGTCGGTGGCGAGCACGTGCTCGGCGATGGCCACGCGCTGGACCGACGGCTGGATACCGTGATGCTGGAGGAGCTGTTTGATGTCAGTTGCAGAGGTCATATCGGAACAATAGGGCCTTCCGGCGGCGGCACCAGCATCTGTCGCTATTTAGTACAAAAATATACTAGCTATAAAATTAGACATTGTCTAATTTGGGAACATAGAACCCGTCTCCAAAGCCCCGTTGAGAAGGAGGGAAACCTGCCATGTCAAAGAATAGCAAGCGTTTGACCACTGCTGCCGGCATCCCCGTCGCCGACAACCAGAACGCTCTCACTGCCGGTCCCCGCGGGCCGCTGCTCGCCCAGGACTGGCAACTGCTGGAGAAACACGCCCACTTCAATCGCGAGCGTATCCCCGAGCGGGTCGTCCACGCCAAGGGCTCGGGCGCCTTCGGCAAGCTCACCGTCACCAGCGATCTCAGTCAGTACACCCGTGCCGGACTCTTCGCCAAGAAGGGCACGAAGACCGAGTGCTTCCTGCGTTTCTCCACGGTGGCCGGCGAGCGCGGCGCCGCCGACGCCGAACGCGACGTGCGCGGCTTCGCCCTCAAGTTCTACACCGAGGAGGGCAACTGGGACCTCGTTGGCAACAACACGCCCGTCTTCTTCCTGCGCGATCCCTACAAGTTCATGGACTTCATCCACACCCAGAAACGCGACCCGCAGACCAACCTCCGCGACAGTACCGCCATGTGGGATTTCTGGTCGCTGTCGCCCGAGTCCATGCACCAGATCACGATCCTCTTCTCGGATCGCGGCCTGCCCCGCAGCTACCGCCACGTGAACGGCTATGGCAGCCACACCTACAGCTTCTGGAACGACCAGGGCGAGCGCTTCTGGGTGAAGTTCCACTTCAAGACCCGTCAGGGCATCGAGTGCAACACCGACGCGGAAGCAGCCGAGATCATCGCCGCCGATCGCGAGAGTCACCAGCGCGACCTCTTCGAGGCCATCGATCGTGGCGATTACCCGCAGTGGGACGTCAAGGTGCAGGTCATGCCCGAGGCGGATGCCGAGAAGACGCCGTACAACCCCTTCGATCTCACCAAGGTCTGGCCCCACGCCGACTACCCGCTCATCGACGTCGGCGTCCTCGAGCTGAACCGCAATCCCGAGAACTACTTCGCGGAGGTTGAGCAGGCTGCCTTCTCGCCGGCCAACGTGGTGCCGGGCATCGGTCACAGTCCCGACAAGATGCTGCAGATGCGCGTGGTGTCCTACGCCGACGCCCAGCGCTACCGGCTCGGCACCAATCACGAAAGCCTGCCCGTGAACGCGCCGCGCTGCCCCATGCACCACTACCATCGCGACGGCAGTATGCGTTTCGACGGCAACGGGGGCGGCTCCGTCAACTACGAGCCCAACAGCCAGGGCGGTCCCGTGGAGGATCCGTCCGTGAAGGAGCCGCCCCTGCGTATTTCCGGCGATGCCGATCGCTATGATCACCGCGAGGGCAACGACGACTACACCCAGGCCGGCGACCTCTACCGGTTGATGCCCCAGGACGAGCGCGACCGGCTCCATGCGGCCATCGCCGGCGCCATGGCGGGCGTGCCAGCGGAGATCGTCGAGCGCCAGCTCGGGCACTTCGCGCAGGCCGACCCCGCCTACGCCGAAGGAGTTCGCGAGGCGCTGCAGTAGCGCCGGATACAATGGGAGCTGGTCCCATCATGGGCCGGCTCCCATTTGTGCCCGATTGTTCAATTAGGACAAACATGGTATGATATTGGTCGTGCGACGAACCGCACGCCGCGCAGGCTCGAGTCCAGGGGGATACCATGACACACGCCCGAGTTCTCTCGCTGGCGACCCTTTTCGTGATCGCCGTCTCCATATCCCACGCAGCCACCATCACTTCCACCGGCATCGGTGGCCTCTGGAGCGATTCGCTCACCTGGCAGGGAGGCGTCGTTCCCGGCAGTGACGACGACGTCATCGTCATCGGCCCGGTCCAGGTCGCCGGCATCATGAACTGCCAGAGCCTTGCGGTCGAAGCCCTGGGTTCGGTGATCGCCGCCGCAGCGGGCAGCCCCCGTCGACTCGAGGTTTACGGATCGGTGGCGAACGACGGCACCATCGCCGACAACGGCAACTTCTGGCTGGACCTCGAGGTCTACGGCGACATTCACCACGCCGGCGTTTGGTCCACACACCTGGTCACCCTCATGGGCAGCGGCGACCGCGAGATCAGCGACACGTCAGCGTCCGGTTTCGACAGCGATTTCGCGGCCGCGCCCGGCGTATCCGGCGACATCTCGGTGACCACGACCGCCTCGTTCGAGGGCCTCCTCGACTTCACCGGCTATCGCGTGGTCCTGCAACCCGGCTCGCACCTCAACCTGACGGCCGCATCGCTGAGCGGTGAGGTCATGGCCGGCGGCAACGAGATCCGCTTCGAGAGCTGGTCGTTCCTGCAGAACTGCACCATGGACGACGCCGTCCTCGTGGGGGACGCCAACGTGGCGTCGGCCGTCTTCACCACCCGCGTGGTTGTCAAGGGCACCATGGAGAACACCACGCACACCGGTGGCGGATCGGCCATCGTCGAGGGCGATCTGATCAATCACGGGATCATCCGCAACGACAACTACAGCTTCTGGTTCACCGTCCACGGCGACGTGGAGAATTACGGCGCCATCGGCACGCCGCAGCTCGTCCTGGCGGGCGAGGGAGTGACGCACCATCTCGCCATGGGTCCTGACGCGCTGCTCAGCGCCATGGTCTTCCTCCCGGAGTTCCAGGCCAGCACGCTCGTCGCCACCACGCCCGTCACCTTCGGTCGCGGCCTGGGACTGGGCATCGGCAAGCTGATCCTCGAGCCGGGCGCCTCGCTGCACTTCACGAACCACAGCGGTCTGGGCTCGGGCACCGTGGAGGCCAACGGCAACACCATCAGCACCGAGGGTAACAACTGCGCCCTCAGCAGCCTCACCATCGAGAACGCCGTGTTCGGCGACTATGTCCAGATGCTCGACGAGGTCCAGCTCACTGGCGGCGCCACGGTGCTCGGCACCCTCACCAGTTATCCGTGGGCCGACGCCGACATCACCGTGGAGGGTCGCCTGCGCAACGAGGGTCACGTCACCGACGGCGACCACCCCGTGCGCATCACCGTGCTGAACGATCTGGAGAATCTGAGCGTCATGGACAACCTCCAGGTCACCGTGGCCGGCGTGGTCGACCAGATCGTGGCCGCAGGGCCTGGAATCGCCGTGCCGCTGTTCGTGATCGAGTCGGGTCTCGACGCGGCGAGTTACCAGTGGTTCCGCGACGGCGCTTTGCTACCGGGCGAGGACGGTTCGAGCCTGACGCTGAACACCGTGGGCGCTGCCGACTACGGTCGCTATCACTGCGAGGGCGACGGCGTGGTGTCCCGCGACGTGTTCATCGCCGAGGCTCTCGACACCACCGACGTTCCGGGATTCATGCTCGCCGGTCTGGAGCAGAACCATCCCAACCCGTTCAATCCGGCCACCAACATCGCCTTCCGGCTCGACCGCTCGGGCCCCGTGTCGCTGGTGGTCTACGACCTGGCCGGCCGTGAGGTCGACCGGCTCGTGAGCGGTGATCTGGGTGCGGGGCGGCACTCGGTTCTGTGGCAACCGCGGGGGCTTGCCTCGGGGACGTACGTCTACCGTCTGCGCGCCGGTGGATTGGACGTGGCCAGGAAGTGTAGCCTGCTGAAGTAGAGTTTACGGAGAAAGGAAGGCGGCGCCGGGGATCCGGCGCCGCCTTATCCTAGTACGCGTACACCACCAGGTCGTTGACCTCCACCTCCGCCACCTCGCCCCGCGTCCCCCCGTAGGTATTGCGCCGCGACTGCTGCTGGCCGCGCACCAGGGCGATGCGCCGCCCCTCGAGGAACACCAGCTTGTCGTCGTCCGCGTCGCCGTCCAGGGCGATGGCCACCTGGCGCACGAACACCAGGCTCGCGTCGAACACGTCGAAGGTCATCATGATGCCCTCGGGCTGCTCGCGCTGGCCGCGGGTGGGCAGCACCCAGATCTCGCCGCCCGGCATGGCGTGCAGGCGCTCGATGGCCGGGGCCGCTTCTTCCACCTCCACGGGTACCGACACCGGCTGGCCCTCGCTCATCACGCGGATCGAATCGCGGATCAGCTGCTTCTCGGCCTCGGTGCGGCGCCACGGCTCGGCGTCGCGACCGAAGGTGCTCACCAGCTCGCCGTCCTCAGCGTACACGTTCACCACATATTCCTTGCGGTGCACCGCGGCCAGGACGCGACCGTCGAAGTCGATATCCCAGCGTTCGTGCGACGGGAAGTAGTGCAACCGTTCCACGAAACCGTCGCGCAGCAGATTCGAGGTGTTCGAGGTGCTGTAGTAGACCGCCAGCGTCTCGGCCTGCTCGTTGCAGCGGTCGAGGTACTGGGTGCGGGCCATGCCGTCGTCCGTGCGCGCGATGCGCGTACCGTTGATCACCAGGTTGCCGCCGCGGCATCGCACCCGGCGGATGCTGGCGATGCCGCCCGACTGCGGATCGTGTCCGGGCGGCATGAGCGAGCCGAGCGGCGTTCCGTCCAGCGACATGCGCACGATCTTGCCATTGATGAGCAAGGCGATTCCGAGGCTGCCGTCGTCGAGGAAGACCAGGTCCTCCGGCCGCCGCGTCTCGCCGGGGCCGTCGCCCTCGCGGCTGAGGATGCGCAGCAATTCGCCCTCGTCGTCGAAGACGCAGACTTGCGCACGCTGCGTGTCCAGCACGTAGATGCCGCCGTCGGGGCCCACTTCCACGGTGTTGATGGCGCCGAAGAAGTGCTCGTCCTCCTCGTGACCGCGATTCCAGACCTCGCGGAGCTCGAGGACCTCACGGCCGTCGCGGGGTTCGTCGGGATTGTCGACGTGGGGGATGTCGGCGTACGCCACGGTGGCCGCCAGTGCGGCGGCCAGCACGGTCAAGCGGGTGGCGAGAACAGAATCGGTCATGGAATCTCCCGTCCGGCGGGTCGTCGCGTGGGTGAAATTGCGCGATCTCCTTCTACGGGCCGCCATCCGGCTGGTTTCGGGCATTCGAGCGGCTCGCAAAAAAAGATGATCAGATCAGTGTGATTTCTGCGCGTCTCGGCATGAGAGAACGAACGACATCGCCCTGACCGGAGGACCTCCATGAATCACCTGACCAACCGCCCCACGATGGCGATGGCGGCCATTGCCGTCCTCGCCCTCGTCATCGCCGGCTGCAGCAGCGAAGACGATCCCATCAGCCCGGTCGGCAGCAGCGAGCCCGTGCAGCCCGGCGTCGTGAACAACTTCGTCAGCGGCCTGCCCGACTGGGAGGTCCCGTCGGACGAGGAGGCTCCGCCCGAGCCCCTGGACGACGAGGAGGCCTTCGAGGAAGCGCAGTACTACCGCTGCGAGGTCACGCGGTACGACATGCGCCGCAACTTCGACGACATCGTCGCCGTGGGCGCCAACGCCACCGCGCTCAAGCCGGGCATGATGGTGCAGGGAGTGGGCGTGCAGGACGGTTCGCTGTCCACCATCGGGCTGCGGCGTTCGCCCCTGGAGCTGTCGATCAACCTGGCTCTCGAGGATCCCAGCCGCCGCGTGGAAGCGCCCAACAGCGCCTCGATCCAGGACGCCATCGCCGACCTACAGCGCGAGGCCGACACGCGCCTGGGCTCGATTCCCGTGGTGCCGGCGCAGATCAATTTTCGCGCCGAGACCGCCTACTCCTACGAGCAGTCCATGATGTCGGCCGGCATCAGCCTCAGCTACGACGCGGTGTTCGCCAGCGGCTCGGTGAGCAGCGCCTTCAGCCAGAACTCGTCGGTGCGCCGACACTCGGTCATCGTCAAGCTCATGCAGCCCATGTACACCATCTCGTTTGCCGACGACGCCCTGGCCGAGCCCGCCGACTTCTTCCACGATTCGGTCACCGAGGCCGAGTTCCAGCGTCAGCGCGACCTGGGCACCATGGGCGCGGGCAACCAGCCCTGCTACGTGCAGTCGGTGACCTACGGTCGCATGGTCGTCTACACCGTGACCTCGACCCAGGCCGAGTCGGCATCCGATCTCGAGCTGGCCGTGCAGGCGTCCTACGGCGCCTGGGAAGGCAGCGGCGACTTCGAGGAATACCAGCGCGAGATCGTGGAGAACTCCACCATCGAGGTGCAGATCTTCGGCGGCACCCAGGAAGACGCCCTCGAGGGCATCCGCTACGCCCTCTCCACCGGCGACTTCAGCGAGTTCCTGCGCCCGGTACCCGCCACCACGGCCGTGCCTCTGAGCTACCGCATCAACGACCTCAAGAATCGTCAGCCCGCCGTGATCGGCGACGCTACCCAGTTCTCCATTCGCGAATGCGAAGCGGTGACCGACCTGCTGTTCACCGTGTCGCTCGACAGCATCAAGGTCGTCAACGGCTGCGAGTCGCAGGACGAGTTCGACATCGAATGCTACGCCTACGTCGCCGGCGGCAGCTCCTACTGGCTGCTGCACAACGACGGAGACTACTTCCCCCGCGAAGAGCTGCCCCTGATCAACAACCAGACCATCTTCCCGGTGACCGCCGGCGCCGGCACCGAGGTCTCGATCAACACCAACATCTACGGCGGTTCCAACGGTACCTACGGCGGCTGGTCGCGCGAGACGGTCTTCACCTTCCCCTTCGACTTCGACACCAACCCGCACTCGTTCTCCCACATCGACACCGGGTCCAACGACAGCTACGAGAACTGCACGCTGGAGGTGTTCTACACCATCGAGCGCGCTCTCGAATGAGCCCCCCGCATCGCGCGACGTGTCCCCGGCTCTTGCCAGAGCCGGGGACTTTGTGTGTAGTGTGGTCCTCGTGACCCGGTGATCGACCCCACCAGAGGAGCCGTCCGCCCATGCCCGTCAAATCCCTCGCCGTCGTCGCGATCTGCCTGTTCGGGGCCACGCTGGCACTCTCCGATTCGGCCCAGCCCGATTCGGCCCATGACAGCCACGAGCCGCGTGGCTCGGCGGCGCCTGACACCTTCCACTTCCACCCCGGTTCGGGCGATCTGCAGAACCTCTTCGCCAAACACGAGTTCACCCTCGAGACCTGGCGAGCCGGCGACCGCTCCGTTCCGAGGCTCTACCTGGCCAGCGTGCCCCGGGCCTGGCGCGAGAAGGTGGCGCCCAGCCTGCCCACGGAGACCAAGAAGCAGTATTTCTTCTTCGCCTACGCTCCCCTGGTGCTCGAATCCAACGAAGACATCATGGCCGACCGCTCCCGGCTGCTGGCGCTCGCCGGCAGGGGCGATCGCAGCGCCGCCGACGAAGCCTGGCTGCGCGATCTCGCCCGGCGCTACCGGGTGCTCGACGAGCCCGACGCGCCGCTGGACGCGGAGACTCTCGCCCGGCTGCAGCGTCGCGTGGACGAGGTGCCGCCCTCGCTGGCCCTGGCCCAGGCTGCCGTGGAGAGCGGGTGGAGTACCTCGCGCTTCGCGGCCGAGGGCAACGCGCTCTTCGGCCAGTGGACCTGGGGCGAGGACGGCATCACGCCCAGCGAACAGCGCGGCGAGCTCGGCGACTACAAGATCCGCGCCTTCGGCAGCCCTGAGGAATCCATCGCGGCCTACATGCACAACCTCAACACCCACCGCAGCTACGCCGGCTTCCGATCCGAGCGCGAGCGCTTGCGAACCGCGGACGAGGCCCTGGAGGGAGCCAAGCTCGCGCCCACGCTCACGTCGTACTCGGAGAAGGGCGAGGAGTACACCGAGATGCTGCTCACGGTGATGCGGGTCAATCGCCTGGCGCCGGTGGACGGCACCTACCTGCGCGACATGACGCCGGTGCTGCTGGTTCCCCTCGAGGCCGGTACCAATTGAACAGGAGTTCCTGATGAATGACGTCTCCGTAGCCGAGATCCGAAGCGCCTCCCGCTGGGGTACGGCCCTCGGAATCCTGACCATCGTGATGGGCGTCATCGCCATCACCGCGCCGCTCTACGCGGGACTCGCCGTGGCCACCGTGGTGGGTGTACTGCTGCTGCTCGGCGGCGCATCGCAGCTCGCCTTCGCCTTCAAGGCGCCCAGTCTCGGTCGTGGTGTGCTGGTGTTCCTGTTCGGAGTGTTCACGCTGCTGGCCGGCATCGTGGTGCTCGGACGGCCGCTGTTCGGCCTGGCCTCCATCACCCTTGTGCTGGCCTTCTACTTCTTTGCCGACGGGATCGGCGACGTCGTCACGGCCTTCCGGATCCGCCCGAATGCTGGCTGGAGCTGGTTGCTGCTCGAGGGCATCGTCTCCGTGCTTCTGGGTTTCATGATCTGGCAGCGCTGGCCCATGTCCGGCGCCTGGGCCCTGGGCGTGCTGGTGGGCGTGCGGCTGCTCTTCGCCGGCTGGACCATGATTGCCCTCGGTGGACTGGGTCGGGCGGTGGCGCACCAGGCGGAGAACACGCCGGCGCCGGCCGACTGATCAGGACCCGTTGACCGGCAGCACCAGCTCGAAGGTCGAACCGCGGCCGGTTTCGCTCTCCACCGCGATGCGTCCGCCGTGGTCCCGCACGGTCTGGTAGCAGATCGAGAGGCCGAGGCCAGTTCCCACCCCCACGCCCTTGGTGGTGTAGCCCGGGTCGAAGATTCGTGGCTGGTCGGCCGCGGGGATCCCGACGCCCGTGTCGGCGATCTGCACCGTGACCTCGCTGTCGCTCGCGGTGGTCCGGATGGTGAGGGTTCCCGGCCCATCCATGGCCTGCACGGCGTTGATCAGCAGATTCATGAACACCTGGTTGATCTGGTTGGCGTTGCAGCCCACCGGCGGCAGATCGCCGTACTCCCGCACCACCTCGATCCGGTCCTTCATCTCGTGGTCGATGAGGGTGAGCGTACTCTCGAGCCCCTCGTGCAGGTCGACCTCCTGGAACGTCGCCTCGTCCAGCCGGGCGAAGGACTTCAGGCTGCTCATGATGGTCGCGATCCGCTTGCTGCCCCGGGTGAGCAACGCATTGCTCTCGCGCAACGATCGCGTGGCGAGCTGGAATCGTCGGCTCTCGCGGAGCGCGCCGATGTCGGCGCTGCTCTCGATCTCGCGGTCGATCGCCGTGATGCATCGGGTCTCCACGTCGGCCGCGCTCATCACCGCACCCATGGGCGTGTTCAACTCGTGGGCCAGGCCTGCGACCAGGTTACCCAGCGAGGCCATCTTGTCCTGCATGACCATCTGGGCCTGAGCATCCTGCAGCTCCTGCATGGTCTCCACCAGCTGTTCGTTCTTGGCGGCCAGGTCGTGGGTGCGGCGCTCCACGCGTTGCTCGAGCGTGGAGCTGTATTCCTCGAGCTGGTGGGACTTGTGCTCGAGCTGCTGAGCGTAGACGCGCAACTGGCGCAGGGTGTCCGAGTACGTCTGCTCCAGGATGTAGGAGAGGCAGAGGATGAAGGCCAGCATGCCCCAGGCCGAGAGCCAGCGGACCAGCGGCAGGACGTTCATGCCCACGAGGAGGTCGTGCAGGCCGGTGACGGAGAAGATCAGGAAGCCGACCCCGAACAGCCGCGCCTTCCAGTTGTCCGCGGCGAAGGAACGGAACACCACCACCAGCCCGACCACGATACTCATCAAGAAGCCGATGGAGTAGAACATCTGGAGTGTCGGCATCAGCACCAGATTCAGGGCGTCCAGGGGCGTGGCGATCACGAGGTAGGCCAGATGCAGCTGCCAGAGCCGGCGCACCACTCGGTGCTCACCCGTGATCTGCTCGAGGAACATGTACATGCCCACGGGGAAGGCCGCGAAGGCGAACATGTTGACGTGGTAGCTGAAGGCGGGCGGCACGCCCAGCAGGCCGACCAGGGAATTGCTGAAGATGTAGAACATCCCGATGGTGCCGGTCAGCCAGGCGAAGGAGAGCAGGTACCAGATCCGGTGGCGCCAGCGCCGCAGGAAGATGGCGAGGGACACCATCCCGGTGAAGAAGAACAGGCTGCCCAGGATGACGGTGTCGATGTTCCGGCCGAACACGTAGCGCACGACATCCTGCTGCTGCCCCACCAGCGCGGGCTGATGCCGGACGTTGAGCCCGATCAGGTCCGAGTCGAGGGAGTAGATGCGACACGAGATGGTCCGGCCGGCCACGTCCGGCGGCAGCGGCACGACGTGGGACAGCATGGCCGAATACTTCAGGCCGGGCGTGGACTCGAAGCGGCCGTGGCGATAGATCAACGTGGTGTCGACATAGGCCTCGAAGGCAATCAGGACCTGGGGCAGGTAGAGCACTGGGTTGCGCCAGTTCCCCTCGGGCATCTCGACGCGGGCCCACATCATGTTGATGGGGCCTTCGGGTTGCGCGCCCGTCACCGCGCCCTGATCCAGCCAGTCGGGGCCGGTGAGTTCTTCCGTCAACCAGACCAGCCGTCCGTTCGGCGCGACGGGGGAGTCGCCCCAGCGGAAGCGCCACCCGTCGACCTCGGTGACCGACGACCCCGCGGCGGACACGGACGCCACCAAGAGGATGCCGAACAGGAGCATCCGCTTGCCGTGCCGCGTGGTCATGGTCGCCCTCCCGTAGGTTCGTTTCCGTATCGATCGTGCAGGGAACATAGTAGCATGGCGAAGTATCGCGAAACACCGGTGGCAACCTCGGCCCTCGCTGCGCGTACTGCATGTCGCGACCAACGCGAGTTCCGTGAGCCACCGCGACCTGCGAGGTTAGTCATGCCGAAGTCGATCTCCGCGCCCCCGCGGATTGGCGTCGTGTTGTTCTGCCTGCTTGCCGCCACGGCGGCCGGTGCCGGCGAGACCCGCGTCCTCAACACCGAACCGGCCCTGCCCCCCGTCACCATCGAACTCGAGGAACTCTGGCGCGCCGGCGGCGACGACGAGGACGTCATGATCGGCCTGCCCGTCGAGGCGGTGGCCGACGACCACGGTCGCGTCTACCTGGCCGATCAACAGCTCTGCCAGGTCTTCGTCTTCGGACCGGGCGGCGAACTGGAGGGTACGCTCAGTCGCGAGGGCGAGGGGCCCGGCGAGGTGCGCGGACCGGTGGATCTGGTGCGCCTGCCCGACGGCACCTTCGGCATCGCCGAGTTCTTTCCGGGCAAGCTGGTCAAGCTCACACCCGATGACATTCCCGCCGGCGAGATCATGGTCGACGTGAGCGGCGGCCAGAGCGGCGGCTTCACCCTCCAGACCATGGCCGATGCCCGGGACGGTCACATTCTGGTGGCCGGCTCGCGCTCGGTGCCCCAGGAACGGATCCTCGAGCGCATCCACTTCCTCTCGGCCGTGGACCAGGACGGCATGGAGATCGCGCGCTACGTCGAGCAGCGGTCGGAGATCGAACGACCCCACTCGGTGGTCCACGAGAACGACTTCCTGCCCTGCTTCCCCCTCGCCAGCGCCCTCGGTCCCGACGGCCGGGTCTATGCGCCTCGCGAGCGCGACCGCTACGAGGTGTCGGTCTTCAACGCCGACGGCACGGTGGCTCACATCATCGAGCGGCCCGATTTCCAGACCTGGAAGCGCGACGACCGCGACACGAATCGGGTGCTCGCCCTCTTCCATGCCTGGGCCAGTCCCAACCCCGAGACGTGGCCCGAGTTCGATCTCGAGGACAACGAACGGGCCATCAATACCATGCAGGTCGACGGTCAGGGTCGACTCTGGGTTCAGCACAGCCGCAGCGACCGCGATCAACCCGACGGCGTGTTCCTGACCCTCGATCTCTACGACCAGCGCGGCCAGTGGCAGCGCGAGGTGAGCCTTGTGTGCGAGGGCCGGCCGGTGAGCGACGGCATCCGTTTCCTGGGCAACGGCCGCGTGCTCCTGATCAAGGGCTTCGTGGTGGCCCGGCTGGCGTGCCTGGGCGGCGCGGGGGCGTCGTTCGGCGTGGACGACAGCGAGACTGTGGAGATCGTCTGCTACCGGCTGCCGGAGCTGAATTGAAACAGCCTCTTCAAGTGTGATATGATGGGTCTGGATTCCGGCCGTGGTCCGGGTTCCCGACGCCCCGGGTGACCCGGACCCATGACCGGCCAACCAGAAGGGGGATGCCCATGATTCACAAGCGAACGGCTCTTGTCCTGTTCGTGTTCGTCGCGGCTCTGGCGCTGTCGGCTGCGGCCAACCCGCTGCCCAGCATCGGCTGCTGGTGGGAGGATCCGTCCACCACCGTGCTCGGCCTCTACGGCGACGGCGACCCACCCATGATCGTGACCAACGTGACCTCGCCCGATCCCGTGCACTCCGGTGACCGCGCGCTCCGCCTGGAGGACAACGCGGCCACCGGCACCCCGCAGGCCTACCTGGCCTACATCTGGGGCCTGGAGGACGGCGACGTGGTCCAGGCCTGGTTCTACCGCTACGACGACACGCCCGACGGCGCGCCGTCCTGCCGGATCTGGGGCCACTGGAACGACGAGCTGCCCGACAATCCCGAAGGCTACAGCGGATCGGCCGGCGGCAACAGCGACTACGGCGCGGACGTGGGCTGGGGCTTGCTCGGGCACACGTGGACGGTCGCCGATGGCCACACCGGCCTCGTGATCGAGGTGCGCACGTACTCCAGCCCCGGCGACGTGGTCTGGATCGACGACTTCGAGATCCTGCCGCCCGAGGACTGCGTGGTGCAGACCCCGGAGATGCTCGTGGTGGGCACCGAGTCCAGGACCCTCAGCGACGTGAAGGCCCTGTTCGATTGACGACCTGGACCGCAACAACGACCGGCCGCCGTCTGGCGGCCGGTCTGCTGCTGGGCGTCCTGCTCGGCGCGGCGGCCGCGCCGGCCCAGCGACCGTCGCCGCTACGTTTCGAGTCGGAGGTGGTGCGCCTCGTCGTGGCGCCCGACAGTCTCACCGTGCACGGCTTCTACATCATGTCCTGCGATTCCAGCCGGACCGGTCTCACCTCGCTCTTCTATCCCTATCCCCAGGACGACCGCCTCGGTGGTGCACGCAGCCTCGAACTCGCCGTCCGCGTGCGCCCCGACACCACCTGGCAGTCCGCCGAGTTCCGCGAGCTGGCCGCGAGCCGCGGCGCCCACTGGCGCCTGCCCCTGGCGCCAGGCGACACCCTCGAGGTCCGCACGGTCTACCGCCAGGCGCTGCACGAGGAGTTCGCCCGGTACATCGTGACCACGGTGAGCGGCTGGGAGCATCCGCTGCGCCACGCGCGGTTCTACATCGAGCTGCCCGACGGGGCCGAGCCCGAGTCGTTCAGCTTCCCGTTCGAGCGGTGCGACCGCGATGGTCGCAGGGTGTGGTGTTACGAGGCCGTGGATTTCCGGCCCGATCGTGACATCGACGTGCGGTGGCGGAAGCCGTAGCGCCGCCACCACGCTGTCCGAACTCGATCACGCCGGTGTGCGCGGCATCACACACCCTCGCTCTCGGTTTGACCTTCTCGCCGGCCCTCCACCATCCCACGTCACTCCTAAGTTATTGCAATAAAATGTCTTGTATTGTCCGGGCTCCGGTGTGCAATCATGGCATGCGCCTTGTATTAGCTGAATCGTGCTCCTGGAACCATCGCCCGGCCCCATAAGATCCCAACCTCCGAGGAGAATGTCATGAAAACTATTTCCAAACCGACACTGATCGGCCTGGTCCTGCTGGCCGCAACCACGGTCCTGATCACAGCTTGTAGCGAAGAGACCCCCCTCGCGCCGACCGTCGAGACCAGCCAGGACGACGGCTTCTTCGACAAATCGCTCGAAATCATCTTCGAGAGCGGCGGTGCACCGCCCGCCGATCTCGCCACCGTGTCCCTCGGCGCGGATCAGCTCACCTTCTGGCCCTACACCGGCACCACGTACGACGGCACGCCCGTCGATCCCATCAACGTCGTGTTCGCCGGCCAGGCCGATCCGCTGCAGATCCGGGCCGCGCTGCTGGCCCTCGACGGCGACCGTACGGCCTTCGGCATGCCGGATATCCCGCCCTTCAACCAGAGCTGGCTCGACGCCCTCGGCGGCGACGTGCAGACCACCTGCGCTCCGGACGGCAACGGCTGGGCCGGCAGCGTGATCCAGCTCACCCTGGGCGACTACGGACCGCTGCGCGCTCACCTGCGTCTGTTCCGCACCGGCGCCGAGCTCGGCGACGGCGTCTGGACCCTGGGCGGCGCCCACTTCGAGATGCAGATCCCCGGCACCACCGACCACCAGGTCCTCAGCTGGGAGATCGCCGAGCAGATCGTGATCGTCGACATGATGCGCGCGGGTCTGCTGGATGCCGACGTGCCCATGCTGCCCACCGGGCTCATCAACGACGCGCCGAGCTTCCGCTCCATCCCGGTCGTGATCTACAACCTGCTGCCGCCCGAACTGGTCGACCTCATCGATGGGCCGCCCCAGCCGGTGACCGAAGACGTGCCGCTGGACTCCGACGGCCAGGGAACCATCTTCAACCTCGCCACGGCCGCGCCCGTGGTCACTGACGACTACACCGCCACGACCACCGTGCAGTTCGAGCAGATGGTGCCGCGGCCGTTCTGCTCCGAAGGTCCCGGCGACTACCTGTACGTCACCGGCCCGGTGGACTTCACGCTCAACGTGCGGGTCAACGGCAACCAGCACTTCAGTTCCCGCGCCGACTACAGCGGCCAGATCATGGCGCAGCCGTTCGATCTCTCCAGCGGGGAACCCGTGCCGGTGGGCGAGCCCTTCCTGGCCAAGGTCTCGGGTCGGCAGCAGGGCAGCATGTCGCCGCACAACAGCAACATCCTGGCCATCGACAGCCGCCTCACCCGTGAGGCCGACGGCCCGCAAAGGTTCGTCGAGCAGCTCCACGTGCCGCAGTTCGGTCTGAAGACGTATCGCAGTCAGACGCGGTGTATTGACGAGTGATCGGATGTCCATGCAGGCGATTCGGGTTGGTCTCCTGGAGACGGATCCGAATCGCCTGCTTCGGTGGTGCGACAGGCCAGCAAGTATGATATCGACTAGCTAAATCACTCGAAAACAATAATTTGAAGACACCTGTATACGGCGTTGCTGTTAGGTTCCGCGTCCAGCCCGCACCTGATTCCTCACCGTGGGCGCACTCCTGCCCGACATCATGACGGCTGCTCTCGCGTCAGTCCGTCAGCTTTTCGAGATAGAGAACCGCTTCGTCTATTCTACGGGTGCTCCGGCCCGGAGCTCGGCTCACTCTCGATCACGCGCTGGCGATTCCGGAAGTCCGACCGGAGGCGGCGCGATGAAATCCCTCTTCATGACCGTGATGTTGCTCCCGACGCTGTCCGCGCCGGCGATGGGGCGGGACACGGCGTGCTGCCGGCCGGTCGCCATGGCAGGACTCTTCGTCGACCTGGAGTCTGCCGCTAACTAGAAGGAGGAAGCCCCATGAAACCCCCGGTACTCCTCGGTCTGATACTCTTGATCTGCGTTGCTCGCGGTTCGTCCCCAGCCCTGGCCGCCGGCGACTGCTCCGACTACACCAACCTCACGGGCCTGGAGCTGCCGATCGAGGTGACCGGCACCACGGCCGGCGCCACGGGCGACTACGGACCGTTCGTCGAGGAACCGTCCTGCTGGGAGGGGGCGTGGGATGCGAGTTGTGCGTACAGCAGCGACGTGACCTACAAGTGGACCGTTCCCCATGACGGCCTGTTCACCATCACCCTCGCCGAATCGCCCACCAACGCCGACCTGCTGATCTATCACTTCACCTGCCCTGCCGAACCGATCTACCCGGACGACTTCCTCTGCGGCTCCCATCGCTGCTTCCAGGGTTGCGCAACAGTCGCCGACGTTCCGCTAATGGCCGGTCAGGAGATTCTGATCGTGGTCGACGGCTGGCTCATCTGGAACGGGGACTTCACCCTGCGCATCTACGACACCACCACGCACAGCGACATCCTGGCCATGGGCATGGATCTTCAGCCAGCCGTAGGAATGACGGCGACCAGTGTGTGGGGCGGGAGCGGTCGCTGGGTCGATCACCTGGGCTTGGCGAACATCTCGGGAGAATCCGTCGGCGACGATCACCTGTTCCCCATGGAAGCGGTTTCCGCGCTCGTGACCGTCACCGCCTTGATGCAACTATGGGAAGACGACCTCTTCGAACTCGACGACGCCGTCGACGACTACCTGCCGTTCCCTGTGCGACACCCGGAGTATCCCGAGATCCCCATAACCTTCCGGATGGTGATGTCCCATGTCGCGAGTATCCAGACCTCCGGGATCCAGGAACTGGAGCGCGATGACGGAACCGACTCGCCCATCACCCCCTGCGAGCTCGTGGAGGGATACCTCGTCCCCGGTGGCCAGTGGTTCTCCGATTGGAGTTACATCCCCGGAACTCCTCCCGGGACCCAGCACTTGAGCAGCCGCATCAATGCCACATTGATGGCCTGCCTGGTCGAACACATCGACGAGGGCGAGCTGACCTTTGAAGATTACTGCCGGGAGCACATCTTCGATCCGCTCGGGATGTCCTCGTCGTCCTTCTTGCTGGCCAACATCGATCCCGATGATCTGGCCACGAACTACTACTGGGACGGCCAGGATCAGTACGTGGAATACGGTCACAGGACGGCTCCGTGGTATCCGGCGGAGTACTTGCGTTCGAACGCCCGGGAGTTGTCTCGATTCATGCTGGCCTACATCAATGGCGGCGAGCTGTACGGCGAGCGCATTCTCGAACCGGCGACCATCGAGACGATGTTCACCGAGTACTATCCAGATCTCATCACGGGGCTAGGCCTCATCTGGTATACGACTCAGGCGGGCGGGATACCGGGTTGGGGTATCTGGGGTACGGACACGGGAACCATCGCCAAGTTCTGGCTCAGTCGCGACCAGGGCGTCGGAGCTCTTGCGGTGACCAACTCTCACACCATGACCAGCGACGCTCTCGACGCCACCATCGATCTCCTGGCCTTCCGCGCCTTGAGCGATGCCGAATCCAGCACGGCGGCGCCCGACGCCGGCTCCGCGGTGCCTGGCCTGGCGCACCTGGAGCCGTGCTATCCCAATCCCTTCAATCCGCGGACGAGCATCCGTTTCGAGGTGCCCGATGCCGGTCACGCCCGACTGGCGATCTACGACCTTCGCGGGCGTCTGATCGTGACGCTGCTGGACGAAGCAGTATCGGCAGGCAGCCGCACCGTCATCTGGGATGGTCGTGATGGCGATGGTCGAGAGGTTCCCAGTGGAGCGTATCTCTCGCGGCTCGAGGCCGAGGGGCAGGTGGCGCATGGGAGGATGGCGCTGGTTCGGTAGCGCGCAACTCGATATCCCAAAGGGCGCCGCCCCGCGGCGCCCTACATCTCGATCCCCAGATCCTTGATCAGCCGATTCAAATAACTCCGCTGCAACCCCAACGTCTCCGCCGCCTTCGTCTGATTCCCCGCCGTCTTCACCAGCGCCCCCAGCACCAGCCGCCGCTTGTACGCCACCACCGCCTCCTTGTACGGCAACTCCCCGTCCTCCACCTCGGGCGTCGTCGGCCCCGACAACACCTCCGGCGGCAACAATGAAGGCGCGAGCTTCTCGTCGGGCGCGAGTACGGCCATGCGTTCCACGGCGTTCTTCAACTGCCGCACGTTTCCCGGCCACGAGTACCGCTTCATGATCTCCAACGCCCGCGGCTCGAACACCAGCCCGGGCCGTTTCATGTCGGCACACGCACGCGCCAGGAACGTCTCGGCCAGCAGCGGAATGTCCTCGCGGCGCTCCCGAAGTGGCGGCACCCGCAGCGTGATCACGTTCAAACGGTAGTAGAGATCCTCGCGAAAACGCCCCGCCGCCACATCCGCCAGCAGATCACGATTGGTGGCGGCCAGCACCCGGCAGTCCACTCGCACGGTCTGGTTGCCTCCCACCCGCTCGAAATCGCCGGCCTCCAGGAAGTGCAGTAGCTTCGTCTGCAGATTGGCGCTGATGTCCCCGATCTCGTCGAGGAATGCCGTGCCGCCGGTGGCCAGTTCCAGGCGACCGATCTTGCGGCTCACCGCGCCGGTGAAGGCACCCTTCTCGTGTCCGAACAGTGTCGACTCGATGAGCTCGTCGCTGATCGCCACGCAGTTCACGTACACGAACGGACCGCCGGCGCGCGGGCTCTCGCGGTGGATGTACTCGGCCATCACCTGCTTGCCGGTGCCGCTCTCGCCGGTCAGCAGCACCGTGGTCTCGGCCTTGGCGGCTCGCGAGGCCGTATCCAGCACCTGCTGCATGAGCGGTGCGCCGCAGACCACCGCCCCGCTCTGGTCGACGGCAAGGGTGGCGTTGAGCCGCGAGAGGTTGCGGCGCTCGAGAGTGCGGTCGATGAGCCTCTCGAGCAGGTCGAAGTCGGCGGGCTTGGTGAGGAAATCCTCGGCGCCGCGCTTGACGGCCTCCACCGCCGTCGCCACCGATCCGTCGGCCGTGAGCACGATGATCTCGGCGGAACAGTCGGCGGACTTCAGCCGGTCGAGCACGTCGAGACCCGACAGGCCGGGCAGGCCGAGGTCGAGGATGATCAGGTCGAAGCCGCGCTTCTCCGCCAGCGCGAGGCATTCCTCGCCGCTGCCGGCGGTGGCCACGTCGTGACCCCAATGTCGCACGCGATCGCGCAGGGCGCGTTGCAGGGACTCGTCGTCGTCCACGATGAGGATGGACGCCATCATGGCAGGTCTCCTTTGCCGGACGGTCCGGGAGCGATCGGTAGCCGACAGGTGAAGACGGCGCCGCCGCCGGGGTGGTCGGCGGCCGCGAGTGTACCACCCATGAGCTCGAGATAGGTCACGACGATGTGCAGTCCGAGTCCGAACCCCTTGCGGGTGGAACTGGGACTCGGCGCCCCCTGTGCGAAACGCGCGAACAGCGCCTCGGGCGACTGATCGCCGAGGCCGGGACCGTGGTCACGCACCGACACGGCCTGGCCGTCCGGCTCTGCCGCGTGGATCAGCACTGTCACCGAGGAATCCGGCGCCGTGTATTTGACGGCATTGTCGAGCAGGTTCACCGCAACCTCGGTCAGCTTGTCGGCGTGGGTCTGCACCGGCACGGCCTGGTCCGCACCGGCCAGCTCGAGCGTGACGTTCTTCGCCCGGGCCAGCGGCGCCACGGTCTGGATCGCCTGCTGCCAGACCGGGGCCGGCGACGCGGGGGACAGATGGAGGTTCGGCTCGGTGCGGTCCAGTCGGCTGATCTCCAGCAGGTTGCTCACCAGCCGGTTCAGGTGCTCGCACGACTGGGCGATGGACTGCACGTACTCGTGCTGGTCGTCGGTGAGCGAACCCGCCAGACCGTCGTCCAGGTTGCGCGCCGACCAGGAGATGCCGGTGACCGGGGTGCGCAGGTCGTGGGCCACGTGGGCGAGGAACTCGCTCTTGAGCCGGTCGATCTCGGCCAGGCGTTCGCGGGCCAGGGTCTCCGCGGCCACGGCCTGGATGAGGGCGATGCGTTCGAGGTGTTGGGCGGCCACGCGGGCGAGGTCGGCAAGGAATTCCAAATCGGGCTCCACGTAGCGACGGTCGTTGGCGCGGCCGCTCACCAGGATCAGGCCGACCAGGCGCTCCTGCGTGCGGACGGGCTGGGCCAGGACGAAACCGGCGTCGGCGAGGCGTTGCGGGAATCCGGCGCTTTCGGACTCCGGCAAGCTCGTGCTGCGGCTCGCGGCCAGGAGTTCGGTCGGGGACTCGTCCATGAGATCGGCGGCGAGCCCAGTGGGAATCGCACCGCTAACGCCGAGTTTTCCGGTTCGCTCCACCACCACCGCTACCGTGTCCGGCAGCAGGACCAGGGCTGCGGCGTTGCGTACGGCGTCGGCCAGGGTCTGCCGTGACACCGTAGAATTGAGCTCGCGGTCGAGTCGATCGAGGACCAGATGGCGGTCGTAGCTGAGCTTGAAGAGGGTGCGGTCGATCACGCGGCCGAGCTTGTGGCGCAGCGGCAGGAAAGCCATGCCTGCGCCGAGGCCGAGGGCCATGGGCAGCACCCAGGAACTGGCGGCCTCCGGCGCTCCCAGCCAGCGGCCGCAAACGATGCCGGCTCCCAGGTAGAGGCCGACGACGGCCGCGGCGAGCAGGCCGTAGATCAGGCTGCGACGGATGATCACGTCGATGTCCAGGAACTGGTGACGCACCACGGCCATGGCGAAGGCGAAGGGGATTGCCAGTTCGATCACGCGGTCGATGTGTGCCGGCAGGAGCGGCGTGCCGCCGAGGAGCACCGGGACCGTGCGCAGCATCACGTAGGGCGCGGCTCCGATGGTGAATCCCCACAGCAGCCACCGGACCTGGTTCCGTTCGCGGGTGCGTTCGAGGCGATCGCCGCGGATGGCCAGGATGACGATGCCCGCCACGGTGCAGGCCACCATGAACAGGTCGGCGGCGGTCTGGGCGGGGTCGAGTCGGGCACTGTTGGCGAGGGTGGGTTCGGCGAAGAAGTGTAGCAGGACCACGGCCTGCCACGCGATGACGGCGGCCGCGCCGACAGACAGGAGGGGTACCAGCCAACGATGGTGATCCAGCACTACCGAGCGCCGCGGGAATACCAGGGTCAGGTGCAGGAACACTGCGGGCAACGTGGCCAGGCAGCCGATCTGCACCATTCCGAAGGCGGCGGTCGCCACGGGGGTCGTACGCGGAAAGAACACGCCGCCGACCATGATCGCCACGCCGTAGAGGAACGAGATCCAGAAGAACCCGCCCAGGCCTGGCCGGTGCGCGCGCGGGGCGAAGAAGAACACCGCCGTGGCAAGGAAGGCGAGTCCGCCGATGCCGGCGAGGATGATCGCGGCCTTGCCCTCGCGCATGACCAGGGTGACCACGTGGTCGGTGCCGCCGGCGTCGGTGATGGTGACGACGGCGCCGGGCGGCCAGCTCTCGGCTATGAAACGGAGGCGTTCGGGTGAGGCCGCCTGGTAGGTGTCGAGAGTGACGGGGTAGGCGAGGGCTTCGGCGGCGAACGTGGGCGGGCACTCCGAATAGGTCCACTGGGCCCGGTAGGCGACGAGGGCCGTGATCAGGCCCGCGGCGCACACCAGATAGATCCGCCAGCGGCGGGCGAGTCCCATGGCCTCTCCCCGATCGAGTCGACTGCGTCGGACCGGGAGATTCTAGGGTATGGGCCGGGTCTCCTCAACCGGCCGCTTGGGCTCGTTGCTCCAGCGTCAACAATGTTTGCTTCGTGTCCACGCCTCCGGCGTAGCCGGTGAGGGTGCCGTTCTTGCCGATCACCCGGTGGCAGGGAACGATGACCGAGATGGGGTTGGCGCCGTTGGCGGCGCCCACGGCACGCGCGGCTCTGGGCCGGCCGACGCGGGCGGCCAGGTCGGCGTAGGAGATGGTCTCGCCGAACGGGATGGTCTGCAGCGCGCGCCAGGTGGCGAGCTGGAACTCCGTTCCTTCGGGCGCCAGCGGCAGGTCGAAGTCGTGCCGCCGGCCGGCGAAGTACTCGCGGAGTTGACGGGACGTCTCGGCGATGATGGCCGCGGCTTCCAGGGTGCCGTCACCTGACGGCCGGCCATGATCACGGGTGGGGTAGACCGCGTGGGTGAGGCCGGCCGCGCTGGCCGCGAGATGGATCGCGCCGATGGGCGTGTCGAGGGTGGCGTGGCTCTTCGAGGCGGTCATGAGAGGTCCTTTCTCCAGAGCAGCATGGCGGCGTAGGCGCGCCAGGGGCGCCACGGTTCCGAGAGGCGGCGCACGACGGCAGCGGAGGCGGGTTTGTCGCCGGTGGCCAGGGCCTTGCGCAGGCCGAGATCGCCGGCGGGAAACGCGTCGGGTTCCTGGAGGGCGCGCATGGCGACGTACTGGGCGGTCCAGTCGCCGATGCCGGGCAGCGCGGTGAGCCGGTCGACGGCCTCGTCGAGATCGCGGGCCGGATCGAGGACGGGCTCGCCGTCGTGCACGGCCCGGGCCACGGTGCGGATGGTCTCGGCGCGGGCGCCGGGCATGCCGAGGCCGGCGATGTCGGCGTCGAGGAGGTCGACGGGGCGGGGAAAGAGCCGGAGGTCGTGGCCCGGAAGCGGGCGGCCGTAACGCTCGATGAGCCGACCGGCCAGGCTGGTGGCGCCCGTGACGGTGACCTGCTGGCCGAGGATGGCGCGGACCGAGGTCTCGAACGGATCCCAGGCGCCGGGGACGCGGATGCCCGGGTAGCGGCGCAGGAGCGGGGCCAAGCACGGGTCGGCGGACAGCAACTCGGCGATGGCCACCGGGTCGGCGTCGAGGTCGAAGAGGCGGCGGGCGCGTTCGACCAGGGTGGCCAGGAGGGGTGCGGCCGCAATGGGTGCGCGGAGGCGAAGCGCGCCGCCCTTCGGATCGCGGTCGATCTCGATGATGCCGGTGAACCCCTCGAGGTCCACGGTGCGACGGTAGCTGGCCGCGGTGATCTGCTCCACGCCGGGCAGGGCTCGGGGGCGGAGGAATTCGAGGTGGGCGGCCCAGTCGAACGGTTCGCGGTGGGTCAGTCGCAGGGAGACGAAGCCCTCGGCGTCTCGCGCGGCCGGCTCTCCCACCGCCTTGCGGATGGCGCTGGGCGTGCGCTGGAAGGCCCGACTGATGGCGGCGTTGAAGCGGCGCGTGTTCTGGAAACCGGCGGACAGGGCGACCTGCTGCATGGGCAACGTGGTCTCTTCGATGAGCCGTTTCGCGAAGTGGGCCCGTCGGGTGTGGGCCACCGCGAGTGGAGAGGCGCCGAGGTGTTCGACGAACAGGCGGCGCAGGTGGCGGTCGCCCACGCCGAGGCGGGCGGCCAGGTCCTCGACGCCGGCGTCCTCGAGGGCACCGCCGTCGATGAGCCGCAAGGCGCGGTTCACCGTGACGCTGGTGCCGGACCAGGCCGGAGTGCCGGGCGAGGTGTCGGGGCGGCAACGCCGGCAGGGGCGGAAGCCGGCTTCTTCGGCGGCGGCGGCGCAGGCGAAGAATGTGCAGTTGGCGGCCCGCGGCGTCCGCGCCGGGCAGACCGGACGGCAGT